>DCDD01000198.1 GCA_002316235.1 Bacteroidales bacterium UBA1064
TTGGGTTTGTCAAAAAAACAAAGCTTCAACAACGCCCTTATCCTGATAACCTCTTTCTACATATTCTTTGGTGGAAGGGATAACCAGTGGGATATGTACACCCATGCCTTTATGGTAACCTCCATATTCTTTCTGTGGAGGCTACTACAAAAGGATACCCATCGCCTGGGCAATAGCATTGCCGCCGGAGTATTTTTTGGATTGTCAATACTAAGCAAAGGCCCCATCTCACTCTATGCCCTTTTCCTGCCCTTTCTAATCAGCTATGGCATGGTTTACCGTTTCCATCTTAAGGGGAAAGGCATCTACTTTATAAACATGCTTTTCATCGGATTGCTGGTTGGCTTATGGTGGTACGCATACGTTCGGTTGAAGGATCCGGAGTACTTCCGGGCTATAGTTGGACATGAGGCTGCAAACTGGGCCAGCTACGAAACAAAACCCTTCTACTATTATTGGAATTTCTTCATACAGAGCGGGTTGTGGACACTACCCTCATTAACCGCACTAGCCTATCCATACCTCAAAAAAAGGGTGGACAACCTCAAGGCCTACAGATTCTCGCTGCTTTGGACGCTGTTTTCAGTTATTCTACTCTCAGCCGTTCCCGAGAAGAAACCCCGTTACCTGCTACCCACCCTAATTCCAATGGCTATCAACACAGGCTTTTACATAGATTATCTTTTTCGAAGATTCAACAAAGGTTTGCCAAGAGCCGAGAAGCTGTGGGTTTATTTTTCATTTGGACTATTAGGATTCATCGCTCTGGCATACCCTTTCGCCTTAACATTCATCCTTAAAACTGATATACTAAACTACCTACCTATTGCCATCATCTCGTCAATACTCATGCTAACATGCGCATTTTTCATTCTCAGGGGGATGAAAAGTTTTAACTTCCAAAGCACATTCTACTCCACTATTGCCCTCTTTACAGTGGTTGTGGTGGCTATAATTCCATTATCGCAAAATTTGTTTACCAATCCAGCCTATAAGCCTGCAAGCAGTGCATTGAATGTAGAAGCCAAGTATGGCGTAAAAACCTACCGGCTAAACGACATTGCCCCCGAAATTGTATGGGATTTTGGCAAGGTCATTCCTTCCCTACCCAAAATTAACGAAAACATACAAGCTCCGCCAGAAAAGCAGTTTGGGCTGCTTGTTGCCCGAAGCGATTCAACCATAGTTAGGTCAGGCTTCCCGAATTTTGAAGTAAAAAAAGTTCACACCATTGACATGAACTATAGACCCCGACATAGGGACAGGCTTATTAGAGACTACTACGTATTGAGGTTGAAAGAATAACGGTAATCAAATAAATTGCAAAAGTTAAACCTAAAGCTATGGCAAACTACAGGATTAAACCCGAGGACATAAAGGAACTAATTCCTCAAAAGTCTTACTGCTACGCCTCGGAAATGATTACAGTTGATGGAATGCCTGTTGGATACATGTATAGGGAGAAACCCGAGGATGATGACGATAGCGGCTGGCGTTTCTACTCGGGTGCCGAAACCGAGGAGTACGTTGAAGACGTTTACCACTTCATGATGTTTGACCTCAACTACATTGCCAACTGCGATGCCTCCATTATTCCCTACCTTAACTCAAGGGTTGGCACTGAGCTGGAGCGGGTTGAGGGAACCGATAAGTTTCAACCGGTAGAGGATTAGCTACCACCCAGAAGCTGTTTAGCCATGTCGGAAATAGCCTTTCCATCAGCCCTGCCGGCTAGCAGCTTGCTGGCAACACCCATAACTTTTCCCAGGTCCGAAGGTGCCTTAGCGCCAACCTGCCCAATTATTTTTACCAGCTCAGCCTTCAGCTCATCAGCGCTAAGCATTTTGGGCATGTACTCCTCTATGATGGCAGCTTCGGCTAGCTCCTTGTCGGCCAGCTCCTGCCGGCCAGCCTGAACGTACTGCTCAGCCGACTCCTTCCTCTGCTTGTATTGCTTTTGCAGCAACCTAGCCTCGGATTCAGGAGCAAGCGTATCCTTATGCTCGCCTTCTGTTTTTGCAAGCAAAATGGCACTTTTTATTGCCCGTAGCGCATCCAGCCTAACCTTGTCCTGTGCCAGCATGGCTGTTTTGATATCCTGGCTGATTCTTTCCTCTAACGACATCTCCTCGCAAATTATGGTTTCTGACACAAAGTTAGAAAAAGTTGGAATAATTTGACTTTAACTATTTATTTGAATTAAAATAATTTACTACTTTTGAAAGTTGTTTAGCTATTTGTCATATCTTGCTGGTTGTTTTAAAATTGAGGTGTTATTTCTAAACAATTTGGTTGGATAAATCCTTTAGGGTTGTAAACTGCCGATTGATGAGACTGAGGATTTTGTTGATATTTATAGCTGCCTTTCCATTCCAAAATGCGTTTTGTCAGAAAAGCTCCTACTTTAAAAGAGTTTTTGTTGATGCGGAGTACTACCTGCTTTACGAGGAGTATCGTGACGCGCTACCTCTTTACCAGGAAATATACAAGGCCTACCCTTCAAACTGTAACCTGGCCTACCGCATAGGGCTTTGCTACCTCAACATTCCCAACGAAAAAAAGAAATCCCTACCCTATTTCGAGAAGGCTATTACCTCCATCACCCCATCATACCAGGAAGGCTATTTCACCGAAACCAAAGCACCGCGTGAAGCTTTCCTACGTTACGGACAAGCCTTACGAATTGACTCGCAGTTCGATAAGGCCATGGAGGCTTTTAAATCGTACCAAAACCTTCTTACTCCAAAGGATCTCTTGGAGCAAAAAATAATTGCCAGGGAAATTGAGTCCATCGCCTACGCCAGGAAGCAGCTCGCCAACCCCGCTAGCCATACCATTAAACCCGTTAACCGGAATGTGAATACCCGTTTCCCCGAGGTTAACCCCCTTTCCGATACAACGGGCAACCTGCTTATCTACACCTCTCTTCAGCAGTTCTACAACGCCATTCTGGTTAGCCAGCGCAAGGAAGACCTCTGGACCAACCCCATAAATCTTAACGCCCAGCTATTTGCCGATGGGGCTATTAAAACTGTGGGCATTTCACCCAACGGTAACATGCTTATTCTGGCGCGTAACGATAACGACACCTATAACCTCTACTTCAGCCGGTACGACAGAACAAAAAACACATGGTCGCCCATTGAGAAGTTCCCAAAGGAGATTAACTCCAGCGGATGGGAAATTTCGGGCTCGCTCTCCAGTCGTGGCGATACCCTATACTTCAGCAGTAACAGGGCAGGTGGTTTTGGCGGATTCGACATCTACATGTCGGTGAAAACCATAACAGGTTGGTCTAACCCGGTTAACCTAGGAAATAAAGTCAATACTCCTTTCGATGAAATATCCCCATTTGTTACCGAAAATGGCAAGCAGCTCTTCTTCAGCTCCAACGGACACCGCTCCATGGGAGGATTCGACCTGTACCTCTCCGGTTATGAGAATAAAACATGGGGGTTACCCCATAACCTGGGCTACCCTATCAACACCCTTGACGACGATACATTTCTATTCCCACTCAACAACGGTAAAAGAGGATTTATTTCTCGAGCCTCGGAGGAGTCAAGCGGCGAGGACGACATCTACGAGGTAACCCTTGACCTCAGCACCTTACTTAACGGGGATAAATGACGGATTGTTACAATAGCGGCATAAAGCAACTATAACGTGTCCAACTCATATGAAAAATGTTTTGAGCTTAGAGCCTCATTCCGCAGGGACAAACCGGTAAAAAAAATGAACCTTTGAAGGAAAACAAGTGCATCAATGACAATCTTAAAGAAACTCCTACCTGTTGGAATTTGTCTATGCCTCACCATAGCCGGAAAACCACAATCCAAATTAGAAATTGAGGAAATATATCGTGACGCCAACTCCTACTTTTACTTCGAGGACTACGAAGAGGCCTTGACATTATACCTTCAGGTATATAGCCACCAACCCGAAAACTACAACCTTTGCTACCGGATTGGCTTCTGCTACCTGAACATTCCGGGGAGTAAAAAGAATGCCATTCCCTATCTGGAAAAGGCAGCTGGGAATATTACCCGTTTTTACAGGGAGGAGTCTATTCTTGAGACAAAGGCCCCACCCGATGCAATTTTTTACCTTGGAAATGCCTACCTGGTAAATAACCAGGTGGAAAATGCTATTAAGGAGTATGAAAAATTCTGGACGCTGACAAGGGGTAAGGGTAGCTGGAATTTTGACTATCTAAATCATCAGATGGCCACAGCAAAGAGCTCCATACAGCTGCAGAAAAATAAGGTTAACTTCATTCTGACCAATTTGGGAGAACCGGTAAATGACCACTTTCCCAACTTCAACGCCACCATTTCGGGCAATGGAACCACCCTTGCATACACATCAAGGCTAAAATTCTACAACGCCATCATGGTGGCGCAGCTGAACGAGCGGGGTGAGTGGGAAAAACCCATCAACATCACCCTCGACCTGCAGGTTGACGGCCGATGCGAAACCCTTTCGCTATCGTACAGGGGCGATGAGCTCTACCTCTTCAGGGACGACAATCATGATGGAAACATTTATGTTTCGCATCTGGAAAATGGCAGATGGACACCAATTAGAAAGCTCAACCCAAACATCAACTCCGAATATTACGAAACACATGCCTGTATTAGCCCCGATGGCAAGGACCTATACTTCAGCAGCAACCGAAAGGGTGGATTCGGCGATCTGGATATTTACGTCAGCCACCGGGAATCTGGAGATAATTGGGAAGTCCCCCAAAACCTTGGGTCAACAATCAATACCAAACTTAACGAAAACACTCCATTCCTCACCTCCGATGGATTATCCCTGTACTTCAGCTCCGAGGGCCATAGTAACATGGGGGGCTACGATATCTTTGTTTCGCAGCTGGAAGCTGATGGCCGCTGGACAGCCCCTATTAATCTGGGATACCCTATCAATACTACTGATGATGATCTTTTCTTCTTCCCGATTGATGATGGCTCCAGCGCATTAATGGCCATGTTTGACCCCGAGGGGATGGGCTCTCAGGATATTTACGAGCTGAAACTGTTTGTTCCCAGATTCATGCGAGGCATAGTGTCAACTACCGAGGTATCCGACAGAATCTCCGATAAAACGTTTAACCGGTTGGTGGTTGACACCATTAGCTTTAGAGGTAAAGCTCTTGTTGACCTCACCAGCTCCGATATACCCCAAATTATTGACCCCAAACTTAAAAGCAAGCTTGTCTTCGACGGTAGGAAATTCGACATTAGCCAGAAAATTAGCTACACCCAGACACGCTTACCCAAGGCGGAACAAGGAGAAAATACCGGTTTTCAGCTAACTGATGCTAGGGTAAGACCAAACCTTAGCCAACCCTTTAAGACCTTTGCCGATACGGGCATGGGCATTTCTAAGCTGATGAATGACACAAATAAACTGATTTCTGGCTACACGAAGCCTGACCGTATAAGGGGTAGGAGTAGCCAGCTTACCCCTGATGGGTACGCCGGCACTAACGTCGAAACCTACAGCTACTTAATGGAAACGCTGCTACTACTAACTCCTCCAAATTTGCAGTCTGTTCTAAGCCCTATACTCAAAAACAACTGGCAGTTCCCGGATAACACCCTTAGCGAGAGCATTTTAAATTTTTCCAGCGCATTTAAAACCTACGAGGGGAGAGATGCCATGGTGAGAGCACTGGCCAACCTCAGCGATGTTATTTCTGACAAAACCTCCGGCAACACCTCCCAAAGAAGACAAACAATTGCTTCCGACTCCGAGTACGGCTCATTCACCTACTTTTACAATCAGCTCATCAACCTTTCCTCCCCAAATCTGGCCAAACAGCTAGCTGCCATTACTGTTGGCCATCCAAAAATCAACACCTTTTCTGCCCTGCTTGCCGCCTATAAAAAAGCCAACCCAAAAGGCTATAGGGAGAACCTCCCCGAGCTGCTTAGAGTTTTTTCACGAATTTCAATCAGCGCTTACAATGCACTGCCTGATGAGGATAAAATCAACCTGTACAGCGATATCACACAGGATGTAACCTCAGGAAAGAGAAATGTTTGGTACTTCTACCTGTTGCTATTTCTGGTTGTGGCATTGGCTGGTTACTTGCTATTTAGGTACCTGAAGCTAAGGAAAGAATCGCAATCGTAGGAGGCATTGGAGTTCTTCCCCCTGGTTGGAACTTTTTGATACTCCTGTATAGCTGGTGTTGCCCGCAACCACCTCCAGAAAAAATTATCTACCTACGTACTCAAAATAATCGCTAGCGCAGTTTAGGTTTTGATACCATCCATTGCCAGTAAAATCAACAGTAGCGTATTCAGTACAATCAAGAAGCTCAACAGTCCTTTGCCTGTTTTCATCCAAAAGCAATTTGGCCTTAGCAGCAACGCTTTTACGTTATACGACAAAAAGGGGTTCGAACCGTGAGGAATCATTCACAGGTATTACTATCTCGTAATCTAACGCCAAGTTGGCCATTCTACTTACTAGCTCAATATTCATTTCCGGGATATCGCAGGCTGTAGTAAAGTTTATGTCGCTGTCCGAAGCCAGCAAACATGAGTAAATTCACATTAAAGTGCCTTTCTCCAAATATCAGGATCAACCCTCAGCTTTAGGAAGCCATACTTTTCCGTATCGTTTGCCCCGATAATTGCCTCGTCGAGAAAATCAACCAGCTGCTCTGCGATGTGCTGAATTAGAGGTTTTCCGTTTACAGGGAGCAACCTCTTACCCATTCGGGAACTTTTGCCTCCGGCAAAAATTATTGCGGTTGCTTTTTGACGAATATGCTATGTTCCGTCTTTAACAAATATACGCCCTGGCTCAAAAACCCAGGAGTTATTTTGAAAGCCAATAATTTTATCGGCAGGCTAATTACTTTTGAGCAGCCCTTTTTTACCCCTTGTTTCTCCTAAATTTCTTATTACAATGAACAGACCCGTGTCAAGGACTTTTCGAATCGAATTTAATTCCACCACTACCGAAACATTCTGAGGAATAGAATCGTGCGCCAACCAAAAGATTTTCCAAAATATAATGAGTCAAAAAAAATTAATGATGCCTATGAACGGGTCGAATTCCTCGAAAAAGCATTTGCAGATGATATTCAAGATAATAGATTTATACCCTACCTTCAGCTATACGAATTTGAAACACTCATACTATCAAAACCTGAAGAATTAAAAATTGAATATTTTGAGCGCTCCAAAGAAATAAGTAACTTACAGAAACTTCTCGCTGAAAAGGTGAATCCAGAGCTAATTAATGATAACCCCGAAACAGCACCTTCGAAAAGAATAATAAAACTTATTCCGGAATACGATAAAGTAAGCGTTGGGGCAGTAATTGTTGGGGAAATAGGGATTGACTTTCTAAAAAAAACATGCAGCCATTTTAATGGTTGGATAGCTAAGCTGGAAAACCTTTCTAGCATTACCAACCGGTAATAACAACTAAACGGTAGAAATGACAACCTTGACCATTGCGTCAGGTTAGATATTCATCTAGCTCCATATTCCTACAGCGCTCCCCCTGCAATAAACTGCCGTAAATGGCAAATGCCGCAATCATTTGAAGTAATGCGGCAAGTGCCTCCAAATCCTCAACCAGCCTACTGCCCAAAGCTCATAATGGTGTAGCCGGCCAGGTTAAATGTTTGGCTCTTGTCCTTGTTTATCTCCCTGACGTAAAAGTCGGAATGCGCAGGTGAACCAGAATCCTTGAAGTGCATTTCCAGCACTGTTCCATTGGTTGCTGATGAGTTCACGTTCGACATCATTTGGAATCCCTGCATCCGGTTATAGGCATCGGAGTAGTCATAGCGCACATCGTTTGTTACCCAAAGTTCAACCTTACCCTCGGGGTTCTCCATAAGGTACTCCTTACAGCTGTAGCCAAGGATGCTTTTGGTTCGTCCGGTTGCCCTAAAGGTTACATCACCAGTTGAAACTTCGTTGCCAGGTAGCTCAGTGTCCGTGGTAGGCGCCACCTGAGAAGGTTCTACCTTAGAAGAATCGGGTGGAATAGCCATGGCCATGCCGCTATTTTGCCCTTCCTGCTCGCTAAGAATCAGCAGGGCCAAATTGCGGAAATCATAGATGAATAGCGATTTTGAGGCTGGCTCATCCTTTTTGCCGGCAGTCTCAACCTCCATGGCAAAATTTTTGCCATCCTTTTCAAAGTAAAGGGTGTAGGTTCCTGTAAAAGGCTCATTCTGCGCTGAATCTAGCACCTCAAAATCCATCTTCATGCTCGAGGTGAAGGTGTAGGCTAAATCGTACTTCACGTTTCCCTTTCCCATCAACCCCATCATCTTTGCCTGCATGTAGGTTTCGGTTGGGTTTTCGGCCTGCTGTTGGCTGTCCTGATTTTCACTAACAGTATCGTTCCGATTCTTCTCCTGATCCGATACCACGCTTTTAACTGCAGCCTTTTTAAGCCTATCCTTAAGCATTCCCCCCACCTGCGACTTCGATTCCCCGCTAAAAGCGGTTATCATAAATGAAACCATTATAATGGTTGTAGCTAACTTATTCATGGTATGTTATTTATAAGGAATTACATGCAATTTAGCCGATAGTTTTGCTAAATGCAAATTATTTTCATTCTTTAATGTTGATATTAAGATTCTTGACACCGACATGAAGCTTGTGCATAATGTTTAACAAGGAACGAATAAATAGCCGACGAATGCCTAAATTTGCCAACAAACATTCCAGCCCATGCAGAGAGGAAAAGAGTCAAAGCCACACATTGGCATTTATGGAAGACGCAACAACGGAAAAAGCTCGCTTATCAACCTGCTTGCAGGTCAGAATGTAGCAATAGTATCCGATTTTGCCGGAACCACAACCGACCCTGTGAAGAAATCGTTTGAGATTACGGGCTTTGGACCGGTTATTCTGGTTGATACCGCCGGAATTGACGATAGCGGCGAGCTGGGGGAAAAACGGGTTGGTAAAACATTGGAAACAATCAACCAGGTAGATTTGGCTATTCTGGTTGTGGCAGGTAACACCTGGGGTGATTATGAGGAAAGGCTGATCGAAGAGTTTTCAACCAGCGATACCCCCTTTTTGGTCATCCACAATAAATCCGATTTAACCCCTGCCAGTGAGGAGTTCAAACGGGTTGTGGGTTCCAAACCCCACAGGGGCTTTGCGGAAATAAGCTGCCTTTGGCCTAACAACGTGGATACGTTGGTTGAGATGATAAAGGGGGCTATTCCCGAATCGTCGTATCAGGTTCCAACCCTTTTGGGTGATTTAATATCCTACGGCGACGTGGTGCTCCTTATCACTCCGATTGACGTTGAGGCTCCAGCCGGAAGGCTTATACTACCACAGGTTCAGGCCATCAGGGATGTGCTTGATAACGATGCGGTGGCCATAGTGCTGAAGGAGCGTGAGGTTGACGACTTCCTCAGAAAAACCCGTATCAAACCTGCTCTGGCTGTTACCGATAGCCAGATTTTCTCCAAGGCCGATGCCTCCATCCCGAGGGATATTCCCCTTACCAGCTTCAGCATACTGCTTGCTAGGATGAAGGGTGATTTTGCCAGCTACCTGAAGGGAACCCCAAAAATTTCGCAGCTAAAGAATGGCGACAGGGTGTTGCTTCTCGAAAGCTGTAGCCACCACGTTTCCTGCGACGATATTGGCCGTACAAAAATCCCCAGGTGGCTTTCCAACTTCACCGGTAAACAGCTGGAGTACGACGTGGTGGCAGGGCTTAGCTCCCTACCCCGCAGCATCACCGATTACGCACTGGTTATTCAGTGTGGCGGCTGCATGATTACCCGCAAGCAGCTTATCAACAGGATAAGACCTGCCGTTGAAGCGGGAATACCAGTTACCAACTACGGTATGGCCATTGCCTATGTTCAGGGAATATACCAGCGTGCCATTGCGCCCTTTGCTCCGGCTAGTCCAACCAGCTACCTATAGTTGAGTTTACCCGTTTTACCCCAGCTTAATATAGCAGTCCGAAACTTCAAATCTCCTTCAGGTACGAACAAATTAATGAAAGGTTATGGAAAAATTCAAAAGTGACCTATCGGGTCAGGAATTTCCAATTTCTGAACGGGTTTCAGGTAAATCAATCCGCCAGCCGATCATGGAGCTGATTCAAAAGGATTTCCCTCAGTTTTCAGCCGAAGAGTTCCTATCGCTAACAGAGCTTAACGATTACCGCGAGAAGTACATCACCGAATACCTGGTGAGGCAAACCGGCGAGCTCACCGAGCTTGAGCAAAAAGTGATAGACTCCATATCCGACCGGGCAACCCTTTCGGATAAGCTGGTTGAGGATGAAGCTCAACGTACTTTCGGCCAGAAAATTGCCGACAAGGTTGCCGCATTCGGTGGTAGCTGGACCTTCATTATTGCTTTTCTGGGTTTTATTTTAATCTGGATTTGCCTGAATGTTTTCTGGCTGGCCAACCGGAACTTCGACCCTTTTCCATTCATCCTGCTCAACCTCATTCTATCGTGCATTGCTGCCATTCAGGCACCTGTTATTATGATGAGCCAAAACCGCCAGGAGTCTAAGGATCGGGAAAGGGCTAAAAAGGACTACATGATAAACCTTAAGGCTGAGCTGGAAATCAGGTCGCTTCACGAAAAAATTGATCACCTGATTTTACGCCAGCAGCAAGAAATAGTTGAGATGCAGAAGGTTCAAACTGATATGCTCAGCGACATTGCCAAAGAGGTGGTAAGTAGCTCGGAAAGGGAGTAAAGAGATAGCCCTCCCTACTGGGGATCAACATCAACCGCAACAACCAGCGAACGGTACTCGCCATTTACCCTCAGGCTGTTGGCCATGTAGGCAATAAGCTCCTTAACCCTCGAAAGGGATTGCTGCCCGCCAGCCTTAACCAGAATGCTTTGAATGTAATAACCCTGAATTTTTCCAACCATCGGGGCTTCTGGCCCAAGCACCCTGTTACCCAAGCTATGCTTCAACCCATTTGCCATTACTTCGGAAGCCTGTCGGGCAACATTTTGGTCCTTATGTTTAATCGAAATGGAAATTAACCGGCAAAATGGTGGGTAGAGGAACTTCTGTCGCTCCCCAACTACAGTGGCGTAAAAAGCCATGTAGTCGTTTTCCTTCACCTGCTTAATCACCGGATGGTTAGGTTGCGATGTTTGAATGATTACCAAGCCCCGTCGGTTCTTACGCCCAGCACGTCCGCTTACCTGCGCCATCAGCTGAAAACTCCTTTCGGATGCCCTGAAATCGGGAAAATTAAGCATGTTGTCGGCATTTAGTACACCCACCAGGCTAACCCTGTCGAAATCCAAGCCCTTTGTAACCATTTGTGTTCCGATGAGTATATCGGTTTGCCCCGTTTCAAACCGGGCAATAATTCCCTCGTAGGCAGTTCGTGAACGGGTTGAGTCAAGATCTATGCGTTCAATTGAAGCTTCGGGGAAAAATATTTGCAGCTCATCCTCCACCTTCTCGGTTCCAAATCCCTGCGGTTGCAGGTTGGTGCTACCACATGCCATGCACTCATGGGTAGGTTTAACAGAGTAGCCGCAGTAGTGGCACACCAGCAGGTCCGATGCCTTATGGTAGGTTAGGGTTACGTCGCAGTTCTCGCAGTGGGGTACCCAGCCGCACTCATGACACTCGATAAATGGCGCAAAGCCTCGCCTGTTCTGAAACAGAATGACCTGCTCATTGCGTTCAAGGGATAGCCCGATTTCCTCAATAAGCTTTTCGGAGAAGTGCGAGCGCATCAGCTTGCGCTTTCGGGCCTCCCGTACATCAACCACCTCCACTTGGGGCAGCTCCATGTTTAGGTATCGGTCAGCAAGCTCCACCAAACCATACTTACCCGTTCGGGCGTTAAAGTAGGTTTCAACCGATGGTGTGGCTGTCCCGAGCAGTACCTTTGCGCCATGAAACCCGGCCAGCATAATGGCGGCATCACGGGCCTGGTATCGCGGAGCGGGGTTAAACTGCTTATAGGTGTTTTCATGCTCCTCGTCAACAATCACCAACCCAAGATTCCTGAAGGGTAAGAAAACCGATGAGCGAACACCAAGAATCACGCTGTAGGCAGGTTTTCCCGGAGTACTTTCGGCACGCAGCACTCCGTTGTACACCTCAACCCGCTGCGAATCGCTGAACTTGGAGTGGTACACCCCTACCCTATCGCCAAATATTCTTCTCAACCTGCTGATTATCTGTGTGGTAAGTGCAATCTCGGGTAGCAGGTACAGCACCTGTTTACCTTCTGCAAGCGCTTCGCCAATTAAATGAATGTACACCTCAGTTTTTCCGCTAGAGGTTACACCATGAAGCAGGGTTACATGGTGGGTGGCAAACGATTCCTTAACTCTATTCAAAGCTTCAAGCTGAGCACTGCTCAACTCCACCGGCTTTCCCAGCTGGTTGTCGGCATCGTTAACCCGCGAAACAGCCTTTTCAACCTCACAAATTACTCCTTTGGCAACAAGACTACCAACAACAGCTGCTGAGACATCAACTTTTTCGAGGACTTTGCGTTTCGGCACACAAACATCGGACAGTTCAGAAAAATTATCGGTCAACGAAAGCATCCCAAGCAGCAACCTCTGCTGAGCCGGAGCCCTGCCAAGGCTATTAAGCAACTCGTTGATAGCATCGTTGCTACAATATTTTGGTGAAATTGACAAGTACTTTTCCGTTTTAGGTCTGTACGCCTCCTCAATCTCCTCGGAGATGAAGATTGCATTTTTCTCCAACAGCGACTTAATCGCCCCCATAGGATTTTTAAAACCTGCCATGGTGGCAATATCCTGTATTCTACGCTTCTTCTTACCGTCAAGCAGGTGCAGGATAATCCGTTCGCTATCCGAAAAGTTAATATCTTCAACATTCGCTTGGCTCACAAAGCTTTCGCTCTCCATCTTCAGGCCGGAGGGAAGTGCAGCCTTCATCACCTCGCCTAAATAGCACATGTAGTAGTCGGCCACCCAACTCCAAAACTTCAGCTGGCCGGGTAGTACAACCGGCTGCTCATCAATAAGCTGGATGATGTCCTTGGTTTGATACCCATTGGGGGCATCACTATGAACCCTGAACACAACCGCAGCGTAAAGTTTCTTTCGTCCAAACGAAACCACAACCCGCATTCCCTGTTCAACCCTACCTATCATTTCATCGGGAATGGAGTAGGTGTAGAGCCTTGGAAGCGCTAGTGGAAGCACAACATCAACAAAGCAATCTCCTGCCTGAGCCATTACCTGCCACTCCAATTAGCCATTACCTGATGTAAAAAAAACAATGAGCCCTGCATCATTAAAAACTCGTGTGTAAAGGAAAATATGCAAGTAGAAACCATCTGCAAGGTGCAGCCGGATTTGTTACACAAGCCCTTCGCCTAGCCGGGAGAGCTGGCTTCCTAAAGTAAAACATACGGGCAAGGTATGAAAATCTTTGCAGGATTGAATAAAAATTTTTGAAACAAACTAAAAAGGGTGTATTTTTGCAACGCTTTGCTCAGAAATTCGAGAGATGGCTAATTTTTTCAACCATTTTCGGTTATGAAGCAGGGCGAAATTTTGCTTCGGGGTGTGGCGCAGTTGGCTAGCGCACTTGCATGGGGTGCA
>DCDD01000044.1 GCA_002316235.1 Bacteroidales bacterium UBA1064
GTTCTGGAATCCGCCGGTAGGCGGACAAGTTCTGGAATTTGAAATCCTTTATCCTTTCCTTCGTTCTGAGGAGGTAATTTTTTCATACATTTGTCTAAAACTACTTTTAAGCATATTCAGCCATGATACAGAGAATACAATCGCTTTACCTCCTAATATCTGCAATTTTACTGGCATTTTTCTTTTTCATGCCATACGCCCATTACGCTGTTGGGCCACAGGAGGTTAAAATTTCGCTTAGCGCATCGGGTTTAGGTCAGGATGGTTCAGTAGTGGAGAACCTACCTAAACTTTGGGCAGTCCTTGCTTTGGTCATACTGGCTTTTACCGCTACCCTGGTAACCATATTCCTCTTTAAAAAAAGAAAACTGCAGGCAAGGTTGTGCATTTTCAACATCGTGCTTCTGATTGGCTTGCAGGGCTTGCTATTTTATATTGCTAAAGCTGTGGAGCAAAGGCTAATGGCACCCCCATCGTATGGCTTGATATTCATTTTCCCCTTGGTTTGCGCCATTTTCACCTACCTTGCCTACCGGGCAATTGCTAAGGACGAAGCCCTTATACGCTCGCTTGACCGGCTACGCTAACTTATTCATTCTGGTTGCCAGCATCAGGTAGATGGCGGTTATGAATGCCGCTAAGCCCGAAATAACGAAAACAGTTGATGCTCCAAACTTAGTCCAGATTAACCCGGCCATGCTGCTGGCTAAAAGAGTTGCCACGCTCTGGAATCCGGTGTAGAATCCTATAGCGGTTGCCGTGCTTTCGCCAGGCACAATGTTAGTTATCCAAGCCTTTGAAACGCCTTCGGTTGCGGCTGCATAGAATGCATATAATCCAAAGAGCAGCAGGAACATGTGTAGCTTGTCTGCAAATCCAAAGAGCAGGTAAACCAGGCCGAACACCGATACGCCAAAGATCATTATCCGCTTCATGCCAAACTTATCGGCCAGCCAACCCATGGGGTAGGCAAGCAGCGCATAGAGCAGGTTGTAGAATATGTAGAGCGAAATCATGTTGGCATCAGAGAACCCTTTCTCCTTAACCATGAGGAGCAGAAAGGCATCGGAGCTGTTGAAAAGGGTAAAAAACAGCAGGCCTACCACCAGGTAGCGAAAAGCTTTGGGAGAATGCCCCCAGTACTTTACAAAAGAAAAAAATCCCTTACCCTGAACAGGATTAACCTGTTGGTTACTTGTTTCTGGTTTCTTCTTATCCTTTAGTAAGAGGGTAAGCGAAACTGCCACCAGACCTGGAGCAAAGGCTATCAGGAAAAGCGTGCTGTAGTTTTGAGGGTAGAAGTGCAGGTATATAAGCGCAGCAATAGGCCCAATAGCTGCTCCAAGAGTATCCATGCCCCGATGAAACCCAAATACCTTCCCCTTTGTTTCCCTGGTGGACTCGTCGCTGAGCAGGGCGTCGCGGGCGCTGGTTCGTATGCCCTTTCCAAGCCTGTCGAGTGTTCGAGCACCAAATATCCAAATCGGCCAGGTGAAAACGGCCATCAGGGGCTTGGAGATGGCGCTAAGGGTGTAGCCCCACCTTATAAAGGGTACTCGCGTCCCCAACCTGTCGGAAAGATGCCCGAAGTAGCCCTTGCTTATTCCAGCTGTGGCCTCAGCCAACCCTTCAAGAATACCAATCAGCAAAACCGAAAACCCAATGGACTTGAGAAAAACCGGCATTATTGGGTAAAGCATTTCGCTGGCTATATCCGTAAACAGGCTTACCAGCGAAAGCATCACGATGGTACGGGTTAGAAACTTTTTCATGCAGAGTAGGTTAAATTAAATATCCAAAGAATAATTAGCAGCTAGCTAAACCTCAGAACTTACTATGAATAAAAAAATAAAGAACAATAATTCAATTATTTAACCATGTTGCCATCCTTTCCGAACAGCCCGGAAAGTTATTCAAACAAATGTTGCCTTGATATTCAGCTGCAGAAATTTTAATTGTTGGCATAGGAAACAGGCATTTGAACAGGTTGGCAAATACAAGATAAAAGTCCATTGGAAAGCATAAGGATAATCCTGATTGTTGGGATTTTGCATATATAAACCAGGCCAGAGAAACCGGGCAAAATGAACACTTTAGAAAAATACTTATTGAGCCAGGGCTTAATCCAGCTATAAAGTTTCAAAATATGTTAAAAAGTGAACGTTTAGTTTATGTAACATAAAATTTGGCTACCTTTGATATAAATTTTTACTAATAACAAAAAATTAACTTAAACATCCGGTAATGAAAAAAACACGATTTTATCTATGCGCCCTGGGTATTCTACTAGGTTTTAGCGCTGGGGCTCAGGATCAGGTGAATTGGAACACCCCCATTCCTCTTGACAGGAATGTTCGGTTTGGCCAGCTGGAGAACGGCCTAACCTACTACATTAGGAAGAACACCGAACCCCAACAGCGCGCAGAATTTTTTATTGCCCAGAATGTAGGTGCAATACTTGAGGAGGATAACCAGAACGGTCTGGCACATTTTCTGGAGCACATGGCTTTCAACGGCACCAAGCATTTTCCGGGTAAGGGTATAATCAACTACTTTGAAACGGTTGGCGTTAAGTTTGGCTTCAACATCAACGCCTTTACCTCGCTTGACGAAACCGTTTACTACCTGTCCGATGTTCCTACCAACCGCGAGGGAATAATTGACAGCGCCCTTCTGGTGCTGCACGACTGGTCAGGATTCATCTCGCTTGAACCCGATGAAATTGAAGCTGAACGTGGAGTTATCCGCGAGGAGTGGCGCACTGGACGTAATGCCGAACGAAGGATGTATAAACAGGTGATGCCGGTGATTTACAAGGGATCGAAATACGCCGAGCGCGATGTTATTGGCGATATCAACGTCATCAATAACTTTAAGCATGAGGAAATTAAAAACTACTACCACAAATGGTACCGTCCCGATTTACAATCCATCGTCATTGTTGGCGATGTTGATGTTGACCAGGTTGAGCAGAAAATCAAAACGCTGTTTGCCGACATACCCAAACGGGAGAATCCGGACGTTAGACCTTTCTTCGAGTTACCCGATAACGACGAGCCGTTAATCGGCATTGCGTCCGACCCCGAAGCCCGCAACACCATCCTCACCGTTTACTACAAGCATCAGGCAGTTCCCAAAAACGAAAAAAATCTCGGCTACGTTCGGGAGCAAATGATCCAAAAGCTGGCAACTTCCATGATTTCTGCCCGGCTGAATGAAATTACCCAGAAACCTAACCCTCCCTTTGTTTTTGCCGCTTCCGATATGGGGAACATGGTTCGGACCAAAAGCGCCCTGATGTTCTATGCTGCTCTACGTAACGACGCCATGATTGATGGCATTAAGGGATTAATACGCGAGGCTGAACGGGTTAAGCAGTTTGGTTTCACGGCTACCGAGTTCGACAGGGCTAAATCGGACTACATGCGCGGGTTAGAAAACGAGCTGAAGGAAAAGGATAAGCAGAAGAATCAGAAGTATGTTTGGGAGGCTATTAACAACTTTCTGGAAGGGGAGCCCATGCCGGGCATTGAATTTGAATTCATGCTTGCAAACGGGCTTGTTCCTACCATTACCCTTGAAGAGATCAACGCCTACATTGCCAGTATGGTTACCGATAAGAATGTTGCGTTAACCCTTATGGCACCGAAAAAGGATGATATTCAGCTGCCAAGCGAGGAGGCCATTCTGGCTGCTGTTAAAGAGGTAAAATCCGAAACTTTGCAGGCATACGTTGATAACGTGGTGATGAAACCTCTGGTTGAAAGCATTCCTACTCCAGGTCAAATAAAGAAGGTAAACGACAAAAACATCTTTGGCACCACGGAGCTTACGCTCTCCAACGGAGTTAAAGTAATTCTTAAACCTACCGACTTCAAAGAAGACGAGGTTAAACTGGATGCCTTCAGCAAGGGAGGCTTGTCGCTGGCCGATTTAGCAACGCTACCATCTGCTACCCTGGCTACCGATATGGTTGTAAATGCTGGCGTGGGTGAGTTTTCGAGCGTTGACCTCGAAAAGCTGCTTGCAGGTAAAATGGTTCGGGTTAACCCGGTATTTGGAGAGGATTTCGAAGGATTTCAGGGAAGCGCATCTCCAAAGGATTTTGAAACCATGCTCCAGCTGGTTTACCTTTACATGACGGCTCCCCGTCAGGACCAGGAGAACTTCAACACGTATTTAGACAGGCTAAAGGCATTTTTTGCAAATGCCGCTGCCGATCCCAGAATGGCTTTCCGTGATAGTGTTAACACTGCCATGGCTAACCATAACCCTAGGGTTATGCCGATAAATACTGATTTTCTGAGTAAGGTTGATTTCAACAAGTGCTACAGCTTCTACCGCGACCGGTTTGCCGATGCTTCCGATTTCACCTTTATTTTTACCGGCAACATCAACGTGGATGAAGCTAAAGCGCTCACAGCCAAGTATCTTGGTGCACTACCTGTAGTTAAGCGAAAGGATATTCCCAGGGACAACGGTGTTAGACCGCCCAAGGGAAAGGTGCAAAACTACTTCACCAAACCCATGCAAACTGCTAAATCATCAGTGTTTGTAGGATTTACCGGTAATGCCGAGTATAACCTCAAAAACCATGTGATGGCCGAATACCTTACCTCTATTCTTCGCACACGCTACCTTGAAGAAATTCGTGAAAAGGAAGGCGGCACCTACGGCGTAGGCGTAAATATCAGCATTGATAACTTTCCAACCCAGTCATTTACTGCCGGCATCCAGTTTGACACCGATCCCAAGCTTCGCGATAAGCTCATTGGAATTGTGTATGCCGAAATTGAAAAGATTAAGCAGAATGGCCCTACTCCCGACGACCTTAATAAAACAAAGGAATTCCTGATGAAGGAGTACGAGCAAAACCAAAGAGAAAACAGCTACTGGTCCGATGCCATTAGGATGAAGTATGAGGATGGCGTTGATTTTAGTACGGAATACCTCAACGTGGTGAAATCAACCAGCGTGGAGAGTCTAAAGGACTTTGCACAGAAGCTATTCAACCAAAACAATGTGGTTGAGGTTGTTATGACATCCGAAGAGGCACAAAAATAGCAACACCTAGTACTTGAAATGGAGAAAAGACGCTTAAACAGGCGTCTTTTCTTTTTAGTCATTATAAAGAACAGATAATTTAAGGGGCTACTTTGAGCGTACACCATGCTTCGCAATCTTTCATTTTTCAGATTGTGAGTTGGCTACCCCTCATTTTGCTACCCCAATAGCCCTGTAAAAAACATCGTGAATTCTGGTGCGGATATTCATTTCGGCCAACTTGGTATTCGAAGCATCGGGGTAAACCCTGTTCGAAAGGAAAATATAAACCAACCCATTCACCGGATCAGCCCAGACGGTTGTTCCGGTAAATCCGGTGTGTCCAAAGCTTTGCGAAGAGGCCAAACTTCCGGCTGGTGATGGACCCTCTGATGCGGGTTTGTCAAATCCAAGAGAGCGTCTATTATCGCTGCTGTTGCCCTCAATTGGGGCTGTGGTGAATTGCTCCACAGTGCCCGGACGGAAAAAGCGTTCACCCCCATAAGTTCCGTCCTGCAGGAACATCTGCATTAGCTTAGCCAGGTCATTGGCAGTGGAGAAGATGCCGGCATGTCCCGATACCCCGCCCAGCATGGCTGCTGCCGGATCGTGCACATCGCCCCATACCAGCTGACGTCGGAAAATCAAATCCACCTCCGTTGGAACAATTCTGTCCCGGTCAAAACGGGTTAAAGGCTTGAAGAGCGTGTAGCTCATTCCCAACCGGCTGTAGAATTTATCCTCGCAGTATCGGTCAATACCCGTCTGGGTTATGCCCTCAACCACCCGCTGCAGGTACATAAACCCTAAGTCGCTATAAACGTACTTGCCGGGTTGGGAGAGTTCTGAGCGGTTAATGGCGCTAAAAATGGTATCGGCCATGAAGTAGGCAGAGTATAGTCCTTC
>DCDD01000195.1 GCA_002316235.1 Bacteroidales bacterium UBA1064
TTCCCGCCTTTACGAGCACCGCTGTGGATACCTTACCCCAGTTGGGGCTGAAGACAAGGATAAAGGATAAAGGATAAAAAAAATCAAGATTCAAGATTCAAGAACTTGTCCGCCTGCTGGCGGAACTTGTCCGGCTACTGACGGATTCCATAACTTGTCATTCACAACCCTTTAATCTTTTACTCTTGCGCTTGCCTTACCCTGTTTAAGGTTAGCTTCCAGTTTTTGGAAACTAGCCTTGGCAACCATGGGTATTGGAGTTGCTTTTTTTACAGGTAATCCTCTATAGGCGCACAGGTGCAAACCAAGTTTCTATCTCCGTATCCCGAGTCAATTTTACTTACGTAAGGCCAAAACTTATTGGAAGCAATCCATGTCAAGGGGTATGCAGCTTTTTGACGGGAGTAGGGATGATGCCACTCGTCGGCAGACACCTCGGGAGCGGTATGAGGAGCGTTTAGCACCAGGTTGTCGGTTGGGGTTGCATTTTTACCTGCCTTGATGTCCTCCAGCTCAGCAAGGATTGAAATCATAGCCTCAATAAACCTGTCGAGTTCTTGTTTCGATTCGCTTTCTGTTGGTTCAACCATCAAGCTCTCGTGAACGGGGAATGAAACGGTAGGCGCATGAAATCCATAGTCCATAAGCCTGCGGGCTACATCACTTGTATCAACCCCGTATGTTGTTTTAAAGTGATGGCAGTCAAGGATCATTTCGTGGGCAACCCGACCTGTTTCACCGGTGTAAAGAATCTTAAAGTGCTTTTTTAGCTTGGCTGCCATGTAGTTGGCGTTAAGAATAGCCATTTTGGTTACCTGGGTTAACCCCTCGGCGCCAAGCATCAGGATGTAGCCATAGGAGATAGGTAGGATGCTGGCACTACCCCAAGGTGAAGCCGCTACAGCCGAAATACCGTTTTCTCCACCGGTTTTTACTACGGGGTGGGAGGGAAGAAATTTGGTTAGATGTTTGGCTACAGCAATAGGGCCAACGCCAGGGCCGCCACCACCATGAGGTATGGCAAAAGTTTTATGAAGGTTTAGGTGGCAAACATCAGCTCCAATTTCTCCGGGACTTGTTAGTCCAACCTGGGCATTCATGTTGGCTCCATCCATGTAAACCAAGCCTCCATTCTTATGGATTATATCTACCATTTCACGGATTTTACTTTCAAAAACACCGTGAGTTGAGGGGTAGGTTACCATGAAAGCCGAAAGAGTTTCTCGGTACTGCTCGGCTTTTGCTTTTAGATCGTCCACATTGATATTCCCCATCTCATCACAAGCAACTACCACTACCTGCATACCTGCCATAGCAGCACTAGCAGGGTTGGTGCCATGGGCTGATGATGGGATTAATACTACATTTCGCTTGCTATCACCATGGCTTAGGTGGTATTCTCTGATAACCATTAGCCCGGTGTACTCACCAGCTGCTCCGGAATTGGGTTGAAGTGATACTGAATCAAAACCTGTGATTTCGGCGAGTAGGTGCTCCAGCTCCGAAATGATTTCGTGGTAGCCGGCAGCCTGGTCGGCTGGTACAAATGGATGTATATTAGCCATTTCCGGCCAGCTTAAAGGAAGCATGGTTGCTGCAGGGTTTAGCTTCATGGTGCAGCTTCCCAGCGAAATCATGCTATGGTTAAGCGCAATATCTCTACGTTCAAGTTTCTTGATGTAACGCATCATCTCGGTTTCGGATTGGTAGCTGTTGAATACCTTCTCGGTCAGGTAGGGTGACCTGCGTTGTAAGTTTGCAGGTATTCCATTAGCTTCCTCAACAGATGAAATGGGGTTGTGTTCTTTTCCAATAGCCTTGGCAAACACATTCAACAGGGCGTTGATGTCGTTAATTGTTGTTACCTCATCAAAGCTAATACCAATTGATCCGTTAGGCTTATAGTTTAGATTCAGCTCATTTTCCAAAGCATTTCGACGGATATCCTCCAGGCTAACACCTGCTGGTAAAGTAACTTCGAGGGTGTCAAAAATATTTTTAATATTTTGTGTATAGCCAAGCAGTTGCAGCTGCTTGGCAACAAGCATGGCTACGCTATGGATATATGAGGCAATTCTACGAATTCCACTTGGACCATGGTAAACTGCATACATTCCGGCCATCGTAGCCAGCAGGGCTTGTGCGGTGCAAATATTGGAAGTGGCACGTTCCCGTTTAATGTGTTGTTCCCTGGTTTGGAGAGCCATTCGAAGCGCTTTATTCCCGTGTCGGTCAATCGAAACACCAATAATCCGACCGGGCATGCTGCGTTTAAATTCGTCCTTGCAGGCAAAGTATGCTGCATGAGGTCCGCCAAACCCCATTGGTATTCCGAAGCGTTGGGTTGAGCCAGCTACAATGTCAGCTCCCCATTCGCCCGGAGGGGTAATTAAGGCCAGGCTTAGCAGGTCGGCCATAACGGTAACCAGGGTTCCGGCCTCGTGAGCTTTTGCTGTAAATGAGCTGTAATCACGGATATTCCCTTTAGCCGAAGGATACTGAATCACAACTCCAAACTCACGTCCTGTAAAGCTATATTCGCTGTAGCAGCCGGTAACTACATCAATTCCCAACGGTTTTGAGCGCGTGGTAATAACGGCTAGCGTTTGTGGAAAAATGTCCCGATCGACAAAAAGTATATTTTTCCCGGCCTTAACAGCCTCCCGTGATCGGAGGTTATGCATCATAATCATGGCCTCTGCTGCGGCAGTTGCCTCATCAAGAAGAGAGGCGTTCGCAATCTCCATTCGGGTGAGGTCGATAACCATAGTTTGAAAGTTGAGCAGGGCCTCTAGCCTACCCTGGCTAATTTCAGCCTGGTAGGGAGTGTAGGACGTGTACCATCCGGGGTTTTCAAATACGTTTCGTAAAATAACCGAAGGGGTTACAGTTCCATAGTACCCCATACCGATATATGATTTGTAAAGCTTGTTTTTAGCCGCAATTTTCTTCATTCTTCCCAGAAACTCGTATTCTGAAACAGGGTTAGGGAGGTTTAATGGCTTTCTCAGCCTGATGTTTTGAGGAATGGTTTGATTTATAAGTTCGTCTAACGTTGAAACGCCAATTTCCTTAAGCATTTCATCAATTTCATGGTCGCGAGGGCCATTATGACGTGCAACAAAATTATCGGTTGTCATTGTGTTGTGTTTTAATTAGAGGATGTATAAAAGTTGAGCAAAATTATATTTTTTAAGTACACAGGCTATGTGCTGGGTAGGGCTTTAAACATGTTATAAAGCATTACTGAAAAATTTAAGTCTTGATGAAAGGGTTACTTCTCCGTTCGTCTCCAATGGTAGTGCTTTCGCCATGGCCGGGGTAAACAGCCACATCGTCGGGGAGGACCATAAGCTTAGTGGTAATGCTCCTGATAATGGCATCGTAGCTGCCGCCAGGAAGGTCGGTACGGCCAATTGACCGGTAAAACAGAGTATCACCGGTTAGTAGCATTTTCTCGTTTTGAAGGTAAAGGCAAATACTGCCGGGTGTATGGCCTGGGGTATGAATAATGCCAATTGAACCATCTCCAAGCAGAAGGGTATTGCCATCGGCCACTATTTTATCTATTTCTGGGGTTTTATCAACCGAAAAACCAAAGGACATGGCCTGTTGCGGAAAGGTTTTGAGTAAGGGTAAATCATCCGAATGGGCATAGGCTTCAACATTGTAGATGCTTTTTAGGAGGTTTAAGCCCAGCAGGTGATCAAC
Organism: Bacteroidales bacterium UBA1064; assembly: GCA_002316235.1. Taxonomy (GTDB): domain Bacteria; phylum Bacteroidota; class Bacteroidia; order Bacteroidales; family Tenuifilaceae; genus UBA1064. The sequence goes on from DCDD01000195.1 coordinate 3,712, forward strand.
GTGGCAGTGGGTATTGACAAAATATTTTACCTTTAATTCATTGTCGTCAACAAACCTTTTGATTAAAGCAACCTCGGTGGCATTATAGCAACCAGCATCAACAATGGCTGCATTGTGGTTTTCGTCAGAAATCACGTATGTGTTCTCCTGAAAGGGGTTGAAGACAAAAACTTTTACTTTCATCGGCATTGGCAAATTATGTTATAAGTATTCAAATCATTAACTTTTTTTTGAATTTCTTGCAACGAGTGGATGAGTCCAAAAGGGGCATGCTACCAGCCAGGGAAAATGCTTATGATTGGTTGGCTTTAGTTTTACTACAGTGCAAAACTCGTTTGGAAGCGTTTTTGATGTAAACAAAAACGTGTGGGAATTATAGCGGTGTGTTGGTAAATGGTTACATGTGTTGGTAGGCATAGATAGGCTTGTTACTTGCTTTTTTCCACTCCTTTTAACAACGGAACAAAGATAAAGTTTCCGTGGGTAGTCTTTCTTACTTCGGTGCTGCTAATTTTTTCAACTAGCGTCATCACCTGACCGTTTTCATCCCCAACCGGAATAACCATTCTTCCACCAACCGCCAGCTGGTCAACAAGCTCATCAGGAATGGTCGGCGCACCTGCGGTAACAATAATTCTGTCGAAAGGGCTATAGCCCGGTAATCCCTTATACCCATCGCCAAAATGAAAGCTGGGGTGATAGCCCATTTCCTCCAGCAGCGATTTGGCGTTAAGGTATAGCTCTCTTTGCCTTTCGATGGTGAACAGCCTAACGCCCAGCTCCATAAGGATTGCAGCCTGGTAACCCGAGCCTGTTCCTACCTCCAGCACCTTGTTCATGTGTTCAACCTGAAGGAGCTGGGTTTGGAACGCCACGGTAAAGGGTTGAGATATGGTTTGCCCATATCCAATTGGGAAAGCCTGGTCGCTGTAGGCAAACTTTAGGAAGGAACTTTCCATAAAAAAATGACGGGGAACCCGGAGCATTGCCCCAAGCACCTGCTTATCCGTAATCCCCTTCGATTCAATTTCTTCAATTAACCGTTTCCGTAGCCCTTTATGCTTATAGGTGTCCTGCTGCATCGCAACTTTTATCAAGTTAAAATGGTCGTTCAAATATACATCTAAAAGGGCATTTGAAAATTTTAAATGTAATAGACAGCAAAAGAGATATTTACACTTTTTTTGCTATACCTAATTTTTTTATGCCAGCTTGTTGTATCATGGTGTTGCTATTTATTTGAACCATTGTAGTTGATAAGTTACCCGACTAAAATGTTGGAGATGACGGTAAAATCTATAAGTTTGCAACTATTCACCCATTCAACATATGCTTAAACTTGGTTTTTTTACTGATAATACGCAGCTGGCTGAATTGGTAGGAGATTTAGGGAGACAAGCCAATATAGAAGTGGAGGGGATATGGGCAGAACCCCTTCTAAATGGTGACGGCAAATGGAATTTTTCCAATTGTTTCAGTGATCCTGAAAAGCTATATGGCAGTATTGATGTGGGAGTTATTTCCATTTCATCATCCGAGCTCTTTATGGATATAGTTACGGCAGCCATTAAAAATGGAGTGCATCCTCTGGTTGTTGGACTGCCCGACCTTCCGCTTTCTACGTATAATCAGCTGAGCCTGCTTAGCGCTGAGATGGGGGTGGAGCTTGGTTTTAGCCATATCTACCACCGGTTTAGCGGGTTTAATTATCCCTTAGTCAGCCCAATAATTGCCCATCTGACACGTGGAATAACCATGAACCAGCTTAATCAATTTGAAATGGCGGCTACGCTTAGGTTCGATATAGCCACTATTCTATCGCTAACTACAAGTGAAGTAAGAAGAATTAGAACTTATGTGCTGCCCCAATCGGGTGAATGTCCAAGCTGCATGATGGTTTTTATCGATTTCTTTAACAACTCAGCAATTACCTATAACCTGACGTTAGGGGCTAAAAGAAATTTTTTGGAACTTCGGCTTAACTCAATTGGTGAGGCAATTGAACTTTATGAGGATGAGATAAAACTTGCAACAAGCTCCCTTGGCGGGATGATTTCGACTAGCATTTTTTTAGATGATTTAAACAACTTTACGGGTTGTATTGGCATCCAAAGGGAGCCGTTGCTGGGCATTTCATTTGTAATGAAAATACTTAGTGCGGTTGAGGCGATTTCTCAAAAAATGGCCAGGTAGCGTTACTTATTTCTTTCTAAAGAAATCTTGATTAACAAGGCTAATTTTTAGTGGTTTGACAAAGAATTACCTTAAAATCTGGTACATACTGTTTGATGTCGTTGGAAGCGCAGCTGCCTGGACTCTTTTCTGTATTTATCCCGCAAAGGATGTTGGGTTGGAGTTTTTAAGAGCAGGGGCAACATTTGAGTTCGATGGGAAGTTCTACGCCAGCCTTGTTTTCTTCGTACTGTTTTGGCTAGCGCTGTTTATAGTTGCAGGGTTCTACAATAATTTGTACAGAAAATCAAGACTCAAGGAATTTACAAAATCGGTAGGCTATACGTTTGTGGGTACCGTTGTGATTTTCTTTATACTTCTTCTTGACGACAGCCTGGCAACATACAATGACAACTTTTCCATTATTGGCTCCATGTTCATTTTGGAATTAACATTTACCTATTTCCCAAGGCTTGTGCTTACAACGGGAACTATTCGGAAAATTCATAGGCGAATTATAGGCTTCCCAACGATAATTGTAGGTAATGGGTTTAAGGCGCTGCAAGTTTACAGGGAGCTTGAAGCCGAAAAGAAATCTCAAGGTTTTAGGTTTGTTGGCTACATTGCCCAGGTTAATAACCATGAGGACATGCTGCAAAGTCAGCAAAAAAGGTTGGGGGAGATGGATTCAATTGCAGAAGTAGTGAAAAAGCAAGGTGTTGAGGAGGTTATTTTGGCGGTGGAGGGAGAAGATGTCTCAACACTTACCCGTTGTATCAACGAGCTTTTGCCCCTGAAAGTGAATTTAAGGGCTATTCCCAGCATGTACGACTTTTTGCTTGGAAGGGTTAAGATGACCGGGATTCTGAACGCACCATTAATCAGCGTTTCGTTTGACCTAATGCCATTATGGCAAGCCAACATTAAGCGTATAGCTGATTACACGGTATCGGCTTTAGCCATAGTCCTACTTTTGCCGGTTTCTCTTATTCTTGGAATTGCGATAAGGTGCACATCCCAAGGGCCTATAATTTTTAAGCAGGAGAGAATTGGACAGTACGGCCGGCCTTTTTGGATATACAAGTTCAGGAGCATGTATGCTGATGCTGAGAAATCAGGGCCGACCCTTTCAGGCAAGGATGATCCAAGGGTTACACCTATTGGACGGTTTATGCGGAAAACTAAACTTGATGAAATTCCCAACTTTATCAATGTGTTAAAGGGCGAAATGTCGTTGGTTGGCCCACGTCCCGAAAGGCAGTGTTATATAGAACAGATTGTTCGCATAGCACCACACTACGTTCACCTTCAGAAGGTAAAACCCGGTATTACCTCATGGGGGCAGGTGAAATTCGGCTATGCTAAAAATGTTGATGAAATGGTGGAGAGGCTGAAGTACGATATACTGTATCTTGAAAACATGTCGCTTTTTGTGGACCTGAAAATTATCATTTACACCATTTTAACGATTTTTAAAGGGAAAGGACTTTAACCCTTAAGCAGCAAAAAGTTCTTAATAGGTTTGTGTATAGCTCCTTTTGGCGTAAGCAGGCTTTGGTAAAAGGTTACTTCCTCAATCTCCGATTCCTGAAAGGTGTAGTTTTGCAGCTTTTCGGTCATATCATAAAACGCTCTAGGATTTCTTATAAAGTTAACCCGACCAAGGGTAATGTGGGGCATAAAAAGGCCTTTTTCCCTATCAAATCCTAAGGGGAGAAGCGCTTTGTCAATTGTTTGTTTAAGATTGTTCAGGGTTTCATTTTGCTCAATGCCAACCCATATAACCCGGGGTGTAGGACGCCCAAAACTTCCAAGCTCTTTAACTTTAAGGCTGAATGAGTTGAAGCCAGCGAGCGATATAGAAAGCACTTTAGAAACGTCGCCTACAAGATCAACCGGTATTTCTCCCAGAAAACGGAGTGTGAGGTGAAGCATGCCCTCGTCAACCCACTTAATGAAATCAAGGTTATGCTGCTGCTTAAGCTTGTGCCAGCAGTTTAAAAGTTTGGCTTCAGGCTTAATGCCAACCGCAATGAAGGTTCGCTCCTTTTTCAACTTTCATGGAGATTTATGTACTTTCCTTGCAAAACTTTTAAAAAGTTGTAAATTGTAGCCAAAAATAAAAAAAATTGACTGGGCATGGCCAACTCAAAAAAATTTGCTGTGGTTCTTTCGGGGTGCGGCGTACTAGACGGCTCCGAGATTCACGAAGCAGTAATGACGCTTTACGCTATCACTTTATCGGGGAGCAGCTATGAAATTTTTGCCCCTGATGTAAACCAGCATCATGTGGTGAATCACCTTAATGGAAGCGAGGTGGACCAAACCCGTAACGTTCTTGTTGAATCGGCCAGAATTGCACGTGGAAAGATTAAACCGCTTGGCGACTTTAGCTCCGATGTGTTTGATGCTATTATTTTCCCCGGAGGGTTTGGGGTGGCCAAGAATTTATCGTCGTGGGCTTTTGATGGAGCGGGCTGCAGCGTGAATGCCGATGTGGCTAATGCGGTTCGGTCTATGCATAGGCTGCATAAGCCAATAGGAGCGCTATGTATAGCTCCGGTTGTAATTGCCAGGATACTTGGAGGAGTTACAGTAACAATAGGAAAGGATGCTGCAACAGTAAAGGAGATAGAAACCCTGGGTGCAAGACATCAGATGGCCCTGCAAACGCAGGTTGTGGTGGATGAAAAAAACATGATTTTTTCTACACCATGCTACATGCTCGATGCAACAATTGTGGATATTGCCGAGGGGGCCAAGGCTATAGTTTCCGAAATGCTTAAATGGATATAGCGGGAGAATATATTATAGCAAGCCTTTTTCATAAAGACCTATAAGCTCGTTTAGCAGCTTATCCTCACCTTCAGGGTCAAATTTAACCTTAAGGTTTGAACCAAAAAGTCGTGCAACACCCTGCCAAAATGTTGCTGAAAATCCACCCTTCAGCTCTTTTACTAAATCGTAGGAGGTTGCGCCGGTTTCCCTGTCGATGAGCTTCATCAGCATTTTTCCTTGAGAAACGGTGAATTTTCTCAGGTCCTTCTCATACTGCATCCGGAGCTCCTTTTCGGCCTGGTTGATGTATTCCCTGCGTTCTCTTTCGGTCTTAATCATTTTTAGATCCTCGTTCATCTCAAGTAGCTTGTACTTGGCAAGCTGGGCGTAGGGGTAGGTAAGCTTTAAATTTCTAATCATTTTATAGTACTGGTTCATTTCGCTACGGCTTTTAAAGCGCCGTTTGCCGTACTTTACTACCTCTCGCAACTTGATGTAGGGTATTGTATCACCCTCGTAGAAAACAATAGTATAAAGGTTAACCACAACCGAATCTCTAACCTGAGCATGCGAGTGACCCGATGACAAGGTGATTCCCAGCAGGATAGCCAATGGTAGTAGCTTACTTTTCGTCATGTTTATCCTTGAACTTCTCATTTGCAAAAGTAACATTAAAACAACCCTTTCTACCGAATGTTTACCTTATGCGAAACGGCAAAAATCAACTTTTATGCCATAGTTGAGAATTTGTAAAAACAAGCCTGCTCAAATTATAAAAATTGCTGCGGCATTAAACCAAATTTTACAGAATACATTTAAATTATAATAGCTTAAAATACAGCATTATAAATCTTACCTCAGGCATAGAGACGTACGGTTGACGTACTGCTCCGAAAACGTTTTCGACAGATGAGAAACTTTTGAAATTATTATATAGTGGTTATGATGTGGGTGGTTTTTTGACATGAACCAGCAGGATGTAATACCTTGCCTCCTGTTAACCAAAAACCAAACCAATGAAAAAAACACTACTGACTTTAGTTTTGATCACTTGGGGGTGGGTTCTGTCAGCACAAGAAATTACAGTTACGGGAACTGTAATTTCGGCTAGTGATGGAATACCACTACCGGGTGTTTCGGTTACCGTTAAGGCCAATCCTTCAATTGGAACAGCCACCGGTATTGATGGGCGCTACAGCATCAAGGTTGATGCCAACGCTACACTTTTGTTCTCATTTGTTGGAATGGAAACAAAAGAAATGCCTGTAAACGGGCAAACAATAATTAATGTTTCCATGGTTGAAGCTACCCAGGTTCTCGATGAGTTGGTTGTAGTTGGGTATGGCATCCAAAAGAAGAGCCTGCTCACCTCTTCGGTAGCCAAGGTGGGAAGTGATGAAATTGCCAAGACAAATCCCTTGCGAGTTGAACAAGCTTTACAGGGAAAAACGGCAGGGGTTCAAATTATTTCCAACTCCGGCCAGCCTGGGGATGGATTAACTGTACGTATTAGGGGTATTGGTACTAATGGTACGTCAGACCCTATTTACCTGGTTGATGGAATGCCAGTGGGTGGGATAGACTACCTTAATCCAAACGATATTGAATCTGTTCAGGTGTTGAAGGATGCTTCGGCTACGGCAATTTACGGTGCACGAGGTGCTAATGGAGTAGTGCTTATAACAACAAAGAGCGGTTCAAAGGGAAAAATGGCCGTTACCTACGACTATTCTTTCGGTTTACAGAATGCATGGCGTAAAGTTTCGTTACTTGACGCCAGCGAGTACGCCTTGATTATGAACGAAAGCTATGCCAACGATAATGCTGCAATCCCTTTTGCTGATGTAGCATCACTGATTGATACGGTTGGTAGTGGAACCGACTGGCTCGATGAGCTATTCTATAAAAACGCTCCCGTGCAGAACCACCAGTTCTCGGTAAGCGGTGGCAACGACAATTCTTCGTTCTACTCATCCTTTTCCTATACTACCCAGGATGGTATTGTTGCGAAAGGAAAGTCGAACTATGAACGTTATACCTACCGGATTAACTCCAACCATCAGTATGGAAAGTTTGGATTTGGCAACAACCTTTCATACAGCAATAAGAAAAACAGAGGGATTGATCCTAACGCCGAATTTGGCGGGCCACTGGCCAAAGCAGTTAATATGGACCCGCTTACTCCGGTAAAATATGCCGATGGCACATGGGGAGTGTCCAGCTATGCCGCCCAGGAAGTTGTAAACCCGGTGGCTTTTCTAAGCGTTCTTCACAGCGATTATACCGAGAACAAGCTGGTAGGAAATGTGTGGGGGGAGCTGGAGCTAGTAAAAGGCTTAAAGGTGAAGTCAAATTTTAGTATTGACTATGCCAACGGGAATAGCCGCACGTTCACCCCTGTTTACGATCTGGGAGGAAACATTAAGACGCTGGTTTCGGAGGCTAGCGTAACCGAGAACAGGTGGTTTACCTGGCAGAACGAGAATACGCTGTCATACAGCAACCAAATAGACCTGCATAGCTTTACCGCCATGGTTGGGATGACAGCAAATAAGTATCATCATGAATTTGTGGGTGGTAGAAAAACCGACCTGCTATTTGATGATTTTGAACATGCCTGGATAAACAACGGCACCGATGAGGAAAGCTACAGGGCCTGGGGTGGTGCCGATGAGCATGCCTTGCTTTCCTACTTTGCCCGTGTTAACTATAACTTTAACGAGAAGTACCTCTTGGAGGCTGTTTTACGAGCCGATGGGTCATCCAATTTTGGATCGAACAACCGGTTTGGTTACTTCCCTGCATTTTCAGCCGGCTGGATATTATCCAAGGAAGACTTCCTTCAGGGATTTACTCCCTTGTCATTCCTAAAGGTTAGAGCTGGTTGGGGTCGAAATGGGAATGAAGCTATTGGAGCATTCAAGTACACCTCAATAATTGGTTCAGGAAGCAAGTACACATTTGGTTCAGATGAGGTAATAACGGTAGGTTCCAATCCTTCGGGCATACCCAATCCCGATTTAAAATGGGAAACCTCCGAGCAGTACAACATAGGTATCGACTCGCGGTTTTTTAACGAGAGGTTAAACTTTACTCTAGACTTGTATAACAAGAAAACAAAAGACTTACTCGTAGTTGCTCCCATTCCAGGGTATATTGGTAATGCAGCACCAACCGTAAATGGTGGAACAGTTACCAACAAGGGTGTTGAGCTGGAGCTGGGTTATAAAACCAGCATCAACAAGCTGGATGTAGATGTAAGCCTTAGCGGCGCCTACAATAAAAATGAGGTAACCGATATAAATAATGCCGAGGGTAAAATTTATGGAGCAGGACTTGCCGTTGGAATGAGTAATATCTGCATGATGCAGGAGGGATTTCCAATAGCTTACTTTTGGGGTTATAAAACTGCCGGGGTCTTTCAGAATGAAGCTCAAATTCTTAGCTACATTTCATCCGATAGCACCGTTATTCAACCTAATGCTAAACCTGGCGACCTTATTTGGGTTGATAAAAATGATGACGGTAAAATTGACGATAATGACCGTATGTTGATTGGAAATCCATATCCCGATTTTACCGCCGGGTTAAATGTTAACCTGGCATACCGGAACTTCGATTTTAACATGTTTTGGTACGGTGCTTTTGGCCAGGATATATTCGATGGAACCCGCCGGTACGATCTGCCCATGTCAAACTGGAATGCTAGTGTTCTCGACCGTTGGACAGGCGAAGGAACCTCTAATTCAAATCCAAGGGTTACCATTGCCGATCCCAACAAAAACTATGTAAATGTTTCCGACTTTTATGTTCATAATGGCTCCTACCTTCGACTTAAGAACCTTACCCTGGGCTATACTATACCTACTACTATTAGCCAAAAGGTGAAAATTCAGCGGATGAGAGTTTTTATGTCGGTTTCCAACCTTTTAACCTTTACTAGCTATAAAGGTTTTGACCCTGAGATTGGTGCAAAATCTGCACTTGATGTTGGTATTGACCGCAACATTTACCCTCAATCACGGACCTTCATGTTCGGAGTCAACCTGAATTTCTAAACCACAAAATTTTATCACCATGACAAAAATTAAATACTTTGCTGTTACCCTAGTGTTACTTCTCGGAATGGGTTCGTGCTCTCAGGACTTTTTGGAGATGGAGCCTTTAACCGACAGGGTTGAGGGTAACTTTTACAAAACAGAGAAGGATGCCTTTGAGGCATTGGTTTCTATATATGATGTTCTCCAGTGGCAGTCGAGCTACGGTTATCATCCTTGGGATTTAGTTTCTAACGTTCTTTCCGATGATGCTTTTAGTGGTGGATCTGGCCCTGGCGATAGACCAGGTCTTAATAGAATGGGAAAGTTTTCTAGCTATACCACCGATGAGGAGGCGCTTGGTTTATGGAAAGACAGGTACTCCGGTATATACAGAGCCAATATTTTTCTCGAAAAAATTGATGGAATCCAATTCAAAGATGAAGCACTTAAAGATCGCTACATTGCCGAAGCACGTTTTCTTAGGGGATACTTTTACTTTGAGCTGGTTCAGTTCTACGGTCATGTTCCCTTAATCCTTAAAACCCTTACCACATCTGAGTATAAGCAATCTCAGGCCAATCCTGCTGATGTGTACAATCAAATTGCAAGCGATCTGCTCTTTGCATGGGAAAAATTGCCAGGCAACATTTCAGCTGCTGAGTATGGTAGGGTTTCAAAATGGGCTGCCGGAGCAATGCTCGCTCGAGTTTACCTCTTCCACAAGGGATATGGAAAAGGTGTTCTTGGGATTACTTCTGATTTAACTGTTGACAATGTCCCCATAACCGAATCGAATATTGAGCAGATTGTTGATGACATAATTAATCTAAGCGGCCATGCCCTTGTTCCTAACTTTGCCGATTTGTGGGGAGTAAATCATGAAAATAACAAGGAGTCCATATTCGAAATTCAACACACCGATAAAAGCAACTGGGGTGATTGGGGCTGGAGAAATGGAACTGAAGGTAACTGGACCGTTGTAATGTCGGGATTTCGTGATGTATCCGACCCTATTTACGATTTGGGTTGGGGCTTTCAGCCTGCCTCCCAGTCTCTGGCTAATGAATTTGAACCTGGCGATCCACGCTTCTCCGTTAGCATTTTGGATGCAGCTGCTGAAAATCTCGTTTATAAGCCTCAGAATTGCTACCAGCATACCGGCTACGCCTTTAAAAAGTACTATCCAAAGAAAGCCGATAAACCGTTGTCGAATCCCGACTTAAACTGGGGCTACAACAGGGTGGTAATTCGCCTTGCCGACGTTCTGCTAATGGGAGCTGAGCTATACCTGGATAACGATCTTCTTAAGGCACAGGGATACTACGAACAGGTTCGGAAGCGTGCTTTTGGCCAGTCGCATGTTGCCCCAACTTTAACCAACGACCAGAACGGCCTTGACCTTATCTACCATGAACGTAGGGTAGAGTTTGCCGGCGAAGGCATTAGATACTGGGATTTACTACGCCGTGGTTTAAACTATGCACAGCAAAAAATTGATGCTGCAAGCAGTGCAAGCCCCTACGACGAAACATTTAAACCTGCAACCAAGGGATTACTGCCCATTCCACAGTCGGAAATCTCCATTTCGGGTAATATCCTGGTGCAGAATGAGGGGTACATTTAATTTATTAACAATAATCTAATAGCTATGTCGAAAAAAAATATACTATTCGGAGTTCTGGTTCTAGTTGGCCTTACGTGGCATGCCTGCGAACCATCTGAAGTTGGTAAACCTGATGTTGGCAAAGCACCTAGGGTTGAAGACCTGAGCTTTACCATTACCCCCGGCGAAGATGCATTTCACTTTGTTTTTACCAACACCTCTTCGTTGAAGGGAATTGCAAACTGGGATTTGGGAAATGGTTCTAAGGCTATCGGGAATACTGTTACTGCCTATTTCCCTATTGCCAAAACCTACACAGTTACGCTTACCCTGTACGCTTCGGGGGGAAGCGCCTCGCTTTCGCAGGAGTTGACTCAAAATGAGACAGACTGGGACTTCCTTGCTAGCCCGCTGATTACTGCTATAACAGGGGGCGTTGAGTCTGCCAACGGCAAAACATGGGTTATTGATAGCATTAATCCCGGACATTTAGGTGTTGGGCCAGCTAATGAAACCAAGCCTAGCTGGTGGTCGGCTCAACCACGAGAGAAAACAGGACACTTCCTCTACGATGATGAGTTTACATTTAAGTTGGTTGATTTTGTTTACGGTATCGACACTCATGGTAAAACCCATGTAAACCACGATGGGAATGCTGATGAGGATGGATTTGCGGGGGGATACTACACCTCATTGCTTTGGAATGATGCCTATGATGCTGACGTTGCTACTAATGATGCAGCACGCGGTGCTCTTACCTGGTCAATAAATGAGGTAAACGGAAAGTCTTATATTAACATTTCCAGCCAAAGCGGTAACATTTCGTATGATGATGGAAATCCCAGATCGTATGAAATTTTAGAGTGGAATGACAACTTCTTATACCTTAGGAGTGCAAGTGCCGGAAACGCACGCTACCACAAACTTATTCCTAAAGGTTATGTTAAACCCAAAATATCCTACGAGCTGAGCATTACTCCCACGTTAAATCCAAATGAGTATAGCATGCAGCTTTCTAATGTTACCATTCCCGCTGACCTAACCATTTCTAAAGTTGAATGGGATTTTGGCGATGCTTCCTCACCCAACGTGTACACTTCAACTGACTATAACGAGGTTGTAACCTTTACCTACATGGCTGCCGGCACCTATACGGTTAAGGTAACCGTTACCGACAATAACCATGACACCTATGTGGTTACCAGTCAGGTTGTTGTTGCTGCTGATCACCCCGACTATGTGCCCTATATTGAGACGGGCATGTCCATCTATGCCAATTTTGACGATATATTCTGCAAGTTTGCTGTTGATAATGCCGACAATGTGGGTTCTTTCAGCTTGATTGCTAACCCCGAAACAGGTTACAAAAACGACAGTAAGACCTGCCTTCAATTTACCAAGGTCAACAGCCAATGGGCAAATGTTTACATTAAGCTTTCCAGCGCATACAGGTTCGATTTAACCGTTCAAACCAAGTTCAAAGTGCTGGTTTACGGTAATGCTGGCGACAAGGTGTTGCTTAAGCTCGAGAACACTGATATGGGAGGCAATGCATGGCAAACTGCCACTCATGATTTGTTTTACACCATTCAGGAATCTAACGAGTGGGAAATTGCCGAATTTAACTTTTCGGGCATTGGCGCCGGATGGGATTGGACAGGCACAATCTTTACAAGTGATGTTACTACGGATCCTAACTTTAATACGGGCTTCTACAACGTTGTTCGCATTATGGTTAACCCGGGTGATGCTACTGCAACCTATAGCGTTATTCTGGATAACTGGGCAGGCCCAACAGTAAACGGGTGGAAAAAGTAAATTTTTGAAATGCACCAGAGGTAATTCCTTTGTTGGAATTATCTCTGGTTTGCTCCGACAACGCATTCCACTTCAATATTTTTATACACTAAAATGAAAAAGATGCTTAAAAGATTATTGCCAATTCTTATTGCCGTTGCCCTTGTAGGATGCAAAAATCAGCAGCTGAAACAGACAGAAGTTGGTAGTGGCAAGTTTGCCGTTAATAAGCAGGTTGAGGCTAAGGTTGACTCCCTGCTTAGCCTTATGACGCTTGAGGAGAAAATCGGACAGCTAAATCAGCTATCTGGAAACGGCGAGGTTACTGGCCCAATTTCTTTCCCTGCCGAATACATGGAAGCACTCCGAAAGGGACTGGTTGGTTCGATGTTGAATATCAACGGTGCAGCATATACCTACAAGGTGCAAAAGGTTGCTGTTGAGGAGAGCCGGTTACATATTCCTTTGATTTTTGGATACGACGTTATCCACGGATACAAAACAATTTTCCCAATTCCGTTGGGCGAGGCTGCATCATGGGATATGGAAGCTATTGAAAAGTCGGCCAGAGTAGCTGCAATTGAAGCGTCGGCGGCAGGACAGCATTGGACATTTGCACCAATGGTTGATATTGCCCGTGATCCTCGTTGGGGTAGGGTAATGGAAGGTGCTGGCGAAGACCCCTTCTTCGGTTCTGCCGTTGCTAGAGCCCGGGTTAAGGGATTTCAGGGTAGTAAGCTATCCGACACCAGCTCTATTGCTGCCTGTGCCAAACATTTTGTTGCCTATGGCGCTGCCCAGGCTGGGAGGGATTACAACACGGTAGATATTTCCGAGCGAACACTCTACGAGGTTTACCTGCCTCCTTTTAAATCAGCGCTTGATGCAGGTGTTGTCACCTTCATGTCGTCATTCAACGAGCTTAATGGCATTCCTGTTACAGGAAATAAGGCCATGGTAAACGATTTGCTTAAGGAAAAATGGGGCTTTAATGGCTTTGTTGATTCTGATTGGGGCTCTATTCGTGAGATGATTTACCACGGGTATGCTGCCAATGAGTATGAAGCCGGATACCTGGCCATGAGCTCAGGAGTGGATATGGATTTGGAAGGTCGTATCTATTTAGCCCAGCTTAAAAAGTTGGTTGAGGATGGTAGAATAACCGTTGAACAGCTTGACGAAGCTGTTCGCAGAATCCTTAGAGTGAAATTTGAGCTAGGTTTGTTCGATAATCCCTATAAAGGTTGCGATAGCATTCGCGAAAAAGAGCTTTTACTAAACCCCAGGCATTTGGAGATTGCTCGCGAGGTAACCCGTAAATCGCTCGTGTTGCTTAAGAATGAGAACGTTCTTCCGTTAAGTAGGAATATTCGCTCTATAGCCGTAGTTGGCCCTCTAGCCGACAATCAGGACGAGCTAATTGGAACATGGTCAGGTAGAGGTGAGGGCAAACATGTTGTTTCTGTGCTATCGGGAATTCGTGAAAAGCTGCCAAATGGAAATATTTACTACGCTAAGGGCTGCGAAATTGTTGGTGAAAATAAGGCTGGATTTGATGAGGCCATTAATGCTGCCCGAAAGGCTGATGCGGTAGTGGTTGTGGTAGGTGAATCGGCCATGATGTCTGGTGAAGCGCTTAGCCGAGCTTTTCTCGATTTGCCAGGAGTGCAGAAGGATTTGGTAATGGAGCTTAATGCTCTCCATAAACCCTTGGTAGTTGTGGTAATGAATGGTCGCCCGCTAACCATAGAATGGATGGATAAGGCTGTTCCTGCAATACTCGAAGCTTGGCTTCCCGGCACTATGGGAGGTTTAGCCATTGCCGATGTACTTTTTGGTGATTACAACCCTTCGGGCAAGTTGCCCATGTCGTTTCCAAGAAATGTAGGGCAAATCCCCATATTTTACTATCAAAAAAGCACCGGCAGACCCCCTCGTCAGGAAGAAAGATACACTTCAAAGTATATCGACAGCCCTGTATCACCGCTTTACCCTTTTGGATATGGTCTTAGCTATACCACCTTTGAATATAGCAACCTGAGCATCAGCTCCCCGTCTATTAAGATGGATGAAACGCTTAAAGTTTCCGTTGACGTTCGTAATTCAGGGAAGTATGATGGTGAGGAGGTGGTTCAGCTCTATGTTCGCGATATGGTGGGCAGCGTTACTCGACCCATTAGGGAGTTGAAAGGTTTTAAAAAGATATTCATTAAATCCGGTGAGTCGGCCAGGGTAGAGTTTAGTCTCACCTCCAACGATCTGGCGTTCTACAACCAAAACATGGAATATATTGCAGAACCTGGTGATTTCATGCTTTTCATCGGTGGAAACTCCGATGCGTCTTTAGGGTTAGGTTTTCGATTAGAGGAGTAATTTTGCATCAAACCTTCGGATTTGTTTTGCGATCCGAAGGTTTTTTTGCTTTAACTTTCCCAATCGATGGCTATATTTTAAGAGACGAAATATTAAATTCAAGCTGACTGTTTATTAAGAAAAAGTGATGAAGAAGCTATTACTGATAATATGTGCTTTAACCATAACAAGTTCTATCTTTTCCCAAATTCAAGTTATGGTTTGGAATGATGAGTTCAGCTACTCTGGCCTTCCGGATGCAACCAAGTGGGGCTACGATGTTGGCGGAAGCGGTTGGGGAAACAACGAACTGCAGTACTACACCGAAAATCGCCTGGAAAATGCAAGGGTTGAAAACGGGAATTTAGTAGTTGAGGCACGTAAGGAAAACTATGGTGGGATGGAGTACACATCTGCCCGTCTGGTTACACGCCAAAAAGGCGATTGGCTATATGGTAGAATGGAGGCCTACGCCAAGCTACCTTCTGGGAGAGGTACATGGCCTGCAATTTGGATGCTTCCTACCAATTGGGCTTACGGTTCATGGCCCAAAAGCGGTGAAATTGATATCATGGAATATGTTGGGTACGATCCTGGTGTAGTTCATGGTAGCATCCACACCGAAGCTTACAACCATGTCATTGGAACTCAAGTTACCTCAACCATCAATGTGCCTACAGCCGAAACCGCCTATCACCTTTATGCTGTAGAATGGGGCCCCGAGAAAATAGATATCTATGTTGACAATACCAAGTACTTTACTTTTGCCAATGAGCATACCGATTACACTACATGGCCATTCGATAAAGCTTTTCATTTGCTGTTGAATATTGCTGTTGGTGGAAACTGGGGCGGAGCTCAAGGGGTTGACCCAAACATTTGGCCTCAAAAGATGCTTGTTGACTACGTTAGGGTTTACCAGAGCCTTTCGGCTGAGCAAATATTTATTACGGGGCCTGGCTATGTTGCTCCTAACCAAACAGGGGTGTCCTTTACCATTCCAAATATTGTAAATGCCTCATACATATGGACGATTCCCAACGATGCTACTATTGTTTCCGGGCAGGGAACAAACAGCATTGTGGTGAACTGGGGTGAGCAAGCGGGTGAGGTTTCCGTTCAAATTACCCATCCTCAGGCAGGAGGAACATATACTTACAACGTCAAAACTTCAACTACTCCTAGTGGTGACAGGTATAGCCTTGTTAACTTCAAACATGATGGAATAGAGGGCTGGTCAGGAATGCTGACCGGCCCCAACACCATCAACCTGAATCTTCAGGATTCGCTACTTAGGGTAGATTATAACATTACCGATCCCTCGGCTTTTCCTTATTTCGCCTACACCTTACCAAACCCTGTTGACATGAGCTCCTTCACCGTTCTGAATATTTGGATGAAAACGTGGAACTTTAGCAACTCGGTTGTGCTAAGAGCCGATTTATTTGATACGGATAACAGGCTAACCGATGTTTCGCCTGTCTTTAAGTTTTCTCCGGTTGAGCCTGGTGGCCAATTTCATGTTTACTCCTTTGATTTTAAAAACAAGTGGGGGTCCAACTCACCGGAATACGGTCAGGTAGTTAACCAGCACCAGGTTAAAGGCATGAGGTTTTACGTTGACTATGGCATTTATGGCAAGGTGGCAGCTGATTCCCTATGGCTAAGCGATATAGCTATCAGCACCCATCCTCTTTCAGCAAGCTATATTCAGCAGAAGTCTCAATTTTTAAGCGTTTATCCTAACCCATGCAATGATTACATTTGTCTTTATTTTGATAGTCAGGTAGTTACAACCTACCAGGTCAGCATTTACACTATTGAGGGATCTTTGGCAGGCTATTTTGAATCAAGTCAGAACCCATGCTTTATTTCCACAAAGCAACTTCCTTCAGGGGTTTATGTTGTTACCACTCTCAATAGTGAAGGTTTTTCAGCAAGAGTTAAACTCGTGAAGCTATAGTACTCGCTGAATCCTCTTTTCCCTAAAGGTTTATCATAAAGTCTATCAGGTTAGTATCGCCTTCGATGCCCAACTTTTTGCGCAACCGGTAGCGGCTAATTTCCACTCCTCTTATGCTGATGTTCAGTATTTGGGCAATGTCCTTAGTAGTCATGTTTAGCCTGAGATAGGCGCAAAGCCTAAGTTCGTTGGGTGAAAGGGTAGGGTATAGGTCTTTCAGGCGTTTCAAAAATCCAACATGGACTTCATCGAAGTGAAATTCAAAGCGCTTCCACTCGTCATCCATCCTTAAGTCAAAATCAATCTTATTTATCAGCTCCAGCACTTCCTTTTGTAAGGCCGGGTTTGTATTTTTTGTAAGAGCCTCCAGCTTGCATTTTAGCTGATTTAAAAATTCGTTTTTGTGTGCAATTTGGAGCGCAATGCTAGCCAACTCGCTGTTTTTATGTTCAACCTGAACCTTTAAATTTTCATTTTGTAGCCTTATTATTTCCTGCTCTGCTTCCAGAACCTCCCTTTTATGCTCCTCCTCCTTAACTTTCATTTCAAGGTTTTTTTGTTCCTTAACCTTAGTGGTAGCATTTCTAATTTTAGCCTTAACTGCTGCTCTAAGTATGAGGGTTATCAGAACGCAGGTTATTCCGTATGCTATAAATGCCCAAAGCGAAAGGTACCATGGGTTGCTGATGGTAAACTTAAGCTCAACTTCATCGCTCTCTCTACCCTTGGCATCCAATGCTTTTAGCCTAAAGGTGTAGTTTCCGTAAGGTAGGTTGGTAAATTCTTTTATGGGATTGCTGCTCCACTCGGACCATCCGGTGTCGTAACCTTCGAGCTTGTAGCTATATGCAATTTCACCTGCGTTGTATGTGGGCGAGGTAAACGTAAGCCCAATGGAGTTGTTGGAGTATTTTATGCTGATAGGTTGCGTCCTGTTAATTTTATAGTCCGTAAAGATCTTTTCACCCTTGCGGGAAAGAGTTTGCATGCTTTTGATGTAGCATTTAAATTTAATGCTGTCGGCAGTGGGGTAGCTTGGGTTATAGTGAATTAATCCATTTTCAGTTCCAAGGAAAACATTTGAAATATCAGGAATGTAAATATTTTCGTAAGAGCTAACAAAGGAATTGCCAAAAAGTACAAGAGGGGTAGGCTCGAGGGATGTCTTGCCATCCGGTTGCTGTTTTAGGATTTTTACATCGTTTGATTTTAGTATCCATATATTGCCCTCGCTATCCTCGGTTAATCGTCTTATGTTAATTGTATCGTCCAGTTTCCGGTTAAATTCGGAATATGGCTCCATCCTGTCTATTAGTGCGTTATACTTGAATACTCCCTGTTGGGTAATGAAGATTATTTGGTTTCGAAGCTTTTCCATGTTAATCCCTGTTTTAACCGGAAACCCTTTGGTGTTATCGAAAAGGTAGGAGTATTTTACGCTATCCTTTTCTTCATTCAGCACAAGCCGATACACACCCTTGTAACCATGAGCCATCCATATATTTTCATTTTCATCCTCAGCAATAAAACGGCATGACTCATCAAAACCTTTAACCTTTTTAAGAAATCGCCACGAACCATTCTCCTTTACATATAGATGTATTCCCTTGTACTTTCCAACCAGCATTTTATTCGGATGATTTTTTAGCTTCAGGAAGGTCCACGACCCCTCTTCGGTGGAAGTATGCTCTACATTTGTTTTGGAATCAATTTCGAAAGTCCCAAAGTTATGGCCACAGTATAGTTTCCCATCAATCACCTCAAGACACCACACTTGTCCGTTAGTTTTCTCTACTCTTTGAAAAGGAAAACTTCCACCTATATCATTTTTCCTAATTGGCCAGTCGCAAACATAGAGCCCCTGGTTGGTTCCTACAAACAGCTTATTATTATACAGTATTGTTGAGTAGCAAGAACCAAACAACCCCAAACCTTCGTCAATAATAGATATGGGCGAGTTCAGCTCCATGTAGTCAATGCCATTATCTAGTCCTAGCCATAAGTTGTTGTGCAGGTCGGTGTAAAGACTTAAAATGGTGTTATTTTGAAGCCCTCTCTTCTTGTCAATTAGTAGAACAATCTCTCCCTTTTCGTCGGTTACCACCAAACCCGCCTGTATGGTTCCAAAAGCTATGTATCCCCCGCGCAGCGTTGAAGCTGTGAAAATTTGATTTTTAATTAAATAGCTATTTGCAGCATTGTTCCATGCCTTAACAGTCCCATTGTTATACTCCCATACGCCGTGGTTTATTGTTGCCAGCAAGGTTGAACCATTTTCTTGTTTTAGTACTGCCCAAATCTGCTTTCCGGCAAATTTTCCACCATCGTCTATTGGCTCAAATCTATTTTGCAGGAATTTATAGATTTT
Organism: Bacteroidales bacterium UBA1064; assembly: GCA_002316235.1. GTDB lineage: Bacteria > Bacteroidota > Bacteroidia > Bacteroidales > Tenuifilaceae > UBA1064. Next base: position 22,785 of record DCDD01000195.1, read on the forward strand.
ACCATTCTTCCCCTGAACAAAAAAATCGTTCCCGATGAGGAATGAAAACTGGAGCACTTCGGGAGTGGGAAAAGCGCTTATCTCACCCTTTTCGAGTACCATGATATAGGTAAATGTTTGAAAAAGAATGGTGTTGTTGT
>DCDD01000124.1 GCA_002316235.1 Bacteroidales bacterium UBA1064
TCGCTATCGCAGATTTCAGAAACCCTTTGCATTCTGCTGATACCGTTTTTCCTTAGCCGGTTTGGTATTAAAAAGGTTATGCTGATATCAATGTTTGCATGGGTACTTCGTTTTGGTCTGCTGGGGTTGGGGAACCCAGGTTCAGGAGTTTGGATGCTGATTCTTTCCATGATTGTGTATGGCGTTGCATTCGACTTTTTCAACATTTCGGGGTCACTTTTTGTGGAAAATGAGACCGATGCGAAAATCCGTTCCAGCGCGCAGGGGGTTTTTATGATTATGACCAATGGTTTTGGAGCATTTATAGGCTCATATATTGCAGGGCTGGTTGTTGATGCAACAGGCTGGCCTGATGCCTGGTTTGTATTTTCGGCCTACTCGTTGGTAGTGGCAATTGTGTTTGCGTTTGTTTTTAAGTACAAACACAACCCAAAGAATTCGTCCACCGTAAGTAAGGCTGCACAATAGAGAAGTATTTTGCCAGAAGCCCCATCCTGTCAGGATGGGGCTTCTGCTTGATGCCCATAGGTAATATTTGACTTTATTTTTTTCAGGAGCGGTTCTTTAGCTCGTCGCGAATTTTTGAAGCCTTTTCGTAGTCCTCGTTCCGAACGGCTTCGTCGAGCATAGTCTTTAGTTCCGAAACAGATAGCTTGGCGAGTTGCTCCATGAAGCTGTCAACGGGGGCATTTCCCTTTTCTCCCTCATCCTCCTTAGCGGCATCCTCGTCAATATTCTCAATTTCGAGGGTAAGCCCGGCTTTTTCAATTATTTCCTCGGTGGTGTAGATGGGGCAATCAAACCTTAGTGCCAACGCTACAGCATCGGAGGTTCTGGAATCAACAAATATCTCCTTATCGCCATTGGTGCAGTGTAGTTTTGAAAAAAACACACCCTCCTCCAGCTTGTAGATGTTGACATCCAGAATTTCTATATGGTAAGCTTTAGCAAAATTCATGAATAAGTCGTGGGTCAACGGGCGTGGTGGGGTTAACCCCTCGAGTTGAATTGCAATGGCTTGCGCCTCGTAGCCACCAATTATTATCGGAATTCTCCTGTTCCCGTCTTCTTCGCTCAAGACTAAGGCGTAGGCACCAGACTGAGTTTGACTGTATGAAATACCTAAAACGGTTAACTTTACCTTACCCATTTGCTTTGCTGGTTATCCTTTTTTATTGCACTTTACAAACCTAATGGAATTTTTTCAAAATTTGAATTTTATGCGCTGGTAATTAGCTTGAGAATGAAAATCCTTTAGAAGAAACAGGGTAAGAAAAAAGATGATGGCTACCTTTTACGGGCACGATCGAGCTCACGACGAACGTCCTTTTCCCTCAGGTCGTCCCGCTTGTCGTGCAGCTGCTTTCCCCGTGCCAAAGCAATATCAACCTTGGCCAAACCCCGTTCGTTGATAAAAAGTTTCAGGGCTATAATGGTGAGTCCTTTCTCCTGTGACCGCCGTTTCAGCTTAGTGAGCTCCTTTCTGGTCAACAGCAGCTTTCTATCCTGTTTGGGGTCGTGGTTGTTGTAGGTACCCCAGGCATACTCCGCTATATGAAGCCCCTTAACCCATAGTTCATCACCAATGAAAAAGCAGTACGAATCCACAAAGCTGGCCCTGCCCATTCGGATGGATTTAATTTCCGTTCCTTTAAGCACAATTCCGGCGGTGAACTTTTCGACAATCTCGAACTGAAAGGTTGCCTTCTTGTTTTTAACAACAATTTCGTTACTCATGGGAGTATGTGGCTACTGCTTCCTTTTTCTGTAAAACTTTATCCAGCTGTAAACATAAACCGCCACAATTAGCAATGCCAACACCAGCATTACAATGTTGGTTCGTTTAAGCGGAATTATCCTGAACATGTCTGTTGCAACAGCAATAACAAATATGAATGTAACGGCAATTACAATTCCCATCCAGATTAGCCTGTTTAGCTCTTCATGCCTGCTTTGCCGGTTATTCCTTCGTAGCGCTGCCATGGTGCTGGTTATTTAAAGGTGGATAAAATTACAAATTGGGATAGGATGGTGACTTGGCTGTTAGAATGTTTGTAGGGCGCAAAAATAGCTAAATTTACGCTTTATCACCCAAAAGATAAATGGACAATTGCCCGTACGATATTATTGCGATTGTAGGCCCAACTGCTAGTGGTAAAACCCTGCTTGCAGCTAATCTGGCATCGCGGGTAAATGGAGAAATTATTAGCGCCGACTCCCGACAGGTTTACCGCGGCATGAACCTTGGAACCGGTAAAGACTATGAGGACTACGTGGTAAATGGCAAAACGATACCCTACCATCTGGTTGACCTGGTTGATGCCGGCTATCACTACAATGTTTATGAGTACCAGTCCGATTTTCTGAAGGTATTCCGTAGCCTGAAAGCGCGCAAGGTTTTGCCTATACTTTGTGGAGGAAGCGGGCTTTACATAGAGGCTGTGTTAAGGGGTTACCGGCTTTTGCCAGTTCCCCAGAACGCAACCCTCCGTGGGGAGCTTGAGGCTAAGTCGAACGACGAGCTGGCTAAAATTCTTGCATCCTACAAAACTCTTCACAACACCACCGATCTCGACACCCGTAAGCGAACTATCAGGGCTATCGAAATTGAGGAGTACTACCTGAACGCTCCAACCGAAATTGAACCATTCCCTCAGCTTAAAAGTGCCATATTCGGCGTAAGGTACAACCGGGCTACCGAAATGGAGCGAATCCATCAGCGGCTGCTACAACGGCTCGGGAACGGTATGGTAGATGAGGTGGGGGGGTTGATGGAGTCGGGGCTAAGTTTTGACGATATGGCTTACTACGGCTTGGAGTACCGCTACATCGCCGAGCACATCATGGGCAAGTTAACCTACGACGAAATGGTTAGCCGCTTGAACATCGCTATTAGGCAATTTGCCAAGCGGCAAATGACCTGGTTTCGTGGCATGGAACGCCGTGGGCTAAGCATTACCTGGATTAATGGCGAACTCCCTTTGGAAGATAAGCTGAACAAGATAATGGAGGCCATTCAAAATGGTTTCTAGCTGTTTGAATGATGCTTTTCCCGATAAAACGGCATTCCAAACAGGAGGGGCAACACAGCAACCCTCTCACTCCCGGAACAGGTAAATCTCCGACAGGTTTCTTACCGAGAAATCGGCGTAAAAAGCTGACGGGTGGTAAAGACGGTAGTAACCACTTTTCTTCGGATTTTCGGGTATGGCCAGAATCGGTTCAACCTGATCAACCCGGTTGAACAGCTCGCTTACGCTAAATATGTTTCTAAAACCATCTTTTCCCACCACGCAGGCTATGCCTGTCCGCATCCATTTTGCCCCGTCTTTGGCGAGGAAATTTTCAACCAAGGGTCGAAGCAGCGGTCCCTCAAAGGTTGGCGTACCGTGGTAGCCCATGCCCATACCGTAAAACACTGAGTGGTAGCGGGCATGAGGTGCAACTGCGTTCAGGGTGTCTATAACTCCCATCAGGGAGTCGTCAACCACCAAGTTAACCGTTGGGCTAAATGGATCTTTCAGCTCCCTGTTGATTTCATAGTACTTCCTGTCGAATGACTTCACAATTATTCTTGAAGGATTTTTCAACTCGCGGTAAGCAAACAAGTCGTTGGCTGCCACTACCTTCCAAACACTGTCCTTAGGGTAGTTGACTTTAACCTTGTAGGGTTCAACGTCGGCCTGTTCGGTGGCAATTAGCACCTGGTGCATGTTGTGACCAAGGAAAATTTCAGCCCATGAGAATACCACCCTGTCGCCCGAATTGTTTTCAATAATGATGTAAACATCGGTTGCCGGAACAAATTCCTTGGCGTTTTTTTTCTCCAGGACAAACGGGTTAAGCAGATCGAAAAGGGAGTAGCCCCGGTAGCGGTATGCGCCGGTAAACGCTACTTGTCCTGAATCGTTCAGCACTGCCTGCTTGTAAACCACCTCTCGCTTGAAGTAGTGTTTAAGGTTGATTTCCCCGGGTTTACGAACCTCGCCCTCTACCCGTAAGTCGCAGGTTTTTAGCTTGGTTTCGGTTGTCCGGTGGTAGAAGCTGTTTCCGTTCGAGTCGTAATCCTTGGTTGCTCCCGATATGCCATCGGGATGGTTTCCGCACGATGGCAGTAGTGATGCCATGAACAACGCACTTGCAGCAAGTATAATTCTCTTCATCAGTTTATCAGGTTAGATAAAATACAATTATGGTTATCCCAAATAGGTATAAAACTATAGGTTTGCCTTTACCTCCAGCATCATGAAACGTCCCGGGCCAACCGACATGCTACTTTCGTAAATTTTTTTATCCAGAATATTCTGAATGTTAAGTGAGATGTTCACATGGCCGAAAAATTCACGGGAGATCTTCAGGTCGAGGGTAAAGGCTGCCGGAAGCTGGTTGCTCAGAACTATATCATCATAAGCGTTTTGGTCGTTGATGTACATTCTGCCGGTGTAGTTGGCGGTAACTCCTGCATTTACAATATGCGAACGCAGGAATGCTCCGGCGTTGAACGAGTGTTTTGGCACATCGGTAAGATACTTTCCGGTAAGGTCAAAGTCGTTGGCTGCGATAGGCTTATATCCTGTAATTTTGGATAAGGCGTAGGCATAGCCTCCCGACAGGGTGAGGAACCTCCAGGGAGTAGCCGAAAATTCTGCCTCCATGCCGTATATTTCCACATCCGAAATGTTGGAGGGTATCATTATTGGTCGAGGTCCAAACCCCATGTCAATGCTGTCGCCGGTGGAAACGTAGTATAGGAAATCTTTGCCAGTGGAATAGTAGGCGCTTGCGGCTAAGCGTAAGCGATCAAATGGTTTATAATCGCCCCCCACTTCGAAGTTGTCGAGGTATTCGGGTTTAAGGTTGGGGTTTGCTACCTTAAAACCACCCTTAACGCGTCCCGAGCGGCATAGATCGTCAAGGACGGAAGGTCTGAAACCCCTGCTGTAGCTGGCGTATATTCTGTAGTTGCCGTTAGGTTTGAATTGGGCAGAAATTCGTGGACTTAATGCCCCCCAGCTTTCTGAACCGTTCTGGGAAAACTGGTACTGGCTCATGAAAGCTGTTTCGGCTGAAGGTGAAAGAATCTGGAATTGGCCGTCGAAGAATCGTGCGTAGTCGTACCTCAAACCGGCAGTTACATTCACGGTGCTGTCGAAAAGAGCCACTACATCTTGCAGGTAGAAACCGTAAAAGTTCATCTTGCCGTTGTTGTCAACCCGATCGGTTGAGGTGTAGTAAACATCGGAGGCATCAACGCTGCCCATTCTCAGGTCAACTCCACCGGTAAACGTATGCCTTCCTGCTCTGTAGTTTGCGCTGGTGAGCAATCCATAATCGCGACGAACGGAAAGCACATCGTACCAAGTGTAGTCATCTTTCATCCATTCGCTTACGCGCTTGTAGTCCTCATTCAGAAAGAATGCCGAAACGTTCCACACAACGGCTCCGGCAACTCCCTTTACGTTTGCCCGAAGCTGGTAGGTGTCGTACTCACGTGTGTTGCCCTGCGGCTGGTAAACCTTTTCGCCAGTTGTGCGAACATCGTCAAACAGCGTAAAATCTACATCGGCCTGCAGCTTCTGCCCATTATCATACCCGGTTCTCAGATGCAGCACCTTTTCCTCAAAGGTGGATTTCACAATGTATGGGTTTGTGAGCCTGTCGGCTATTGACTGGGTAATGTAGCCGTCGCTGTTGCGGAATAACCCATCGGCCGCCCAGTAGAATCCGTTGTTCAGCTTGCCTGCCAGTTTAGCGTTCACCCCTTTGGTGTTGTAGGTGCCATAGCTGCCCGCAACGCTACCCTCCAATGGACGGGTAGGTTTTTGGGTAACAACATTAATAATTCCACCCATGGCATTCCCACCGTAAAGGGCGGAACCTGGCCCTTTAACCACCTCTATGCGCTCGATTTCTCTTGTTGATATCAGGTTCCAGTTCACAGAGCCACCATCGGCCTTATTCATTGGGATTCCATCGAGCAGCACAAGGGTTCGTCCCTGCTCCTTAGAGCTTACGCCCCTCATCGAAACGGATGAGCGGTAGGAGAAAAGTCCGAATGAGCGTGCTGTATGCACCCCAGGAATAAGCGTCAGCAACTCGTCAACGCTCTGGTAGGAGGCAAGCGATATTTTCTCGGGGGTTATCATCTCAATACGGCCAGGAATATCTGCTATTCGGCTTTCGGTTCGGGTAGCCGAAACGGTTACCTCGTTGAGAAATATCAAATCTTCCTCAAGAAAAAAGTTGAGGGTGATTGATTCGTTTACAATCTTGGCAGGTTGTTGTTCTGACTTATACCCTACCAGTGAGGCAGTAACTATGTGGGTTCCGGGTTTTAGGTTTTTCAATACATAAAAACCTTGCGAGTTAGTGGTGGCAACCTGTTGTCCAACCGACACATGAACCCCTGCAAGGGGATCGCCGGTTGCCTTATCCTTAATGGTTCCCGTGATGGAGTTTTGGGCATGGGTGATGATGGGGAAGAACAGCATCAATGCCGAAGCTAAAGCTACTATTTTAGCGGCCTTAGTTAGTTGAAATTGCCAGCCCTTTGAACAGCTGTATTTATCCCAAACAGTAGTAGTGCTATCGTGTTTCATCACTAATTTTTCCTGTGTTATAATTTCACCTTTGTTGATTTTTACTTCTATTTCTATGCTTTCCTATGGAAATAATTTTACCTTCCCTTTTTTATACAGGTGATGCCGTTTAATTAGCAGCAACCATTCTCAACTACTCCTGAATTTTAATTTCCAGCTCCATGTATCCTTCTGCAACCTGATCGGCATGTATAATCCTAATAAGACCGTACTTGCCCAGCTGGGTTTTGAAAGGGACAATTTTACCGGTGAAGCAGAACTTGCAATTTCCGCTTGAACTTTGAGGTTTAAATGAAGCCACCAGCAGGCTGTCGTTGGTAGCGGCATTAAATTCATCAAGGCTAACCAGGTTGTTATCCACTGCGTTGTAGTCGTAGAGTGTTGAGTTTCGTGTTGTCCAGCTGCCCACAATGGGGTAGTAGCTTGGTGCGGTTGTGTACTGCGGGCAGTTAAGGGTTGGCGACCAGATGCCGCTGGTTTGGTAAACAAATGCCAGCAAATCAATGGAAGCCTCGTTGCCGGCAACCTCTTCATTGCTGTAGGTGGTGCCAGTGCTTAGGCAGAGAAAGTGTGGGTACTCCGTGTTGTTCTGCATTCCAATTTTCACGGAGGGGAAATGCCTTATTGGTCCGTATGCTACACCTTCACCTAAAAGCACGGTTCGGGTAATTACAACACTGTCACGCTTGGAATTCATGGCCATAAATCGCCACACCTCCTCCGAAGCATCAGATTTAACGGCATTAACCACGTAAGGGTAGTCTTCGTTTTTTACGAATAACCCCTTATCTACCTCAGTAATAACGTTGCCTCCGGCTACCCGTTGAATTCTGATATTTGTAAGTGGCTCACTTCCTCCATTTGCAGTGATTCCGAACGTTAGCTTACCGCCTAGAGGAACTGCTTCACCATCCTGCGTGTAGCTCCCGGTTTGAAAAGTAATTGATGGAGGGGTATCCACCGACTCTTTTTCACTGCAAGCTGCTAGCAGGAAAATTGCTATTAGGCAAATAGTTAGCTTTCGCATAGTTTTAAAAAAAATAGTAACCCCGAAAAGTTTGCTTCCTTTCAGGGTTAATGAGTTTAAAATTAACTGGTTATTTTGTTTTGTATTCAAATTTTATAAAACCATCGGCTCCTACGCTTACATCTATAACCTTTAGCAGTCCGTAGGTTCCATTCTGAGTTTTAAAGGCGTAGATGTTGTCCTTTATAAGCAATTTTGCCTTTTTGCGAGCTGCATCGGCACTATAGTAAGTTTGAATATTTGCATCGCCGTTGGGGATGGTGTCAAACTGGGCGACAGTAAGAGTGGTTACCTGGTTAAAAAGGGTGGTGTTTTTGGTTGTCCAGTTGGCAGGGTCGGTTTCGGTTCCCCCAAAGATTCCGGTGATGTTTGAGCCAGGGCTGGCCAGCGCTATATCATTCCCCACCTCATAGAAGCAAAAAATATCAACAGCTGCCTGGTGGCTTGAAGCTTCGTTAAAGTTATAGGTGGCACCTTCGGAAACGGAAAGAAATCCTGGAAAAGTTGTGTTGGATTGTGCACCTAGTGTAACAATTTTTTTCTCGTTGAAATTGGCGGTTAGCGTAACATCCTTATCCCCAACAGTGTAATCGAAGGTGGCTTCGGTGCTTAGCTCGTTGGTTCCTTCTGTCCAGCTTACAAAGTAGAAATTCTCGTTGGCTGTGGCAGTAAGCTGGATAATGTCGCCCTTTTTGTAATCCCCTCCACCGGTAACGGTTCCTGCGTTGGATGGATTTACGGCAAGGGTTACGGTGTAGGTTGGATCGTCGTCGTCACAACTCGAAAAACCAACGACAAATGCAGCTGCCATAAGGGCAACCTTAACAAGATTTGTTTTCATACTTTTAATGCTGTTTTTGAGTAGTTTAACATTTGGTTTAATATGCGTATCAAATGCACTTTTCCTCGAGTTTAAAATCGTATTTCTACAGCTATCACGGCCTCCCTCTTCATTTCAACGTTGATGAGTTATGTTCTCCTTCCTTGTTAAGAGGCTAGGTGTCTTTTTGTTATGAAAATTATTACATATCGATTGGCAAAGGTACATCATTATTAAAAATTTCAAAATAAATTGAAAAGTTGCAGCTTGGTGTAGCTGGCTGCAGGGCTAATTAGATGCCAGGGTAAGAACTTTGCCATGTGAGCTAGCATGTAGCGCTACTTTGCTACTTACCAACTGCTTCAGCAGCTCCTCCGTCATCTTCTTCTTCGAGTTGTGCATTGTTATTGCCGGCTATAGTGCTAAAGGCTGAAGCTTCCTTTTGCAGGGGTTCGGTAAACTCTACTTTTTTAACGTTGAGGGTGGAAATTCGTTTCCCCTTAGCGCGGTAACTTTTAGCTGCTATAAATGCATCCACATCAATGGTTTCGGGTTGGTGACTGGCATGCTTTCCACCGAATCGTACCAGTAGGTTGGGGTATAAATCGCTGTTCAGCTCCACAAGGTACGACTTGCCATCGTCGGGAATAAAGGGTTGGATTTTCTCGGTGGGTTCAAAGGTGAACCGCTTAAGGTAAAAGTAGTTTTGCTCACCATCGAAGTAAACAGCCGAGTAAATCTTGTTGGGGTTGAATTTTTCCACCACAAGGGGAGGAGCGTTAAATCGCAGGGAGTACTCCGTTCCGGCCACGAAATAGGTTCCATCGCTATTTGCTATCAAAATTTTTTCGCCGGGCATAAACTCACCTAAAAAATTACCTTTTGCCTCCTTGTAGAGCCGGAGTGTTTCGGGGTCGTACCATACTTTTTGGGCTTCTACCTGGCCGGCTAATTTTTCCTTCACCTGAATTTTATGAATGGCATGGCGGGTAAAAATGTTGCCCTGCGAGTCCCTTCCCTTCACAGCCAGCTGGCTAAAATCCAGCTCAAGAATCAGATTTCGAAGGCGAGGTTTGGGTTTGAGGAAAACCTTTAAAATATCTGTTTCGCCGTTGGAGTTGGCGTTAAAGTAGAGAATCTGTGAGCCAGCTGTTCCCTTGGTGATGTCGTACTCCTTATCGCGGGTGGTGCCGCTTATGGTGCAGCGCTTCATCATGATATCACCATTTAAACCATCACGGTACAGCACGTTGTAGGTAGTTTGCCTGTCATTTTTCCTGTAAACTGCCACATGGATGATGTCCTTGCCAACAAATGCCTTTTCCTGCACCTTCTGAACAACATACTTTCCGTTGCGCAGGAAAACGATAATGTCATCAATGTCGGAGCAATCGCAGATGTACTCGTCTTTTTTAAGGCCGGTTCCCACAAAGCCCTCGGAACGGTTAACGTATAGTTTCTCGTTGGCAGCAACAACGCTGGTGGCCTCAATGCTGTCGAAGCTGCGAAGCTCGGTTTTGCGTTCCCTGCCTTTACCGTACTTCTTCTTTATTTGCTGGTAGTGGTTAATGGTGTAATCCACAACGTTGGCCAGGTTCTTTCCAACCTCTGCCATTTCAGCCTCCACGGCAAGAATGTGCTCGTCGGCTTTCTTTATGTCGAATTTTGAAATTTTCCTGACAGGTTTTTCCGTAAGCTTCAGCACATCGTCGCGGGTTATTGGTCGGCGGAAAAGTTTCCTGTAGGGGTCAAAACCTCGCTCAATGGCGTCAATCACCATATCCCATGTTTCGGTATCCTTCTCCAGCTCACGGTATATCCGCTTTTCAAAGAATACCTTCTCAAGCGAGGAGAAATGCCACTCCTCTTCAAGTTCGCCCAACCGGATGTTCAGCTCGCGGGTAAGCAGCTCCTTGGTCCGCTCAACCGAAGCTTTTAGAATGTCCTTAACCCCCATGAAGCATGGTTTGTCCTCGTAAATAACGCATGCGTTGGTAGAAATGGATATTTCACAGTCGGTAAAGGCGTACATGGCGTCGATGGTCATATCGGGATTGGCCTCCGGCGGAAGGTGAATGAGTATTTCAACATTTCCCGCCGTGTTGTCGTCAATTCTCTTTATTTTGATTTTTCCCTTTTCGCTGGCCTTAACAATAGATTCGATGAGCGATGAGGTAGTTTTGCCAAAGGGTAACTCGGTGATGACCAATGTTTTCCGGTCAACTTTTTGAATACGGGCACGCAACTTAACCGAGCCGCCCCTGAGGCCATCGTTGTAACGGCTGCAATCGGCCATGCCGCCTGTTGGGAAATCGGGGTAGATCTCAAATTCTTTACCTCTGAGGTAGTCAACGGCTGCATCAATCAGCTCGTTGAAGTTGTGGGGCAGAATTTTTGAGGCCAATCCGACGGCAATGCCCTCAACGCCTTGTGCCAGCAACAGTGGAAACTTTACGGGGAGAGTAACGGGCTCCTGGTTTCTACCGTCGTAGCTGAGCATCCACTCGGTGGTTTTAGGGTTAAACACCACGTCGTTGGCAAATTTCGACAGGCGTGCCTCTATGTACCGGGGAGCAGCCGCTCCATCACCCGTAAGGATGTTGCCCCAGTTACCCTGAACGTCAACCAGCAGGTTTTTTTGCCCCAGTTGAACAAGCGCATCACCAATGGAGGCGTCGCCATGGGGATGGTACTGCATGGTGTAGCCAATTATATTGGCCACCTTGTTGTAGCGGCCATCATCAAGGCGTTTCATGGCATGTAGAATGCGACGCTGAACAGGCTTCAGCCCGTCGTCAAGGTGAGGTACAGCCCGTTCCAGAATAACGTACGAGGCGTAGTCAAGAAACCAGTTTTTGTACATTCCGGTTAGCTGGGTTCTTTTTACCGTATCGGCGGTTAGCCTTTCAATTTTGGCTTGCTCTTCGGGTGAAGTATTTTTTTCGCCGCCAACGAGTAGCTCGTCGGCATCAAAATCGTCAAGTCGCATGGCGTGCTGCAGCGTTTGTTAGTTATACCAGGGTATCGTGCTGAAAGCTTGCCTCAGCCGTAACATTCCCATCTTCAAAATGAATAGTATCCTCCTCCACTATATCCTCTTCTATTCTGAGGTTATTGATGATGAAATCCTGACGTAAAGGGGTATTTTTACCCATGTAGAATTCGAGCAGGGCAAATATTTGGTCGTCCTTGGTAAGCCGAACGGGGTCGAGCCGCATGTCGGGGCCAATGAAGTTGGCAAATTCTTCGGGTGATATTTCACCAAGGCCTTTAAATCGGGTAATTTCGGGGTTAGGGCCAAGTTCCCTAATGGCCTTCTCGCGCTCTTCGGAAGAGTAGCAGTATGATGTTTTTTTCTTATTCCTTACCCTGAACAGCGGCGTTTGAAGGATGAAAAGGTGCTCCTGCCGGATTAGTTCGGGGAAGAATTGCAGGAAAAAGCTGATGAGCAGTAGCCGGATGTGCATCCCGTCAACATCGGCATCGGTGGCTATCACAATGCGGTTGTAGCGGAGGTTGTCCATGTCGTCCTCAATGTCCAGCGCCGATTGCAGCAGGTTGAATTCTTCGTTCTCGTAAACTATTTTCTTGGTCAGGCCGTAGGTGTTGAGGGGTTTCCCCTTCAGGGAGAAAACGGCTTGGGTGTTCACATCGCGCGACTTGGTAATGGAACCGCTGGCCGAATCCCCCTCGGTGATAAACAGGGTTGACTCCTCGGCACGGGGATCGCTGGTGTTGTAGTGAACACGGCAATCGCGCAGCTTCTTGTTATGCAGGCTAGCCTTTTTTGCCCGTTCACGGGCAATTTTTTTTATTCCGGAGATAGCCTTACGCTCCTTTTCCGACTCAAGAATCTTTTGGAGCAGGATGCTGGCGGTTTCGCTGTGCTTGTGAAGGTAGTTGTCCAGCTCCTTTTTAATAAAATCACCAATGAACTGCCTAATGGATGGCCCGTCGGGGCTCATATCCTTGCTTCCCAGCTTTGTTTTGGTTTGCGATTCAAAAATAGGCTCTTCCACCTTTATGCTGATGGCCGCAATGAGCGACATGCGAACATCGGCCGGATCGAAGTCCTTTTTGTAGAATTCCCGAATGGTTTTAACGTAGGATTCCCTGAATGCGGTTAGGTGGGTGCCTCCCTGAATGGTGTGCTGTCCGTTAACAAAGGTGTAGTAGTCTTCACCATAACCACTACTGTGCGTAATGGCCACCTCAATATCGTTACCGGTAAGGTGGATAATGGGGTAGAGCGGTTCGCCGCCAAGGTTTTCGTTAAGCAGGTCGAGCAGCCCGTTTTTCGATACAAACTCCTTGCCGTTGAAGGTGATGGTAAGGTTGGTGTTCAGGTAGGTGTAGTTACGGATCATCTGCTCAATGTACTCATCCTGAAAGGCGTATTCGCCGAAAACGGCATCATCGGGTAAAAACTCGATGAATGTTCCGGTAAGCTCTCCATTGGAGGCGTAGTTTTGCTCTCTAACGGGTAGCCCTGCGCTGAACTCTATTTCCTTGGCAATGCCCTCGCGAATGCTACGTATGATGAACTTTTTCGATAGGGCATTTACAGCCTTTATTCCTACACCGTTAAGCCCAACCGATTTTTTAAATGCCTTAGAGTCGTACTTAGCTCCGGTATTCATTTTAGAGGCCACATCCATGAGTTTTCCCTGCGGGATGCCCCTTCCGTAGTCTCGAACAGAAACGGTATGATCAACTACGGATATTTCAATTCGTTTACCGGCGCCCATCATGAACTCATCAACGGAGTTGTCAACTACCTCTTTAAGTAGAACGTAAATACCATCATCGGGCTGAGAGCCGTTGCCCAGCTTGCCGATGTACATCCCCGGCCGCTTGCGAATATGATCCTGCCATTCAAGTGTTTTAATGCTCTCCTCCGAGTAACCTACGCTCATAGCTACGTTTGAATTTGCAGCAAAAGTAGGTATTATTCCAAATATGCTAGCCACTGCTGCTGGCAATAAATATCAACAAGTAAGGCTTTTTTTTGAACTTTTACGCTCTGCTGGGAAAAGGCAAGACAAGGATAAAGGGTAATACAAGGATAAAGGGTAATACAAGGATAAAGGATAAAAAA
>DCDD01000224.1 GCA_002316235.1 Bacteroidales bacterium UBA1064
GCATCGTACATTTCCTTAACATATTTAACGGAGTCAACGGCAGCTTTCTGCAAAACAAGCTGGAATTTGGGTTTGGCCAAGCCAAGCTCCGAGTCGGGATCTTTAGCCGAAGCTATGTTGGCCATCCAAAGGTATCCCTGCAGGTTGTCGGGGTATTTTGTCACCATTGCGTTGAACACGGAGTCAGCCTTGTCGAATTCCTTTGCCTGGTAAAAGGCCTTTCCAACCTGGATGTAGTCATTTTCAGAATTTCTACCTAGATCAATAAGGTGCATCCAGGTCTGAGCAGCATCAGCATATCTTTTGGCGGCATACTGCACTGTACCCTTTTCATAGGTAATGTTCAAGTCCTCCTCACCGTCGAATAGGGCTGCTTTGTCGTATGCCTCCAGCGCCATGGTTATCTCAGCTTCCGACCTTTCAACCAGGGCTTTTGCCGAGTCAAGCTTTGCCTTCAAGGCATCAATTTCAATTTTGGCCTTATCCTTGGCTGGTCCGGGCTTAGCTGAGGCATACTTGGTTTGAAGTTTGGTTAAGTCGGCCTCCATGTTGTCAGCCTCAATAGTTAGCTTTCCTAAGTTCTGGTTCTTGCGTGAAAGTATTCGGGCGTAGTAAAGGTAGTCCTTCTTAATAAGGCGTTCGGGGTCGAGAGAGGCAAAAAGCTTATCCATGTAATTCTTGGCCAGCTCGTAGTTTCCCTCCTCAAAAGCAGAGTATCCTGCAATTCGGTTAAGGTAGGCCCTGGAGTCATCAATGGCAAAGATTTCCTCCACGTTTTTGATTACTTCCTTGTATTCCTTGGCGTAGAAGAGGGCGTTAACATACCTGATCTTTGCAGGAATGTTACCCTTGGTGAGCTCGAGGTATTTTTCAAAGTATTTTTTTGAATCGTTGAATCGTCCAGCCATGGAGTATAGCTGGCCCAGCTCGCGATAGGCCGGGGCGTAGTTCTGATCGAGGGCAATGGCTTGCTCGTAGAAGGGAATAGCAGCCATTAGGTTACGGCCCTTCACGTAAATGCTTCCAATTTTCATGTTGGCAGTTGGTGAAGTGGGGTCCCAGTCCTGAGCCAGGTTGTAGTTCTTTATTGCCTTGGAGCCGTCGTTTACCAAGATGTACAAATCGCCGGCAATGATGTAAACCTCACTGTTTCGTGAATCAATTTGTAGCGCTTGTCGAATGTAGGGCATAGCCTTACTGGTATCAACCTGTCCAAAACGTATGTAGGATTCGCCAATCTTGGCAAGAGTAAAGGCATAATCCTTAGGATTTGGAATTTTGCTGACCTTCTTGTACGGCGGTAAAAGGCTTTTGGCCTTTAGCCTAAACTCCTCGGCCTTGGCATCATCCCTGTTGTAAAATGAAACCCTGGCTAAACCAACATAGTTTAGCGGTTCATTGGGGCCTGCCGTGATGCCATTGTTAAATATGTCGGCAGCTTTCTTGGTAGCCACGTTCAGCGAGTTGGAGATTGTATCGGCAAAGTAGTCCAAAAGGACATTTTCCCCATAAAAGAAATACACCTTGCTGTTTCCCGGCTCGTTTTTAATGAGCTGCTGAAACATGGCTTCCGCTTTATCATACTGCTCATTCTTAGTTAATGTGATGGCCTCCTGAAGAGTCTGAGCCTGTAAACCAACACCACAGGTCAAGCTTAATAAGGCGACAGGAAGCAATGCTCGGTTAATACGTCTCATGTTCATTGCTGTTAATTTTAGTTACTCGTTTTTTACTTCAACAATTCTAATCGGCATGGTAGCCGGGACCAAGCCCGACTTTAGTATGATTCTTTGACCCTTTTCACCTGCAACAAAACTTATGAATCCGGATCCTAGGCCGTAGAATGACTCCCTTGAGTTTATGTTAACCTCCCTGATAAAGGGGTAGGTTTTCTGGTAAATTGACCCCTGAACGGGAAGGTAGTAGGAATCCTTATCGAAATACTGCTGCGAAATGGCTGCTAGCTTTACCTTGCTGCCAAGGTCAAAACTTGTGGAATCATCGGTATCGCTTATCCAGTTTACGCTAACTATTCCGAGAGCACCAGGACTCTTAGCCACGTAGTTTACAACTTCTGCATTCGAGTTTACAGCGTAGAAGTTGGGGGGTAGCTGCTGTGGAAGGTTGAACTTTTCCCTGAAGTACCGGATATTTCCTGAGTGGATGTTGTCGAATATAATGCTAATCTTACCTAGTTTGGAACGGGTATTCAGCTGGTTCCAGTCGGTGATTTTTCCGGTAAAAATATCCTTAACATTATCGTAGGTCAAAAGGGAGTCGTTGTTTCCCTTGTTCAGCACAATTGCCAACGCATCATAGGCAACCAGCGTAGTACGAACAACAGTTTGAGCATCAAGCAGGGTTTTCCTTTGCTCCTCGGTTGGAGTCCATGACGAAACGATTACCTGCACCGAATCGTTGAGAAAATCGGCAATAAGCTCCCTCTCGGGTTTGTAAACGGTTTGGATATGAGCAAGGTTATAGAGCGAGGTGAATGTGCTAACCTCAGCATCTACAATGGGTTTGAACGATTCATCTGCTTCAATCTTTATGCTACCAGAGGTCGGAGTTTCGGCAGGGACCTTTGCTCCCTTGTTTTTACATGCGGGTAGCACAGCCACAATGGCTACAGCTAAAATCGCCAGCTGTACGACTTGTTTGAATGTTGAAATTTTTCCCATAGTATTAAATTTTTCCGGCCAACAACTAATATTCTTCGCTTTGCCCTATTCAATACTTTAACAACGCACAATATTAGTAATTATCTTGAAAACTTATAGTATTTAGGTAACCTCAAATTTCAGTCCATAATAGTTAATACCCTGCTAGCTATCAACTTGTTACCATTATCGTTTAATACTTTTTAACATTAGAGCGGGCAAATATACACCAACCCCGCATGTAAAAAAACACCTGCTTAACATTTGCATGCGAAACAGGCTCAACAAGCTAACAGAAAGGGGGGAAGAATATATTGAGAGCTTTTCATGCATGTGCTGCTACTCGTCATCATCATCCTTGCTAAAAAAAACCTTCTTTATCTTTTCATACGAATACATTATCCGGTAAATTCCGTATATAATTAACGTTATGCCGAATATCAGCCTTAGGGCTTTATCCAAATGGTCGAGAAGAGGATGAAAGATGATGAACACCCCTAACCCGATATAAAAGAATACCATGAATACCCCGAAAATGGCGAAGACCTTATCGTACATTTTACCAGTGCTCATTTTTCAACGTTTAAAATTCAACAAGTGTGCTGCATGTAAGCAGAACCTACCAACTTAAGCCTTAACTTCTAATGCCCAGCTTTAAGTGAACGCTACAAAAATAAAACTTTACCTTTAAACTTATCATGACATATTTCATATTTTTGTATGGTTGAAACATTCAAAAGGATAACAACCTGCTAATGTTGACCTTTAAACAAATGCAGTATAGCTACATTGCAGAACGGCTGGTTGTTTTTCAACCTGCAATTTCAAGGCAGCAAAGTTGGTATGTTTTAAAGCATTTTTTTGAATTTGTATATTTCGTCTCATGGCAATCTTGCTGTTTTTGGTAGAATATGGAATCTTAAAAAAATCACTTTTTGATGAAGTACTTACACATAACCCAGCTAATTGTATTTACGTGCTTATGCACTACCCTTCACGCCCAGCAATCCGAACGCTACTTCCGGTTTGTTGAACCCAGTAAAGAAACTATCAATACCAAAATTACCCGCATTATTTCCATTGACAGGGTTAAGGCCGACACGGTTTGGGCCTACGCCAACGA
>DCDD01000145.1 GCA_002316235.1 Bacteroidales bacterium UBA1064
CAGGAGGCAGAGGATAAAAATGTGCCATTGATAGAAAGATTGAAATTTCTGGGCATCTTTTCCAATAACCTCGATGAGTTTTTTCGAATCCGCGTGGCCACGCTTCGGCGTTTGCTGGTCGTTGAAAAGGGTGCAAAAAAAGTTATGGGTGATAACCCCAGAAAAATACTAGAAAAGATACAACGCCTGGTGGTTTCGTATCAGGAAAAGTTTGATTCTATCTATAGCGATGTTAAGCTGCAGCTGAGGGCTGAGGGTATTTACATTATGGATGAGACGGAGCTCGACCCCGATCAGGTTGATTTTGTTCGCTCCCTGTTTAAACGAAAAATCTCCATGTCGCTTGGTCCAATCATGATAAGCCGGCTTGACCGTTTTCCCCAGCTGGTTGATCAGTCTATTTACCTTGCTGTTAAGCTCTCTAGTAGCGAAAACCGTCAGGCCAAGGAGTACTCCCTTATTGAGATTCCTACCCGTAACATTTCTAGGTTCATTCGCCTACCCCGCAAGGATAACCAGGAGTACATTATCCTGCTCGACGACGTAATTAGGTTGTGCCTGGATATGGTTTACAGCATCCTGCCCTATGATAGGTTTGAAGCCTACACCATCAAAATTACCCGCGATGCTGAGCTGGATGTTGACAATGACATATCGGAGAGCTTGCTGGATAAGATTTCTAAAGGTGTTAAGAATAGGAAGCGTGGCGAACCGGTGAGGCTGGTTTACGACGAAAAGATTGCCCCTGATTTGCTCAATTTCATCGTGAAGGGTTTATCATTGGACGAGAAGGACTACATTTTGCCCGGTGGTCGCTACCACAACTTTAAGGACTTTATGGATTTTCCAAATTTTGGACGCTCCGACCTCGTCAATGCCCCTATGAAACCAGTGCAGGTTGCCGAACTTGAAAATGCCAGCAGCATTCTTGGAGTAATGGCCAAGCACGACTTTATCCTGCACTACCCCTTCCATGATTTTGCCTACTACGTTAAAATGCTCCGTGAGGCTGCTATTGATCCCAAGGTAACTGCTATTTATATTACCCTATACCGCATGGCTGCCGAATCGCGGGTGGTTAACGCTTTGATGAACGCTGCCCAAAATGGCAAGAAGGTTACCGCTGTTATCGAGCTTCGCGCCCGTTTTGACGAACATGCCAACATTTACTGGGCTAAGCAAATGCAGGAGGCCGGCGTTAACGTGGTGTTTGGAATGCCGGGCATTAAGGTTCACTCTAAAATGACCCTGATTATCCGGCACGAAGGTCGAAAGGATGTTAGGTATGCTGTTGTTAGCACGGGTAACTTTCATGAGGGTAACGCCAACCTCTACACCGACGTTAACCTTTTTACTGTAAACCAGGGCATCGCCAGGGAGGTTGAAAAGGTTTTCACCTTTCTGGAATTTAACTACAAGACATTTAGCTACAAACACCTGCTTGTTTCACCTGTAAATATGCGTCGGAAGCTGTACTCCCTTATCGAAAACGAGATGGATAATGCTGCCAAAAAACTACCGGCCTACATCCACTGCAAAATCAACAACCTGGTTGATACCGAAATGATTGCCAAGCTCTACCAGGCTAGTCAGGCCGGGGTTGAAATTAAGCTCGTGGTTAGGGGGATTTGCTCCCTTGTTCCGGGGGTAAAAGGGGTGAGCGATAATATTGAGGTTTTCAGCATTGTTGACAGGCTGCTGGAGCATTCCCGAATTTTTATTTTTGCTAATAGTGGAAAGGAGACCTGCTACATTTCATCTGCCGACTGGATGACACGTAATCTCGACTACCGGGTTGAAATAGCAACACCTATTTACGACAAACATTTAATTTCCGAGCTTAAAACCGTAATAAACATGGCGTTAAAGGATAATGTTAAGTCAAGGGTTATCGATCAGAAACAAAGCAACTCCTTTAGAAACCCTGAGGCGGGAGAAGAACCATTTCGCTCACAGCTTGAACTTTACAGGTACTATAAATCAAAAGAGAATTTACAAAGTGCTGCCACGGAAGATTACAACTTGACGTAAGAGTATATCGCTCCCCTGGCATGTACTACTGTATTGAATTTATGCATTTCTTTTATTCATTAACAGTTTATTTTACCACTGGACAGTTTGCTTCACTAAATGAAACTACTCAAATTTGCTGCAATTGATATAGGATCGAACGCTGTTCGTTTACTCCTCTCGAATGTTGTGGAAAATGGTGATAGTGTAGTATTCCGCAAGTCCTCACTCATTCGTATGCCCATTCGGTTGGGTGAGGATGCCTTTGAAACCGGTATCATCTCCGAAGCCCGCATTCAGAAGCTGATTAAAACCATGATTGCCTATCGCAACCTAATGGAGGTGGAGGATGTTGTGGCTTACCGTGCTTGTGCAACATCAGCCATGCGAGAGGCGCTTAATGCACCTGAGATTGTGGAGCGTGTGAGTAGGCAAACCGGAGTAAATATTGAGGTGATAAATGGTAGGCAGGAGGCTGAGATTGTTTACTCAAATGGCATTGCCGAAACGTTAGATAGTTCAAAACCCTTCATTTATGTTGATGTTGGGGGTGGCAGCACCGAGATTTCCCTTTTTCAAAACGGACAGAATATTGCCTCTCAATCATTTGACATCGGAACAATTCGAATGCTGAAGGAAAAAGTAGGCAAATCGGAGTTTGACCTTATTAAGAAGTGGCTAAAAAATCTGAAAATTACCGGCGGAAAGCCTAAAATTATAGGCTCGGGCGGAAACATCAACAAGCTCTACCGGCTGGCTGGAAAGGTTGAGGGAAGGCCGTTGTCGTTTGCCGAGCTTCAGAAGCTATTCGCACAGTTAAAATCCTACACCTTTGAAGAGCGTATCAGCATCCTGGGAATGAACCCCGATAGGGCTGATGTGATTATTCCTGCCGCCAGGATTTACCTGAAAACGATGGAGTGGACCGGGGCCAGTAAAATACTAGTTCCCACCATTGGCGTTTCAGATGGTATTGTGCGAATGCTTTACAAGAATTACCGGAGTAGAAGCTAGCGCAGGTTTTCTACTTTTCTATCCATACAAATTGTGCAAGCGGTTTACTTTTAGGGGCAATTTGCACGCTACGAGCCAATCATCAATCTCGCCAATGATTGCTACCTTTGCAAAAAATAACTGAATAATGGTGGAGCAGCGCAAACGGGTTGCCTTTTACACGCTAGGATGTAAGCTTAACTTTTCCGAAACGTCAACCATTGCCAGGCAGCTTGTCGAAATGGGGTACGAAAGAGTTTCGCCCGACGATAAGGCCGATGTTTACGTGATTAATACCTGCTCGGTTACCGAGCAGGCCGATAAGAAATGCAGGCAAGCCATCAGGAAGTTTGCCAGTCGTTCGCCCGGCGCCCTGATAGCCGTAGTGGGTTGCTACGCCCAGCTTAAACCCGATGAGGTTGCCGCCATTGAAGGGGTTGACCTGGTAGTAGGCGCTTCAGCCAAATTCCAGCTGCCCCAGCTGCTAGCTACACATGTAGGTAAGGATGGAGCAAAAGTTTACAGCTGCGATATTGACAGGGTAGCCGATTTTTCTCCAGCTTACTCCTCGGGCGATCGAACCCGTTCGTTTCTTAAGGTTCAGGATGGATGCGACTACCATTGCAGCTACTGCACCATACCGCTTGCCAGAGGGAAAAGCAGGAATATGCCTGTTTCCAACATTGTGGCACAGGCTCAGGCAATTGCAGCACAAAACGTTAAGGAAATAGTTCTTACAGGGGTTAATACCGGCGATTTCGGTAGGTCAACCGGTGAAAGTTTCATAGAGCTGCTAAAAGAGCTCGATGCCGTTGAGGGTATTGAACGCTACAGGATCTCCTCCATCGAGCCAAACCTTATAACCGATGAAATAGCCCATTTTGTGGCCAGCTCAAAAAAGTTTCTGCCCCATTTCCATATTCCTCTTCAATCGGGGTCGAACAGAATACTCGGGCTGATGCGCCGCCGCTACAACCGGGAGCTCTTCGCCGAAAAAATTGCCATGATTCGCCGGCTTATGCCCGATACTTTTTTTGGGGTTGATGTGATTGTGGGATTTCCCGGCGAAACCGAAGCCGACTTCATGGACGGCTACAGCTTCATACGGGAGGTTAACCCTGCATTCCTGCACGTTTTTCCCTACTCCGAACGGCCCAACACAGCTGCCGCTCTGCTGCCAGCTAAGGTTGACGCAAGGGAAATTAAGGTTCGGGCTGACCGCCTTGGCGCGCTATCCAGCGAGCTGCACCGGCAATTCTACATTTCCCGAACCGGCCAGGTTCACCATGTTTTGCTTGAGGCCTCCCAAAAATCGGGGCTAATGTTTGGCTTCACCGAAAACTATATACGGGTAGCCGTTCCATATAACCGTAATTTGGCTGGAAAAGTGGTTGATGTTCGGTTAGCTGCTCTAAATCCTAATGGGTTCATGGAGGGTGAGCTTATGCAACCATGAATAAACCATGTAGGGGTTTGCACAGACGCGTATGAACAACCGGACGATATTTGCGAGCCCGGCGAAGCCAAAAATGAGTGTTCAGCGCGCTCAATCCAGATATCTAAAAGGTATGGGCAAAATCAGAATTCAAAAAATTTTGTACGGATGGAATGGCATACTATTGCTTGGTGCTAGCTAATTGGGGCATAATCCGAATTTACCCGAAACGCTACCAACCCATTTTTTTTACTAACATTTACCGAAAAGCGTTATTTTCGTGGATTAATTCCCCGCAGGCCTCATCATTTAAAGATGTGGCTGACAGGGCGAAGCTGCATAGTTGGCTATAGCTATTTTTTAAAATTGCTTCGTTGTTTTGGCTTCCATCCCCGTTTAGTTGTAAGTCCTTCTGAGCCGGACAAGTTCCGCCGG
>DCDD01000168.1 GCA_002316235.1 Bacteroidales bacterium UBA1064
CACGGGATTTTAATTATAACGGGGAATGATGATGGACGTGGTTCCCGTGGTGGTGGTCGTCGTAGAGGCACGTTGCAACGTGCCTCTATGACGACGACGATTACGAAAACGAATACGGATACCAACACGGGAAAAATCGAACAATTTGGGAAACCCACAAAAAATTCAATTCCGACCATTGTACGGTTGTTCAAATCGACCACCACAATACAAATCAACCAATTGTGTGGAGACATGGAGACACGTTGCAACGTGTCTTCATGTGTCTCCACGCCAATGCAACCATTGTGGCAACGAAATTATTACGAACACATCATCCGGGATGATACCGAATTAACCCGCATACGGCAATATATCATTAACAATCCGAAACGATGGGAAGAGGATAATTTGAATAAATTGCCGTAAATATTGCTAAGGTACATTTTTGCAATAAATACATAAACATTCGTTCCCGCACACATAACCAGCCGATTGCATTCCCTTTCCGGACGCCAGTGTACACCACACCCTACCCTCCTTTGGTTACATGTTAAGCTTATTACATCAAAAAATTTAACAGGCGGTTGTTCCAACCAGTCAAATAAACTAAATTTGGGCCGGTTAGGCAGTGGTTAGGCTTGCTGTCAGTGCGTGTAGAACTAAACAACACAAAGGAGATGAAGAAGAAAACTACCCTGTATATTGTAATCGGAATAGTAGTGGTAGCGGTAGCAGCTCACCTACTGCTCCGTCCCAGAATAGCACAAAATAGCTACGAAAAAGGAATCGTCCTTCTCGACTCGCTGCAGTATGGGCAGGCCTACGAACAGCTTAACAGGGCTGTCAGGTTTAGCCCGAAAAATCCGGACTACCTTTTTGGAAGGGGAATGGCGCTTGCCGGCCTTAACCGCGACTCTGCCGCCATTGCCGACTACACCAAAGCCATCGCCATTGACTCCATGAACTTTGACTACTTCCTAAACAGGGGTGTTTCCCTTAGGAAAATTGGCAACTACACCGCCTCGCTGAGAGACCTTAACCGGTGTATTTCATTAAACGACTCCAACTCCAGGGCTTTCTACCAGCGCGGCCTGCTCAACGCAGCCATGATGGAGTACGACCAGGCGGTAAAGGACTATAACCGCAGCATTGAGCTAGACGGCTCAAACCTGGAGGCATTCTACAGCAGGGGCGAATCGCTGGCCAACATTTCCGACTTTAAGGGCGCCATCGCTGATTACGACAGGATGATTGAGGGAAAGAACGCCACCCCCGAATCGTACAAAAAGCGCGGCACCTTCAAGCTGAAAATTCAGGACTTCAATGGAGCGATTTCCGACTTGCTGGTTGCCCTCAACGACCTTCCCAACGACAAGGAGCTGCTCTTCAGCCTGGGTGAGGCCTACTCCAACCTGAAGGATTTTGACCAGGCAATTGGCTACCTCGACAGGGCTGCCTCGATAGACCCCAACGATCCGCTGATATATGGCACACGCGGAGGAGCCCTGCTCAACAAGGGCGATTTTAAAGCAGCTATTCAGTCGTTCAACAAGGCCATCAACCTAAAGCCCGACTACCTGAAAGCTGTTTACGGGCGTGGGATTGCCAAAGCTTTTTTGAAGGATTACCGCGGGTCAATCGAGGACTTCAACCGGGCCATCTCTATTGATAAAAACTTCACTCAGGCTTACTATAACCGGGCTATATCAAAAGCAATTATGGGCAACCATAAGGATGCCCTACCCGATTTCGACATCGCCATTAAATACGATCCTAAGGATGCCGAAGCGTTTTTCAACAGGGGAATTTCGCGCATGAACGTGAAGGATACCAAGGGCGGCTGCGAAGATTTTCGGAAAGCACTTGAGCTGGGCTACCAGCCTGCAGAGCAAATGGTTAAGATATACTGCTCCGGTTCGGGCAACTAAACGCCACGCGCTAACTTAGGCTTCAAAGTGGAGTAATCTAGTTGGAATCGTCCGCATCCCAAGGGGAATCATCGGCTTCCGAATCAAAAAAGTCGTCGAGCGAACGACGCTCCTTCTTGGTAGGCCGGCCTGTTCCGGGATTTCTGTATATGCTAAAAGCCCTGAAGGACGGATCGAGCTTCTGATACTCCTCTGGAGGGGTAAGGTTTTCGGCATACTCATCCACCAGCTTTGCACCAATTCGGCTACCGGGGAAACCCTTTACCCTGAATGTTAACGTAACAGGGGGTTTGCGCACCGCGACCAAGTCGTTAAGCTGAACGGTGTGGGAGGCTTTAACAGGCACCCCGTTCACCGTTACCCTTTCGTTACGGCAACAGTCAATGGCCAGGGAGCGGGTTTTAAAAACCCTCACCATCCACAGCCACTTGTCAACCCGCTCGCTCTCGGCGCCCATTTGTTGGTTAGCTTACTGGTTGTTAAATAGATTCATAGTGCGCTCTATGCCTATTGTGCCAAAGCACAAAATTGCCTCTCCGGCCTTAGCCAATCGTTCGGGGAGGATTTTCAGCTCCTCATCGCTCCACTCACCCAAAACGTAGTCAACCTGATGGCCGCGGGGATAACCATTGCCGATACCAAACCGCAACCTGGCGTAGTCCTGTGTTCCAAGCGTTTCGTTGGTACTTTTCAGCCCATTATGCCCACCATCGCTACCTCTGGAGCGTATGCGAATAACGCCTAAAGGCAGGGCAAGATCGTCAACGACCACCAGGAGGTTTTCAAGGGCAATTTTCTCCTTCTGCATCCAGTAGCTCACCGCCTTACCGCTAAGATTCATGTAGGTGGACGGTTTTAGCAGGATAAAAGTTTTGCCTTTGTGCCGTAGCTCGGCAACATCACCGTAACGGGCACTTCCAAAAGTAATGTTGGACGCCCTGGCCAGGGCGTCCAACACCATAAATCCTACGTTATGACGGGTGTTGGAATATTCCGGTCCTATGTTTCCAAACCCTGCAACCAGGTACTTCAATCCATGTCAATTTACTGCTGAGGAGCAGCCTCAGTCGGTTGAGTTTCGCGTGCAGCACGGGTTGACTTAACGCTGGCAATCACAGTGCTCATGGGATCAACCAGGGTATAGCCTTTGAACGACAAATCACCAACCTTTATACTTTTGCCAAGTTCTAGTTGAGTAACATCAATGCTGATATTTTCGGGCAGATTCTTAACTAGACCATTTACCTTTAGCTTTCTAACTACCTGAATCAACTTACCACCCTGCTTGGTGCCCTCTGCCTGCCCGATTAGCACAACCGGGAGGGCAATGGTAATATTTTTATCGTTGCTTACCTGGTAAAAGTCAACATGCAGAATGGCATCGGATACTGGGTGAAATTGAATTTCCTTAACGATAGTGTCGAAATTCTCACCATCAACGTTTAGCTTAACCACAAAAACATCGGGGGTGTAAACAACCTTTTTCATATCCTTTTCGCCAATCGAAATCATAATGTTCTTTTGGCCACCATAAATAATTGCCGGGATGAGTTCGGATTTACGTGTTGCCTTGGCTGCTTTTTTCCCGGTTTCGCTACGCAGCGTGGCACTAAGCTGAATTGTTTTCATCGTAGAAATTTTGTTAACCAATAGGTGCTACTCAGGACTGCCCTCGAAAATTTTTCAGCCCCCCATCACACCGTTAATTTTGAGGGATATTTAGGGCTGCAAAGATATGAAAAGGCTTTAAAAACACAACGCTAAATAATAAATTTTTCGCTGATAGACTTGTAGTTGTACACCTTCTCGATAACATCGGCAAAAAGTTCGGCAACGGAGAGAACCTTAATCTTGGAGGTGTCCCTGTCGCTACGCAGCGGTATGGTATCGGTAACCACCAGCTGGTCAATCTGGGAATCGCGAATGAGCTCGTATGACTTGCCCGACATAACGGGGTGTGTGGCAAATGCCCTAACAGATAGCGCACCCTGATCCTTCATTAAACCGGAAGCCTTGGCCAGCGTTCCGGCGGTGTCAACCATGTCGTCGAGTATTACAACGTTTTTACCCCGTACGTCGCCAATAATGGTCATCTCGTCAACCTGATTAGCCTTTTCGCGGTTCTTATAGCATAGAACCAGCGAGGCATTCATAAATCGGGCATAGGCATTGGCACGTTTTGCGCCACCCATATCGGGTGAGGCAATGGCAATATTATCAATTTGCAAGCTTTTAAGGTAGGGAACAAAAACGGAAGAGGCGTAAAGGTGGTCAACCGGTACATCGAAGAAACCTTGAATCTGATCGGCATGAAGGTCCATGGTCATAATACGGTCAACGCCAGCTGCCCTAAGCATGTTGGCAACCATTTTTGCGCCAATGGCCACGCGGGGTTTATCCTTTCGGTCCTGCCTGGCCCAACCAAAATAGGGCATAACCGCAACAACCTTGTAGGCCGAAGCTCTGTGGGCTGCATCAACCATTAGCAGCAACTCGAATAGGTTGTCGACAGGTGGAAAGGTTGATTGGATGATAAAAACGGTGCAGCCCCTCACCGATTCATCAAAGGAAGGCTGAAATTCGCCATCGCTAAATACCGTAACGTTGGATTTCCCAAGAGGAATGCCAAAACTATCGGCAATTCTTTCAGAGAGATACCGGGAGCTGCGACCGGTAAAGAACTTAATGTTGTGCTTGCTGTGCATTTTAGGAATTTTTTCCTGTTAATGCCCGCAAATGTACTAATTTTACCAGACCCGTTCAACCTTTTTGGGCTGGGTTGACTTAAAATTTGCATTTATGCTGTCGATGTAGGATAGCACATCCTCCCTTCCAGTTCGGGTAACGGCCGAGGAGGTAAATATTGGAGGTAACACCTCCCACATCTCCATCATTTTATTTTTAAAAGCTTCCATGTTGGCCTCAAGGAGAGCTTTAGGCGTTTTATCGGTTTTAGTAAATACCAGCGCTAGCGGGATTTGGTTTACACCCAGCCAGTTAATAAAATCAATGTCTATTGGCTGGGGTTCAAGACGTGAATCAATCAGCACAAAAAGTAGGGTAAGACTTGAACGTTTAAGTATGTAATTTGTGATGATTTGGGAAAACTCCTTTCGTTTGTCTTTTGAAGCCTTGGCATAGCCATAACCCGGCAAATCAACCAGATACCATGACTCGTTTACCAGAAAATAGTTGATGAGCTGTGTTTTCCCCGGGGTTTCGGATATTTTAGCCAGCGTTTTGGTCCCCGTCAGCATGTTGATTAGCGACGATTTTCCTACGTTTGACCGGCCAATAAATGCATACTCGGGAATTGACGAAGCGGGGCACCTATCGACACCGGGGTAGCTCGCTACAAATTTAGCAGATCGAATCACCATAGTTGTAAATTTTAGTTTGATGTATTGTCCCAGAATCCACCTCAAAGATACAAACCTATAAAATTAAAAAGCAAACCATTGGTCAAAAGAGTAGAAAATACATACAAATAGAAAAACACAGCAAAATATCCTTCATCGGGAATAATAAGCTGAGAATAAAGGTGAACGCTCGGGGAAACTTGCTTGGATAGCTTTATATCCGGTGCAAATAGCTCATTGGGTAGTAGCCACATCAGCATAATACGCCGTTAGATAAAGGTTAAACCAGCCATGAGCTGGCTGGTGTGTTGATTGCAGGATGAATGGAGAAAATTCAGCTATGGTGATGCAGGTATTACTATTGTGAGCAACTCAGCAATAGCTACTTGCCCTGCCCATGAGCTGCCGCATAATCGCGGGCCTGCCGGAAAACACGCAGGAAATTCTCGCCCCAGATTTTCCTGATATCCCGCTCGGAATACCCCCGCCTTAGGAGTTCAATGGTTATTGCGTGTAGCTCAGAGGCATCGCGACATCCATCAACACCTCCACCGCCGTCGAAGTCGGTTCCGATGCCCACGTGGTCAATTCCGGCAACCCTAACAATGTGGTCGATATGGTCAACCACGTCGGATACCGTGGCAAGCTTAGCAGGGTACTGCTGCTCGAGGTTGTGCCAGTCTGCCTCAGCCTGCTCCTCCTGTTCGGGAGTAAGGTTTCGGAAGTTGCCATACTTGCGACGCAGCGCCCTAAATGCGCTATCGCGTACAGGATTCTTCTCACCCTGCTTGACGTAGTCGCTGAGAATACACATTTGAACTACCCCGCCATTTTTAGCTAGGGCCTTCAGCATGTTATCGTCAAGGTTTCGAGGGTTATTGCAAATTGCCCTGGCACAGCTGTGCGAGGCAAAAACAGGCACCTTGGAAACGGCAAGCACGTCGTAAAACGACTTGTCGGAGATATGCGAAACGTCAACCAGCATACCCAGCCTGTTCATTTCGGCCACTACGGATCTCCCGAAATCGCTAAGCCCATTATTCCTTGAACCTTCAGGGTCGGTTGAGGAGTCGCAAATCTGGTTGTTCCGGGTATGGCAGAGTGTTACGTAGCGAGCGCCCAAATCATAGAAAACCTTAAGCTGCGATAAGTCCTCCCCAAGCGGGTATCCGTTTTCCATGCCAATGTAAATGGCTCGTTTCCCCGCAGCTTTCAACCGGAAAATATCCTCGGGGTTTACAGCAATTTCAGCCCTGTCGGGGTACTTGGCAACGGTGTTTATAACGGTACTCGCAATTTGAAGGGCTTGTGCGTTGACTTTTCGGTATGCGTCGGGGGTGCATTCATCCTGACTTATAAATACAGCAAAAAATGCGGCATCCAGACCACCTGCTTCCATCTTTGCTAGGTCAACACAGCTACCAATGGCTTTGTTGTTTTTACCGCTGAAATCATACCCGGTACGCATGAAGGTGAGTGGGGCATCGGTATGGGTATCAATGGTTACAATCTTTTTATGCAGCTCATTGGCACGCTCAACCAACTCCGGTTCACTCACTACTTGCCTGTTGCACGAAAGTGCAAATATTGCTGCCGGCAGAAAGTACATTGCTAATCTCATTTTACCAGAAAATTTAAAAAAAGACTAAAGGATAATAAAAGAAAATGCACAAAAAAACTACAATTCCCCATATTTAACAGCTGCGTAAACTTTCAAAAAAGCTGTTTTCAAACTTTATAGCTAGCTATCGAACAGAAAAATTGACCGAACAAATCGGTTATGGTTTAGCTAGAAAACATCAAGAATTGAAAAAAATCCCCTGTACCCGTACACGAAGGGGATTCTACAAACAAACAACTAGCTCCAATAGGTTAAACGGTAAAGCAGGCTACACAAGCTGCATTTTAATCCTCAAAAGTATAATCGCTAATGTTGAACCTCTCGAGAATGGACTTATCGTTAATTTCTTTCGACAGGGAGGTAATGGTCTGAATAGGGACCTGAAGAAGGTCGAGGATTAGTAAACCGTCAAGGGCATTGTTAAACTTAGGGTCAACGTTAAAGCCTAGGATTCTACCGTTGAGCTTCAAGTACTTTTTAAGTAGCACGGGCATGCGGTAGTCGTAGGGTTCAACCTCCTTGATGAACTTATCAAGTTTGTCGAGGTCATCGGAAGTGTCGAAAATTATTTTGAACTCCTCCTCCTTCACAGGCACCCGAAAGCTGTTGCGCGGACGAATGAACCTTGCGAAGTTATGGTCAAAGTAATTCGATTTCATAAAGGTGATGATAACCCCTTTGGAGTAATCGGAGAAACGGCTCGAAATACTCACAGGCCCAATCAGGTAGCGGTATTCCGGATTTTTAATCAGGAAGTAGAGAATTCCCTTCCAGAGCAGGAATAGGGGCAGTGGTTTGCGCTGGTAGTCGGGCACAATGAAGGAGCGCCCCAGCTCAATGCACTGCTCCAGGATAGGGGCAAACTCCTTATCAATTTTGAAAAGGGTTTGTATGTAAAAGCCTTCAATGCCATAGTTTTCGATTATCTCCTTGCCCTTTCCTGCCCTGTAGGCACCCACAATTCTTTTCTCCTCCTCATCCCAAATAAAGAGCTGCCAGTAGTAAAGGTCGAACTCATCCACATCAATTTTCCGGTTGGTTCCCTCTCCCACCTCGCGAAAGGTAATCTCCCTTAGCCGGCCAATTTCGGTCATCAGGTTGGGCATCTCAACCGATGGGGCACAAACCACTGCGTAGTTTTTGCTGCGGAAAAGCAGGTACTTGCTGAGCAGCTTTTCAACCTCGTTTTCCACCGCACTAAATGGAACCGGCGGTATAACAGGTTCGGGTACTGGCGCAGACCTTAGCTTGTAGCTAAGAAACTTATCCACATCAAGCGACGAACCCAAAGCATAGGTTTTAACCCTGAGGAATCGGCCATACCTGTCCAAATCGCAGTAGGCATCCTGCTCCTCCACGCTGATGGGGTACCCAATTCTCACCCTGATAACCTGGTTCTTCTTATTAAGCAGCTCCGAAGGTAGCTTGGCGGTGCGAAGCATAGGGTGAATAAGTCCCAAAAGGTGGAATATACGGCTATTTTCACCCTGAAAGTAAATAGGAACAACCGGAACGCCTGCTCTTTTAATAAATTTAATCATGGATGGTTGCCATTGCCTGTCAACTACACCAACCTCATCCATGTTATCGTAGTAGGTTGAAACCTCTCCGGCAGGGAAAAGCCCTAATGCCCCCCCATTGCTTACATGAGTTAAAGCCTTTTTGAGCCCTATCAGATTCGATCCACGCTTAACTCCGTTGTCGAATGGGTCAACCGGGAACACAAACTCTGCTATCTGGGGAATACGCTGGATGATAAAATTTGACAAAGTCTTTATATCATTTCGCTGCTGCTCCAGCATCATCTTAATAAGAATCATACCGTCAACCCCACCAAACGGATGGTTCGACACCGAAATGAACGCACCGGTTCGGGGTATTCGTTTGAGCTCCTCGGGGTTAACCTCGTAGGTTATTTCAAAGGTATCCATTGCTGCCGAAAGGAACTCCAATCCTTTCAGGTGGGATATATTTGAGTACTTTTCGTTCAGCTTGTTGAACCGCAGGGCCGACATTATCAGGTGGGCTACCCCATCACCAACAATAGGCCCTAGGTTGACCACCTTTTTTACCTCGTGAACATCCACAATTTTCTTCTTCTCCATTGCTCCCAGGTTTTCTGAATTTGAATGAGAATGTATGCAGATAAGTTGATATATAGCAATTTATACTGGTAACTGCCACCATTTCCACCGTTCAAATCTACATAAAATTTACCGATTTAACTTTTTTGAACTTAGCTCCGTTCAAGCTTACCCTGGAGGGAAACATTTTTTTGTTTTCAGGTTAGCCCTAATTTTGTTAAGGAACCTTTGATTAAATCATGAATTTTTAAAAAAAGAAGTATAAATTTGCAATCTATAAATGCAGAGGTAAAGAACCTGGAATCATGCATAATCTAATTTTGCCGGGCCAAATGGTAGAGATTAACCAGCTTCAGAAAATTTAGTTCAGGTTGACTTCCGGCGAATTGCTCTTTAAGGAATTATTTGTAAATTACGTGGTTAAAAATGTCTAAGCTCATGAAAAAATTTGCAGTAACATTAGCGATTCTTTTTGGAGTGGCAAACCTCTATGCCCAAAGAAATCTGGTAAGACCTGAGGATGTTAAAACATTCATGGCGTCGAAAACTTA
>DCDD01000193.1 GCA_002316235.1 Bacteroidales bacterium UBA1064
GTTTTGGCCAATGCCGGTGGGCTTCACCGGTTTAGCTCATGGAGCCGCCCCATACTTACCGACAGCGGGGGCTACCAGGTTTTTTCGCTGGCCTCAAACCGGAAGCTAAATGCGGAAGGCGCTTCGTTCCGCTCGCACATTGACGGGTCATCTCATTTTTTCACCCCCGAAAGGGTAATGGACATTCAGCGGGTAATTGGCGCCGATATCGTGATGGCATTTGACGAGTGCCCCCCCGGGGATGCCGAGTACAGCTATGCCTGCAAGTCGCTCGATTTAACCGAACAATGGCTTAAAAGATGTGTAAACCAGTTTGCAACCACCGAACCGCATTACGGGTATAGCCAATCCCTTTTCCCGATAGTACAGGGTTGCGTGTACCCCGATTTGCGAAGGCGAGCCGCAGAGTATGCCGTTTCGTTCAACTGCGATGGGTATGCAATTGGCGGCCTTTCGGTGGGCGAACCTGCTGAGGAGATGTACCGGATGATTGAGGTGGTGAATTACATACTCCCAAAGAACTCCCCTCGCTACCTCATGGGCGTAGGAACACCCGAGAATATTCTGGAGGCTATAGCCCTGGGAGTTGACATGTTCGACTGCGTTCTTCCCACCCGGAATGGCCGTAATGGAATGCTTTTCACCTCACAGGGCATAATAAACCTGCGAAACGAAAAATGGAAAAACGATTTTTCACCCATTGACCCTCTTGGCCTAACTTTTGTTGATTCACGCTACTCCAAAGCTTACCTGCGGCACCTGTTTGTGGCCAAGGAAATGCTGGGCCCACAAATTGCCAGCATCCATAACCTGGGGTTCTACCTCTGGCTGGTTAGGGAGGCCAGAATACATATTGTTCGGGGAGATTTTTTGGAGTGGAAAAAAAGTATGGTTAGCAGACTTTCACAAAGATTGTAGCCTGTGCCATTCGAAAGCTACAAAACTCAATCTTCAGGAAGGTGAAGCTGCTCTCAAAATGTAAAAAAATGAAGTATTCTTTAGCCAAAGAGCCGCTAAGTATTAGCTGGCATACAATCAAGTAACAATATTTACTAATTTTCGCCCTCAAAACTTAATGCCGTGAAGATACTCGACTGGTACATAATCCGCAAGTTTATTGGAACATACATATATGCCATTATCCTGATTGTAGGCATAGCCGTTATATTCGACTTTTCGGAAAAAATTGACGACTTCATGGAAAAGGGTGCACCCTTCAACGAAATCATATTCCGGTACTACCTAAACTTTATCCCCTACTTTGCCAACCTGTTCAGCTCGCTATTCGTTTTTATAGCGGTGATATTCTTTACCTCCAACATGGCCTACAACACCGAAATAATAGCCATTTTGAGCAGCGGGGTTAGCTTTTTACGGATGATGGTGCCATACTTTATTTCCGCCACCATCATTGCAATTTTCTCCCTGGTGCTCACCAACTTCATCATTCCTCCAGCCAACGCTGTAAGAATTGACTTTGAGAATAAGTATGTAAAAAAAGCCTACGTGAGCTCCGAGCGCAATATCCATAGGCAGGTTCGACCTGGAATCTTTGTTTACATGCGTTCATTTAACAGCTACAGCAACATTGCCTACAACCTTTCCATTGAGCATTTTGATAACAACCGGCTAAAATCGAAGCTGATTGCCGATTATGCCCAGTGGGACTCAACCAAGCAAACCTGGACAATTAAAAACTACTACATACGCGATTACCTTGAAAGGGGCGAAAAGATTACTCGGGGCCAATCCATCGATAGCACTTTATACCTGACTCCCGCTGATTTTAAGAGACGTTCGAACGTGATTGAAACAATGAACCTTTTTCAGCTAAACGACTTCATTGACGAGCAGCGGCTGCAGGGTGCCGATAACATTGAGGCACTTTTAATAGAGAAGCATAGCCGCTTTGCCAATCCCTTTTCGGCTTTCATTCTCACCCTTATTGGGGTTTCGCTTTCGTCACGGAAAGTTCGCGGCGGCATAGGGCTGCATATAGGTTTCGGCCTAGCCCTTAGCTTCTCCTACATCCTATTCATGCGCTTCTCCACCATTTTTGCGGTGAGCGGGCACCTCAGCCCGTTTATTGCGGTGTGGATACCAAATATTATCTTTGCTGCAATCGCCTTAGGGCTCTACCGTTTAGCGCCAAAGTAAATTCTGTAGCTTAATCATCCTGTATTACATGCTGAGCAGAATCAACATTGGAAATTTCGTGTAAATTTGTACGGAGTATCCACCTATAAATACTATGCAACCTTACACAACAGGGCAAATAGCACAAATTCTTAACGCCAAACTCGAAGGTGATCCTAACCTGGAGATCAGCACAATTGCCACAGACAGCCGAACCCCATCCAAAAGCAAGGGAACGCTTTTTGTTGCCATCGTTGGGAAACACCACAACGGTCATAAATTCATCAGCGAGCTTTACAACTTTCAGCACATAAGGGCATTCATGGTTAGCGACACCCTCGGGCTGGCCGAAAAATTTCCCCAGGCTACCTTTATCGTCGTTAAGAATACCCTGCATGCACTTCAAAAACTAGCCACCTACCATCGGGCACAGTTTAAGTACCCAGTTGTCGGAATCACTGGAAGCAATGGCAAAACCATTGTTAAGGAGTGGCTAAACCAGCTCCTTTCGCCCGATTACAGCATCGTACGCAGCCCCAAAAGCTACAACTCCCAAATTGGAGTCCCCCTTTCGGTGTTGCAAATGGACAGCAACTTCAACCTCGGGATATTTGAAGCGGGCATTTCCCTTCCTGGCGAGATGCTGCGACTTCAACCAATCATTAATCCTCAAGTTGGAATTTTCACCAATATTGGCCTTCCACATCAGGAAAATTTCGAGGATTTGGACGAAAAAATTACCGAGAAGCTTAAACTTTTCAAATCATCCGAGCTGCTTATTTACTGTAAGGATCACGAGCTGGTTGATCGTATCATCTATAACGATGACACGCTTAGTGGGGTTAAGCTGCTTTCATGGGGTGTTCATCCCCAGTCAACCCTGCATGTAGAGAGTACAGAGGAGCATGGCAACGGTAGAGTTATTCGGATAAAGTATGGGGAAGAAACGTTCAGCTTTGAGATTCCTTTTACCGACCAGGCCTCCTACGAGAATGCCATGCACTGCCTAAGCTTGTTGTTCTACCTTAATATTGATAGAACCACCATCGCTGACCGTATGGCCAAGCTAAGCCCCGTTGCCATGAGGCTGGAGTTGAAAAAAGGGGTAAACGGATGCACCATTATCAACGATAGCTATAACTCCGACCTGGGCTCGCTTTCCATAGCCCTCGATTTTTTACTCCAGCAAAAACAACATGACAACCGCGTACTTATCCTTTCGGATATCCTGCAAAGCGGCTATGCCCCCGAGCTGCTGTACTCCATGGTTGCCCAGCTGGTGGAAGAAAAGGAAATATCCCATATCATTGGGATTGGTAAAAATATTTCACGCTATGCTCACCTCTTCGATATAAGCAAGGAGTTTTACAGCAATACGCTTGAGTTCACACAAAGCATAACCCGAAGGCAGTTCAGCAACTCCGCAATACTCATCAAGGGAAGCCGGAACTTTCACTTTGAACGGATAGTAGCCATTTTAGAGGAAAAAGTTCATCGAACGGTGATGGAGATAAACCTGAACTCGATGGTGCATAACCTGAACCACTACCGCAACCAGCTCAACCCGGGAGTAAAGCTGATGGTGCTGGTAAAAGCTTTCTCTTATGGCAGCGGTTCATACGAAATTGCCAACCTCCTGCAATTCAACAGGGTTGACTACCTGGGAGTAGCATTTGCCGATGAGGGTGTATCGCTTCGTGAGGCCGGTATTGCTCTGCCTATCATTGTTCTCAATCCATCCTACGGCGCCTACGAGCTGATGATTGAAAACCGGCTTGAACCAGAAATATACAACTTTGAAGGACTTGCCGAATTTGCCAATGCCCTGGACAGGATGGGGGTGAATGAATACAACATTCATCTGAAGATTGATACCGGTATGCATCGCCTGGGGTTTACCGGCGAACAGCTTCCGGAGCTGACATCCACCATTCAATCGTTAAAAAGTATAAGGATTGCAAGCATCTTCTCGCACCTGGCTGCAAGCGAGGATTCCGGACAGGATGAGTTCACCCAAAGCCAAATAGCGCTTTTCAGCACCATATCGGATGAAATCATCAGTGCAATAGGCTATAAGCCACTTCGCCACATCCTGAATAGTGCTGGTATCGAGCGTTTTCCCCATGCCCAGTTCGACATGGTTAGGCTGGGAATTGGGTTGCACGGTATTAGCCCTACCCAGCAGGACAAGTTATTGCCCGTCAGCACGTTAAAGAGCAAGGTGATACAGGTAAAGCATCTGCAACCGGGCGAAACAGTTGGGTATAACCGTATGGGCAAGATAAACAAACCTACTACGGTTGCTGCCATTCCTATTGGCTACGCCGATGGGTTAAACCGTAAGCTGGGCAACGGAATAGGAAAGATGATGATTAACGGAGTGCTGGTGCCAACCATTGGAAATATCAGCATGGACACCTGCACACTCGACGCCACCGGGGTTGATGTGAAGGTTGGAGACGACGTAGTTATTTTTGGTAGCAATCCGACTATCATGGAAGTCTCCCAAGCGCTAAACACTATCCCCTACGAGGTGCTAACCTCCGTTTCGCAAAGGGTTAAACGCATTTACTTTCAGGAGTAACCGGCTAGCTAACCTAAATTGCTCACTCTCTCGAGCTTGTACTGATCGAGAATTTTAATTCTTCGGCCATCCAGTTCAATTATTCCCTCCTCGGCAAAACTCGAAAGGGTTCTAATGGCGTTAGAGGTGGTCATGTTCGACAGGTTGGCCATATCCTCGCGCGATAGGTATGCCTTTAGCGTTACCCCATCATCCTCGAAGCCGTATGTATCGCGAAGGAAGATGAGCGACTCGGCCACGCGTCCCCGAACATGCTTCTGCGTAAGGGTTACCGTTCGGTTAGTGGAAAATCCGAGCTCGGAAGCAACCGATTTAAGAATGTGCAGGGTAAGCTCAGCGTTGTTTCTGAGAATTTCCATCAGCGCGTTTCGCTCTATAATGCT
This sequence comes from Bacteroidales bacterium UBA1064, assembly GCA_002316235.1. Lineage (GTDB taxonomy): Bacteria > Bacteroidota > Bacteroidia > Bacteroidales > Tenuifilaceae > UBA1064. The sequence continues at coordinate 5,104 of DCDD01000193.1, forward strand.
AACCACAGAATCTTCGAGAGCCTGTGCAGTGGCGGTGTAGTTTTCATCGGCAAATAAAGCCCTGTAGCCCATAAAGCCTACCGGTTTGGCCATGCGCACAATTTGATCGCGTCCCCCTACTCCTTCCTTATAGAGCTTCACAATACCTTTTGAAAGGCAAACCAAGCCGGGCGGTGTATCGCCTTCCCTGTAGATAATCTTACCTTTAGGCACAAACATGCAGGAAAAGTTGTTCCGCATTTTCTCGCGCTCTTCGGGTTTCAGATTTGGGAACAAACCGCAAACACCCTCAAAAACCGAATCTTCATCGACTTGATGCTGCAATTTTTTAGACATAACCTTTTTTTCAAAAATAGGGCTTTTTATAGTTAAAAAACATGTTTTTAACAAAGTTTAATAGGCAGCGCTCTCGATGCTGTATAATATCCTTTTAAAGTAAAAAAGTTTTTGGCATTGGAATATCAAGTATTCAATAAAAAGTTGAAAAACAAAAACAATAATAGTGTTTAGCGTGTAGGATTAATGGCCGCTTCTTTCAACCGGTAATTACGTCCACGATGAAACTAATGGCATGCGGCGTCCGTAGCCAAACGCCTTCGACGAAACCCTTAAAATTGGAGGCGCCTGAAATCGCTTGTACTCGCTTGTGCAAACCATCCGAATAACACGGTGCACCAGAGCGCTGTCGAATCCCATGCCTATAATGTCCTTCTCGCTATGGTTCTGCTCAATGTAGGCAAAAAGAATCCGATCGAGCACATCGTATGGGGGAAGTGAATCGGTATCCTTCTGGTTGGGGCGTAGCTCGGCAGATGGCGGTTTAGAGATAATGCTAGGAGGGATTACCTCCTGATTTCTGTTAATATAGCTTGCCAGGTTGTACACATCGGTTTTGTAAACATCACCCAGCACGGCAATGGCTCCGTTCATATCGCCGTAAAGCGTTCCATAACCAACAGCAGCTTCACTTTTATTGGTAGTATTTAAAAGTAAATGGCCAAACTTATTCGAAATTGCCATGAGCAGCGTTCCCCTAATCCTTGCCTGAATGTTTTCCTCGGCTACACCCTCAGGCAATCCCTGAAACAGGTCGGCAAGCTGGCTTTTGAACGAGTCGAAAATGGGCTGAATACTGATGGTGTCGTACCGTATTCCCATTCTGGCGGCAAGTGTTACGGCGTCATCCACCGAGTGTTTCGATGAGTACTGCGAGGGTAAAAGCAGCACCCTGATGGCATCGGAACCCAAGGCGCTATGCGCTAAGGCCAGGACAACAGCTGAATCAATTCCGCCGGAAAGCCCTAGCGTGGCATGGCTAAAACCCATTTTCCGGAAGTAGTCACTAATGCCCATCACCAGAGCATCGTGTATTCGGGCAATTCTATTTTCCTGATTTTCAACAGAGCATTCTGATGACCTGCAAGAGTGCTTAAAATCATCGGAGCTAACCACTCTAAAATCCTCAGAAAAACTGGTAAGGCGGCAAGCTACTGCCCCATTGGCATCGAGGACCATGGAACCGCCGTCAAACAGCAGCTCGGCGTTACCACCAACCTGGTTGACATATATAACCGGCAACCCGTAACGAACGATATTTCCCTGCAAAACCTGCAACCGTTGCTGCTCGATATTGTAGCTGAACGGAGAAGCAGCAATGTTAATAATGATGTCGGGCTTTAACATCGCCATGTGTTCCATAGGGCTGCTGCGGTATAGCTTATGCCGCCTGAAATTTGCTTCACCGGTAGGCTGATCATCCCATAAATCCTCACACACGGTAACAGCCAGGCGTTTTCCGGCAACCTCAACCAGATCGTAGCCATCGTCTGCAGGCTCAAAGTACCTGTACTCGTCAAATATGTCGTAATCGGGTAAAAGCGTTTTGCCATGTATGCTGTGAACTACGCCATTCTGCAACACAAAAGCAGAGTTGTAGAGCATCTTCCCCTTAGGATTTGGGTTAAGGCTAGGAGCGCCAACAATGGCAGTTATACCGCTACAGCAGGATGCAATGGCGTTAATAGAGCTGTAGCACTTCTGAATAAACTCCTCCTGTTCCAGCAAGTCGCGCGGAGGGTAGCCACATACAGCTAGTTCGGAAAAAACCACCAGGTCTGCTCCTTCTGATTTAGCCCTTTCGATAGCGTCAACAATTTTCCCCCTGTTCAGGTCAAAATGGTTGATGGTGTAGTTGAGCTGGGCAAGCGCAATTCTCATTTTGCAAAATTCATTTGGCCCGACAAGCCTAAAACCGTTTAAAAAATTATTCCAAGGCGCAAAGTAAGCGACTGGGAAGTAATTTTACCATTAGATGTATCAAGCATTCCGGTTAGACCGTCGGAAAACGATAGGCCACACTGAAGAGCGCTTTCGCCACCTAGAGAGTACTCCATACCCAGCCCAATAAAGTAGGAAACAAAACCCCAAGCAAAATGGTCGTTTGCCACCTCCCTGTCAACATTCTGTGGGCTGTACCATGCAAACCCCTTTAGCCTGATGCTGCCCTTAAACCCAACATTTGCATAAAAGCTGGTGTAGCCAATTTGGGTAGATCGAAACTTTAAGCTCACCGGCAGGGTAAGGTACTGAGCCCTAAACTTAACATTTGTTTGAGGAGTAACGGTGTATTCGCCATCATTGGTTTTCAGGGTGAAGGTATCCTGCATAAACCTGATGTTTCCACCCAGAGTATTCAACGATAGTCCAGATGATAGGGCATACCGCTGGGCAAAGTACTTCTCGCCCGAAAAGCCAATGTTGAACCCTGCTACTGGCCCATTGGGATCGTAGCGCTTGGTATCGGAGTTGAACCAAGTAAGCTGTGGGTCAACAAAAACGCCAAAGCTGAACTTTTGGGCATTAACCCCCATGCTTGTAAGCATTAAAAATGCCATCACATGCACTAACCTCTTCGTCATCATCCTAAAAAATTAATTATTAGAATAGTAGTCTAGCATAAATCATTTTGAAGTAACTCTTACGGGTACAAAAGAATGGGATACAAACGTACATGATAATTTTCAATTAACCCTCACACGCAGGAAAAACTTTTACTGACACTCCAACAAAGCAGAAGAGACATATTTGCACAGATTTTTTACCCGTGTTTGTCAGTAGTATCAGTGTAATCCATGTTCCACTTTTCTGTTCTAGTGATATAGAAGAAAAGGAACCATTTTCAGCTGCATTGCGCATTAACATGCTTACTTCTGCATTCCTACAACAATATCATTCAAACCATTTCAGGTTTAACCAAAGGTTAAGGGTAGCCAAGGTTGCAAATTTACGATGTGTGTCGAAATGAACATTTGCTAAATTTGCCGTAAAAATGGATAATGATAGTCTTCCCCAATGCTAAAATCAACATCGGACTCAACATTGTTGACCGACGTAGCGATGGTTTCCATAATATTTCTACCTTTTTCTATCCGGTAAAGGGTTTATGCGATATGCTGGAGGTCATAATTGCCGAAGATCAGGATTTGCCCTTAACCTTCAGCCAAACAGGAGTTGAAACAAACTGCCCTGCCAACGAGAACCTTTGCGTAAGGGCGGTTGGACTAATGAGTAAACGACTGGCTTTACCCCCAATTGCCATGCACCTGCACAAGGTTATCCCCACCGGAGCCGGTCTGGGGGGTGGTTCGGCCGATGGCTCCTTTACGCTTGTTGCCATTAACGAGCTGCTTGGCAATCCTTTAGGGAAAAAGGAATTGATGGAGCTATCCCTGCAGCTTGGCAGCGATTGCCCTTTCTTTATCGAAAATCAACCCTGCCTTGCCGAAGGGCGTGGCGAAAAAATTAGACCCTTGAAAATTGACCTCTCCGGATACTTCCTGCTGGTTTTGAAGCCCGACATTCACGTTGAAACCGGAAAGGCGTACTCCGAAACTAAACCTGCCCCATGGGGCGTGAGCCTCGTAAACCTTATAAAGGACGATATAAACACCTGGCGGTTGACCATTAAAAACGATTTTGAGGAAATTATTTTCACCCGCTACCCCCAAATAGGGGAAATAAAAAAAAGGCTGTACGGTATGGGTGCAATTTATGCGGGGTTATCGGGAAGTGGATCGGCAGTGTACGGCATTTTTGACAGAGAGCCAAAAGATTGGGTAAAAAGAGAAGGCTACTTCATCCGTTGTGTAAGGCTATAAATAAAAAAGGGCGCTGTGGCGCCCTTTTCATATAACACGCTTCACAAGTGTAGCTACTCAAGAACAACTAGATCAACACCCTTGCTTACCTTATCGCCAACCTTAACATTCACCTCTTTAACGGTGGCGTTGATGGGCGATTTAACCTGGTTGTTCATTTTCATGGCATCCAGAATAAGCAGCATATCACCCTGCTTAACAGGCTGCCCGGGTTTTACGAAAACCTCAACAATAGTACCCGGTATAAAAGCCCGGATAAGCTTCTCATTATGCTGCTCCCACTTCTTGTAGCCCGAAAACTTCGGGGTGAATAAGGTTTTGTACTCACCATCCTCAACCGCCAAAGTATTGAGCTGCGAATCGTTCAATTTAGGCGTATCGTGAGTATTACCATTAATATCAATTTTCGTCATATTCCAACTTTTTAAAATGGAGGAATTCCGTGTTTTTTAAATGGTCTATCGGAAACCTTGGTGCTGGCCACCTCAAGAGCATGGAGCAAAAGCTTGCGGGTTTCAGCGGGTTCAATCACCGTATCAATGTAACCCTTAGCAGCAGCCACGTAAGGGTTGGCAAATTTTTCCTTGTACTCCTCAACCTTCTGGCGTCGCATTTCTTCGGGGTTGGCGGCTTCCGAAATCTCCTTGCGGAAAATGATGTTGGCTGCGCCTTCGGGGCCCATAACGGCAATTTCAGCACCCGGCCATGCAAATACAAAATCGGCACGCAGGTGGCGTGAACTCATGGCAATGTATCCTCCGCCGTACGCTTTACGTAAAATAACCGTCAGCTTGGGAACTGTAGCCTCGCTGTAGGCGTAAAGCAACTTGGCGCCATGCCTAATAACCCCTGCATGCTCCTGGTCAATCCCGGGGAGGTAACCAGGAAGGTCAACCAGGGTGCAAAGCGGTATGCTAAAAGCATCGCAGTAACGAATAAACCGGGCAGCCTTATCGGAGCTGTCCACATCAAGCACACCGGCCATAACCAGCGGCTGGTTGGCAACAAAGCCCACTGTTTCGCCATTCATTCGCCCAAAACCAATTACAATGTTACCCGCCCACATCTCCTGTATCTCGAAGAAGTTGGAATCATCAACAATAGCCCGAATCACGTCGCGCACATCGTAGGGTTGCTTTGGATCGCCAGGGACAATCTCCTCAATATTGTAGCACGCTTTAGGATCCTTAGGCTCAAAGCGCCGAGCTTTGCGGGTGTTGTTCCATGGAATGAAGGTGATAAGCTTTTTAATCTGCTCGAAGCATTCATACTCGCTTTCGGCATAAAAATGGGCATTACCCGTAATCTGGGCATGAACCTTTGCGCCGCCCAAATCCTCCTGCGATATTTCTTCACCCAGCACCGACTTAATGACATCAGGGCCGGTGATAAACATCTTGGAAATATTATCCACCACAAACACAAAGTCGGTTAGCGCCGGTGAGTAAACTGCACCGCCGGCACATGGGCCGAGTATGACCGATATCTGGGGAATAATTCCGCTGTTAAGAGTATTCCTCCAAAAAATTTCCCCGTATCCGGCCAGTGAATTAACCCCTTCCTGTATTCGAGCACCTCCGGAATCGTTGATTCCAATAAGGGGAATCCTCATTCGGAGCGCATAGTCCATTATCTTGGTGATTTTACGGGCATGCATTGAGCCTAACGAACCTCCGGCAACGGTAAAATCCTGCGCAAAAACAGCCACCGGTGCTCCATAAATGGTTCCCGTACCAATTATAACCCCATCGCCATACAGAACCTTACCCTCCATACCAAAATCGCGGGCTTCGTGCTCTACAAACATGTCATACTCGTGAAACGAGTCCTCGTCAAGCAGGGCAATGATTCGCTCCCGGGCAGTAAGCTTCCCCATAGCTATTTGCTTAGCTACAGCCTTTTCGCCGCCACCCTGCAGGATTTGCTCCTTGCGTTTTTTTAGCTCCTCTACTTTGCTATCTTTTTCATGCATAGCTTGATTTGTTTGGTTAGTAAATTGTCCACCTGTAATCCTCATCATACATCGAAAGTGCAAGGTTACTAAATAGCGGCCATATATAAAAGAATATTGACTTCTTTTTTAGCCTGTAAGAGTATTAACATGCTGATTTTATTGATGTTACATTGAGGACTTGACTATTCAGTTACCGCCCAAGCACATTAACGTAACCGAAATATGCAACAGTACGGGTGAACATAAGGGATATATTCTTGTTAAGTTTTTGGCGAGTTTTAAGTAAAAACAACTGCCTCAGAAAAATTGGTCTTAACCTACTTTTCAACTTATTCCTGATAATTATCATTTGTTTTTTAGTTCGATATGAATACATTTGCATAACGAATAAAATAACTAACTGAAGCTATGAACAACGCTATTTTTAAGTACGATTTTCCGAAAAATGAACCCATCCTGGGTTACCTACCTGGTTCGCCAGAGAGGCTGGCACTTGAAGCAGAAATAAAAAAGCTGTCATCGGAGGTAATGGATATACCCCTGATAATTGGGGGCAAGGAGGTTCGCACGGGAAAAACCGGAAAGGTGGTAATGCCACACGACCATCAGCATGTACTGGCCAACTACCATATTGCCGGCGAGGAAGAGGTTAAGATGGCCATTGAGGCTGCTCTAAAAGCTCACGAGTACTGGGGAACGGTTTCGTGGGTTGAGAGGTTGAGCATAACCGTAAAAGTAGCCGAGCTACTTTCAACCAAGTACAGAGCGCTCATCAACGCTGCAACAATGCTTGGGCAGGATAAAAACGTGTACCAGGCAGAAATTGACTCAGCATGTGAAGCTATTGATTTTCTGAGGTTTAATGCCTACTACATTTCCGAGGTTTACAACCACCAGCCCTCATCGGATAAAAGTAGCATCAACAGGTTGGAATACAGGCCATTGGAGGGTTTTGTATTTGCCGTAACCCCGTTCAACTTCACCGCAATAGCCTCCAATCTGAACATGTCGCCTGTGCTGATGGGCAACACCGTTGTATGGAAACCCGCCACAACAGCCATACTCTCCAACTACATCCTGATGAAGGTTTACAAAGAAGCCGGACTTCCGGATGGTGTCATCAACTTTATTCCCGGTAAGGGCTCAGCAATTGGCAATATAGTGCTTAACCACCCCATGCTGGCCGGAATTCATTTCACCGGGTCAACTGCAACCTTTAACCAGTTTTGGAAAACCGTAAGCAACAACATAGGCCACTACCGCTCCTACCCTAAGCTTATTGGAGAAACCGGCGGAAAAGACTTTATGTTCCTCCATTCAAGCGCAAACATCAACGAAGCGGTTACTGCTGCTGTAAGAGGAGCGTTTGAATTTCAGGGACAAAAATGCTCTGCCGCTTCCAGAGCCTACATACCCCAATCGCTATGGCCGGAATTTAAGAGCAAGATGACAGCCACTTTGAAAGAGATTAAGCAGGGCGACCCCACCGATTATGAGACGTTTATAAATGCGGTGATTGATGAAGCTTCGTTTGACAACATCATGCAGTACATCAACCAGGCTAAAACTTCTGACAAGGCCGAAATCATCTGGGGTGGAAAAGGCGACAAATCGAGAGGCTATTTTGTTGAGCCTACGGTAATCCTAACAACCGACCCGCATTTTGTAACCATGGAGGAGGAAATCTTTGGCCCCGTGCTCACCATCTACGTTTACCCCGATAATAAATTCAACGAGACTCTTGAAATCTGCAACAGCACATCGCCCTACGCATTAACCGGAGCAATTTTTGCTACCGACAGAATGGCGCTCAACCATGCCTGCAGGGTGCTAAGGTATGCCGCAGGAAACCTATATTTCAACGATAAGCCAACGGGTGCTGTGGTAGGCCAACAACCATTTGGCGGAGCAAGAGCCAGCGGAACTAACGACAAGGCAGGAGGTCCTCTCAACCTGATTCGGTGGACTAGCCCACGTACCATTAAGGAAAACCTAATACCTCCGGTTAACTACAAATATCCCTATATGACTAACGGGGATAGTAAGTAGTTTTCATTCATAGCTGTAAGAGGGAAAGAGCCACGGTAACATTGTGGCTCTTTCATTTTTTAAGTAAAGGGTAAGTGTAGCTTTTTACTCCGAAATTTGCCCACTAAATAAAATCCCTCAACTCCAGCTTAGGCTTCAATCAAATACAATTTTTGGCTACCCTTTGAAGTAAGTAAAAATTGTTGCATTTTTCGAGGTGCAATCTTGACGATAAGGAGGAATTAATCAATATAGCTTTTACTCTACTTCCACTAAGAGGAAAGCCAGCAGAGCATGAAAAATTTAGCATGAAGTCAGTAGTGTAAGATAGCTCTTCATTATTAAGGAATAAAAGAGGGGCATAAACTTATCGATCTGATTAATAACTACATACACACTTAATACTGATGAAAATTATTTGCATTGGTCGGAACTATATGGAGCATGCCCATGAGATGAACTCCGAGGTTCCTGAGAAACCGGTATTTTTCATGAAACCCGACACCAGTCTTCTGCGAAATAACCAGCCATTTTTTTATCCTGATTTTACCCAGGAGCTAAGCTACGAGGTTGAAGTGGTGCTTAGGGTAAACCGGCTGGGCCGTAACATCAACAGGCGTTTTGCACATAGGTACTACGATGCAGCCACCCTTGGAATCGATTTCACGGCTCGCGACCTTCAGCGCGAGTGTAAACAAAAAGGGCTTCCGTGGGAGGTTGCCAAAGCTTTTGACTACTCCGCCCCGGTTGGTGATTTCATACCCAAAAAGGAACTTGCCGATATTAACCATCTACCGTTCAGACTTGAGATAAACGACCGCCTAGTGCAGGCAGGAAACACATCAGAAATGATTTTCTCTTTTGATGAGCTTATAGAGCATGTTTCGAAATTTGTAACCTTCCGAACTGGCGATTTAATTTTCACCGGCACTCCTTCTGGAGTAGGGCAAGTAAAGATTGGTGACAGGCTAAAAGCCTATATCGAGGACAGGCTGATACTCGACTTCTTTGTCAGGTAGGCATTGTCCAAAGGAGGGGTTACGTTGCTTTAATCACATGCTAAGCTGTAGTCCTGCGATAAACTTCATTCAGGCATTTTTTTGGACAAAAGCAGCGGCCGATTGCCCAGCCAACCACCCCGTTGAAAAGGCTATCTGGAGGTTGTAACCGCCGGTGTTTCCGGTTAGGTCAAGAACCTCACCCGCAAGAAAAAGGCCTTGGACTAGTTTCGAGGCCATTGTGCTATCGTCAACCTCATTTAGTGAAACTCCACCTGCAGTAACGATAGCTTCGTTCCAACCTCTGTACCCGGTCATTTCAAATGACAAATTTTTAAGATGCCCAACCAGCTTTTTCCTCTCGGCTTCGTTTAGCAATGCTGCTTGTAGTTTCGGCTTAAGGTTCATCAATCTTAAATAAACAGGCACCAGGGGTGGAGGTAGCAAACCCCTAAGCAGCATTTCAAGGCTGAAGTATCCCGACCTGGAGGTATCCCTAATGATTCTTGCCTCCAGCTTCTCCTCGGTCAGGGCAGGTTTTAGATCAATGGTAATCCTTACCTTTCGATTCGACCGGAATGCATCAACTGATTTCAGACTTAGTTTTAAAATGGCAGGGCCACTTAAGCCGTAATCGGCAAGTTCAACTTCACCAAATTCTTCACCAGCCACGGCCCCGTCAACCCAAAGAGTTGTTTGCACATTCTTCAGAGTAAGTCTTCCTGTAAACGAAAAAGCAGGATGGGTTTCAATGCCGGTAAGCGCCGGCCTCAAGTCGGTTAGGGTATGTCCAACCTGTTGGGCAAACCTGTAGCCATCGCCAGTTGATCCCGTTGCCGGATATGATTTACCTCCGGTAGCTACAACTATTGCTTTACATGAGAATACGATAGACTCAGAGAGCTTATTAACCCTTACCTTAAGCCCGGTTATTGCGCTACCGCTTACTAAAAGGCTTTCAACCTCATAGTGGTTAAACAGCTGTGCTCCACACCTTTTGGCCCAGCCAACCAGGGCTTCTGCAACATCCCATGCTTTTCCCGAGGCAGGAAAAACACGTTGGCCGCGCTCGGTAACGGTTGGCACACCGTTCGATTCCAGCAGGTTAATGATATCGCTACTGAAAAAATTTCCAAAAGCCTTTGCCAGAAAGTGCGAGTTGGGGACAATTTCCCCAACAAAATCGTCATAGCTTTTAAGGTTGGTTATATTGCATCGCCCCTTTCCGGTTATTCTCAGCTTACGGGCGGGCTTTTCCATTTTCTCGAGAATAGCCACCTTCATGCCGAGTTGGCCGGCCCTGCCCCCCGCCAGGAGACCGGCAGGGCCTCCACCAATTACTACTACATCAAATTTTTGAACAGGTTGCATTGTCTAACTTACGGTTGAATTTATATTGAGCTCAACCTTGAGCACGTTGAAAAAGCTTTGAGCATACTCCGAAATAGGATTTTCGTTTACATAATCAATAACATCCTCAATACTTTGGCCCTTTTCAACAAGGTTGTTTTTGATAACCCTATATACTCCATACGGGCCATTAGCGCTACCAACACCTAGGGTTACCTCGGTAGCTAAACGGGTAAAAAAGTTAAAGGTTTGATAGTACCTGCACTCCTGCCTATCAACGAATTTTTCGAGCAAAGCGTAGGCGCTTTTAAAGTTGGAATACCGATTTTGCAAGTTCGTTAACACCCTGCCGGGCAGCTCATTAGCGGCCACGGCTCTTTTAAGGTAGATTTCAATATACCTGAAAACGCCAATAGTCCCAAAAGCATCCAGATCATCGGCAGTGGATACTAGGCGCGTAAGATTGAGCATTGAAAGGGCGTCGCCATTTTCCTCTGTCCTAATTGACTTATCGTCGTGAAACTCGATTGCCGTTAGGATTTCTTTATTTCTAAATGAGGTAAAATTGGGTTTTTGCTGTAAATATCTGCTACAAATCTCAGCGCCAAGTGCACCGTGGCTCTCCCCCAAATTGATGGTTAAACCCGTATCATGAAAATAGCAGGCAACTATTGCATTTTCGACCAGATCAGCAGGGACATCAAGACCGAACCTGTTTATTTCCAGAAGCAAACTCCTGCAGTAGCGCCAAACCCTCTCATGGTGCGATATGTCATGCGATGGTAAATTTACCCCCGTAAATAGCTGGTTAAGATAGGATAGCAGCTCGTGGCGGTAAGCCTCCTCAATTTTCTGAACGTTAAAATCAAAATCCATTTGGGTAAGAATTCCAGATGTATAAAAAAACAGGATATCGCCAAAGGTATCCTGTTTTTACAACGAAGCAAAAAGAATGTTGTTTACACCAACTCCCTCGGGTTTCCAAGAATTTCGTAGGCTATGTCGAGTATTGTGGTATCATCAAGAGTAACGAGTCCTCCATCGGGGCCCTGCTCAACGTGAAATCCAACTGCTGCTCCATCCTTGTAGTTGGTGCCGCCAAAATAATTGCGGACAGTTTCAACATTAATGTTCAACCTGTCCGCAATAACCTGCATGCTGCCGGCTGGAAGGTTATCCTTAACCCTCCTGAGCTCATTAAATGTGATTATTTTTGTCATAATTCTAGCGGTTTAGATAATGAGTTTAACGTTTTAAATATATGCAATTAATCCTAAAATAAAAATTATTTAACACATTTTATTTTGAATTTAGCCAGACTGCAAAAAACCCCTAATCGTCCTATATTTGGGAAAAAATAAAACTCATGAGTATAAGATTAGTGGCTACCGACTTGGACGGGACCCTCATGCGGAGCAATGGTGAATTTAGCGTTGAAGATATTGGCACACTATGCCGATTAGGTAAGCTGGGTGTTGTAAGGGTAATTGCCACCGGCCGTTCGCCTTACTCCGCATCCAGGGTTCTTTCGCCTGATTTCCCAATAGACTACCTGGTTTTCTCTTCAGGAGCTGGAATTTTAAAATGGGACACAAAGGCCCTTGTGCATACCAATGAAATGCCGGCGGCTCTAGTTCAGACCATTATTTCATGGCTTTGTTTTCATGGCATTGATTTTATGGTGCATAACCCCATTCCGCTCAACCACTACTTCCAGTACTTCACCACGGGCAACAGCAACCCCGATTTTGAAAGACGCTTGAACCTTTACAAGGAATTCGCCACGCCTCTAATTCAGGGAGTTCCGTACCCCAATCCGGCATCCCAGGTTGTAGCCATACTACCCAATGACGAAGGCATGTTCAACAGCTTGCGTTCAGGAGTTGAAGGGGTGAAGATTATACGGGCTACTTCACCAATTGATGGCTCCTCAATCTGGATGGAGATTTTCCCTGAAACCGTTTCCAAGGCTAGCGGAATTAGGTGGATTTGTCAGAACCTCGAAGGTGTTACTCCCGATCAAATTGTTGTGGTGGGAAATGACTACAACGATTCCGACATGCTCCAGCTTACAGCGCACAGCTTTGTTGTGGAAAACGCCCCTGAACTGCTAAAAAAATCCTATACGGTTGTTCCATCAAACGATAGTTCAGGGTTTAGCTATGCCATTAACAAGGTGTTGGGCATGTAACTACGAACCATTTCAATATCACAAAAACATCGAGAGGCACGACGTAAACCGGGAAGAAGCTAAAAGCATGCCCTGAATTAGTTGAAGGGTAAAAGGAAGAAAAATACCTCTGATCTACTCATGCCTCGAAGGAAATTTTTTCCTATTACGATGCAAAGGAACTAAACGGCTCTTGGGGAGATACTGCTTGTATCGCAGATATTTTCGGTTTTTATTAAACCCCGGGCGTTGCCTAGGGTTAGTATGTTTCGCTCCTTCGGGGTTTTAAAAAAGTCATGAAAATCTAAGGATAAAAAAGGTAAAACATTGTTAATTTTGCAATTAAAAGAACAGCTATGAGTAGCACCAGTGAGAGAGAAGCACTAGTAAAGGCTTTTGAAAAAAGGCTATCTGAGGCTTCGGACGAGGCTATAATTGGCATGCTCGAAGAAATAAGAGAATCTGGTGAGAGCTACATGATTCCCTCTCTGGTCAACCTGCTTTTTGCCACCAGGGGTGAAGCGCTTAAACAGGCTGTAATGAATTTCATGGTTGATGTCAAAATTCAGGCTGCTGCCGAGTACTTTGTGAGCGCCATTCAAAATAACCCCTCTTCACCCGACCTGTACAGGCTGGTCTCGGTGTGCTGGCAAAGCCGGCTTGATTTCAGCTCTTATATTGACCTATTTCTTACCTTACTGTGTAACGCTGATCTGCAGACCAGCATCGAAGCCTTCTCTGTAATCGAAAACTCACTTGATGCCAAGTCGGATGAAGAGGTAAAGGAGCTAACCAGCAGAGCAAGGTCAATGGTTGAACACGCAGCAGAACCCAATAAACCATTGGTTGCCCAGCTGGTTAAGCTGTTGGAAAATTTTCAGCGTGATGAGTGGCAGCAATTATAGGTTGACTATATCACTCTAACAAACTTTCTTACCTAATACAACATTCCGTTTTAAGGGAAGGCCTACTCGAAGCTGGAGTAGTACTTCATGAACTGGCTACGCTCGTAGAGTGCAGGATCATGAATTTGACCGTAGTTCAATTTCCCTTTAAAATCGTTGATGCTGGCATATCCCATAGTATCCATCCATTCGGACAGCTTACTAAGCATTGAGGCAATATGCTTTGCTCCATTCATGTAGATAGCCGAGCAAACCTGAACCGACGAGGCGCCAGCCAGAATCATTTTTATCATTGCCTCACCGTCGTGAACTCCCGTAGAAGCCGAGATGTCAATCTTTGGCACCAGGTGGTTTGTCATTCCCACCCACCGCAGCGAGTTCCGAATATCGTCGGGATGGCTGAAAATAGATGCGGGTATAACCTTTAGGGTGTTTATGTCGAAATCGGGTTCGAAAAACCGGTTAAAAAGCACCACTCCCCTAATCTTGAGGTACCAAAGCTTTTCAATCACCGCAAAAGGGTTGGTAAAATGTGGTCCCACCTTAAAAGCTATGGGTATGGAAATTATCCGGGTAAGCTTCTCGGCCAGGCTTGTGTAGATTGACTCGTATTCAGCAGAGGTTTTATGGGGGTCAACTGGTAGCATGAACACGTTTACCTCCAGCGCATCGGCACCCGCCTCCTGTATCTGCGAGGCAAAAGTAACCCACTGCGAAGCGCTCATGCAGTTGATGCTGGCAATAACTGGAATACCGACAGCTGATTTTGCCTTGCGTATAAGCTCAATGTAGGTGTTCACGTTGTTGGCAGTAACGTAATGCTTCAGGTAGTCGGCTGCTTCGGTATAGTCGGAGTACTGCGCCAGGTTGCCAATCTCGTGTTGAATTTGCTCTTCGAACAGCGACTTCAGCACAACGGCGCCTGCACCCATCTCCTCAAAATTTTTAATCCGCTCAACCGAGGCGGTAAGGTTGGAGCTGCTCACCACCAGCGGCGATTTTAGGTTTAACCCTAGGTATGAGGTTGTAAGGTTTGCCATAGCTGTATTTTTTAGTTGATTTATGGTTACGATGAACTTACCTGTAAACTCGCTGGCCAAAAATGCTGCTGCCAATTCTCACCATGGTGCTTCCCTCCTCAACAGCAATCCTGTAGTCGGAGGACATGCCCATGGAGAGTTCACAAAACCAAGGTTTCCCGACAAAGTATTTTTCCTGTATTCTTTCGAAAAGTTGCCTGAGGAACCTGAATTCCATTCTCACCTGTTCCTTGTTTTCAGTAAAAGTAGCCATTCCCATCAATCCAACAACCCGAATATGCTGCAGCAGATTATACTCCTCAGCATCCAGGAGCTGTTCCAGCTCATCGGCCGACAGCCCAAACTTAGTTTCCTCCGATGCTATGTGGATTTGCAACAAACAATCCACAACTCGGTTAACCTTTTGAGCTTCTCTATCAATGGTAACCAGTAGCCTTAAACTATCCACCGAGTGGATTAGCCGTACAAAGGGAACCACGTACTTTACCTTATTCGATTGAAGATGGCCTATTAGATGCCACTCAATATCTCTTGGCAACACTTCGTACTTCGATACCAGCTCCTGCACCTTATTCTCCCCGAAAACCCTTTGGCCTGCATTATATGCCTCCATGATGCTTTCGGGAGGATGGGTTTTTGAAACGGCAACCAGCGTAACCCCTTTTGGCAACGAGTTTATAGTTTCAAGAAGATTTGTCCCAATACTCATTACAGTAAGGTTTGATGCAAATATAGAATATTTTGCCTATGGGCAAAAGGAAAAATTTTGCCGCTCATCGCTCTTAAGTCCTAACCTTAACTCCTTGCAAGTCGATTTTTTTCTCAAACTCTGTCAATTCTCTGATAAAGTGATGTTTTTCGTTATGATACCAACCAGCGTTTTTCCTGTTAATTCAACCTTTTTCTATTGATTGCTGGCATATCATAAGATTCTCCTTGCCACCGATAACATCCTGCAAGTAATATTCCGACTAAATTGCAAACCGCTGTGTAGCTTGGCCCCGCTTTGTTGCTACTTGAGCATCCCAACAGCTACCCTAGCATAACAGGTTGTAGTGATTTTTTTTAGCTGATTCAACAGCGTAGTAAAATTTATGTGTTTATTTACGCTTAAGTAAGAATTTCTCTTAGTGTAGTGCCATTTTATAGCAAATAAATGGGCTGACTTGCAGCCCATTTATCTAATCTAAGGAGTGAATAACCAACCCGCTGCGAAGCTTAGGTTCGAACCATGTAGTTTTGGGTGGCATGATGTTGCCGGTGTCGGCAATGGTAATCAGCTGCTTCATCGAAACGGGGTAAAGGGCAAAGGCCACCTTCATTTCGCCACTGTCAACACGCCTTTTTAGCTCGTCCAGCCCGCGGATGCCGCCAACAAAGTCTATCCGTTTCGATGTTCGCAGGTCCTTGATGTCGAGCACCTGATCGAGGATGAGGTTGGAGAGAATGGTAACATCCAGCACGCCAATGGGGTCGTTGTCGTTGTATGTACCCGGTTTGGCAGTTAGGGAATACCACTTACCATCAAGGTACATGCTGAAGTTGTGCAGCTTCTGCGGTTTATAGGTTTGGGTGCCAACCTCAACAATATCAAACCCTTTCCTGATCTTTTGAATAAACTCCTCGGAGGTTAGGCCATTCAAATCCTTAACAACACGGTTGTAATCAATTATTTTCAGCTGGTTATCCGGAAAGATTACCGCCATAAAATAGTTGTACTCCTCATCGCCCCGATGGTTTGGGTTGGCATTCTTTTTTTCGAGAGCAACACGGGCGGCTGCAGCCGTTCGATGATGGCCGTCAGCCACGTAAAGAGCAGGAATTCGGTCAAATATACCGGTTATGCGCCGAATTGTTTCATCATTATCAACCACCCAGAACTTGTGTCCAAATCCATCAGCGGCTACAAAATCGTACTCGGGTTTGCAGCTTCTAACCACGCCATTGACAATCTCGTCCATTTCCTGCTGAGCGGGGTAGGCAAAGAATACCGGTTCAATATTGGCATTCTGCAGCCTGATATGGATCATCCTGTCCTCCTCCTTATCGGGACGGGTTAGCTCGTGCTTCTTAATCCTACCCTCCATGTAGTCCTCATAATGGCAGCATGCAACCAATCCGTACTGCGTACGACCCTCCATGGTTTGAGCATAGATGTAGTAGTTCTCCTTCTTATCTTGAACCAGCCAGCCCTTTTCCTTCCACTTCCTGAAATTCTCAACCGCTTTGTCGTAGGCTTCCTTGGAATGCTCATCAATAATTGGGTTGAAGTCTATTTCGGGCTTGGTAATGTGAAGCAGCGATTTCTCACCGGCTTCCTTCTGAGCTTCAGCCGAGTTAAGCACATCATACGGGCGAGCGGCAATTTCCTTAACCAGCTCCTTAGGGGGCCGAATGCCCTTGAATGATTTTATTTTTACCATGAAAAGTTAATTGTTAAGAGTTGAAAAGTTAAAAGACAATAATGTTAAACGGTTGATTTTAAGGCTTTTAATCACGCCAAAATTTAATTGCTTAACTAAAAGAATATGCTTCATAATTTCTGATATATTCGATATATACCCTAGCCTATTCTAAGTTATTAGCTGTGTTTCTAATTCGGCTAAAGATTCAGCTGCAAAATAAAGAAAATGAATTTGTTTCTGCCGAACTATTTCTTGCACAGCCCACAGCAATATTTGATGGAATAGAAACTACTGCTCGACTAATCTGAGAGGTTAACCCCTAAGTCTCTTCTTTAGGAAAAGATTTAGTTAGTTCATAAATTTCAACTGTTAACTCTACAGCCTCTTTCCAAGCCTCTAGCTTAGTATGCTCCACCTTCTCGTTTAACTTTTCACTTTTAACTTTTCACCTGTTATTACTTATTCACCTGAAAAGTTTTATCGCCATTCTTGATAAAGGCAACTATTTGACGGGCAGCAGCCAGGCCAGCGTTAACGTTGGCTTCAGCTGTTTCGGCACCCATTTTCTTGGGTGTTGCAAACACCCTTCCGGGGAATTTTTCCACCAGCTCGGCATGGCAATCGGGCATAATGTCGGTGGCATATTTCAAATCGGGACGTTCGGCCAAGGCTTTTTTCAACCCCTCCTCATCAATAACCTCCTTGCGGGCAGTGTTGATTAGTGTAGCGCCCTTGGGCATCTTGGAGAGTAACTCGTACCCGATAGACTTCTTTGTTTTGTCGTTTGCAGGTATGTGCAGCGAAACGTAGTCGCACTTCGAGTAAAGTGTATCAATTGAGTCAACAGCCTTTACCCCATCCTTCTCCATTTCATCCTTGGATACAAACGGGTCGAAGGCGCAAACAGCCATTCCAAATCCCTTGCCGTACTTAGCCACCAGCTTACCCACGTTGCCGTAGGCATGAATACCAAGTTTTTTGCCTGAAATCTCGGTGCCTGTTCCTGGTTGGAAAAGGTTACGAGCCATGTATATCATAAGGCCAATGGCAAGCTCGGCAACTGCGTTGGAGTTTTGCCCAGGTGTATTCATGGCTACAATTCCCTTGGCTGAGCAAGCAGCCAAATCGAGATTGTCGTAGCCCGCACCTGCCCGTACCACAATCTTGAGCTTTTTAGCGGCATCAACCACCTCTTTGGTAACCTTATCGCTACGAACTATAAGGGCATCGGCATCGGTAACGGCCTTAACCAGATCGTTTGGATCGGTATATTTTTCAAGAAGAGCCAACTCAAAACCAGCATCCTCAACAATTTTTCTAATTCCTTCAACCGCAGTCTTTGCAAAAGGCTTTTCGGTTGCAACTAGTACTTTTGTCATGATAGTAAAGTTTTTGGTTAACGTTGTGTTAGAAAAATTTGTCATTCTGAACAAGGAGAAGTACCCCTTCCCCTACCAAAACAAGATTTGCACCAATAGGAATACAAAGAGTTTCGGCAAAATTGCTCAGAATGACAAAAAGGCCATACGATAAAGGAGTAAGCTAAGCGTTTTGCTTTTCAAATTCCCTCATACAGTCAACGAGAGCCTGAACGCTCTCAATTGGGAGTGCGTTATAAGTTGATGCCCTAAATCCGCCAACCGAACGGTGTCCCTTAATTCCAACCATACCGGCTTTTTTGGCAAAATCCATAAAAGCATCTTCCTTATCCTTGTACTCGGGTTTCATCACAAAGCATATGTTCATGATAGAGCGTGAATCCTTTTCAACGGTGCCCACAAACATCTTGCTGCTGTCAATGGCATCGTAGAGCAGCTGGGCTTTTTTCTTGTTTAGCTCATTAATTTTCTCAACGCCGCCAATGCTCTTGACCCACTTCAACGTTTCGCGCATGGTGAAGATAGCCCCACAGGGAGGGGTGTTGAACATGGAATCCTCCTTGATGTGGGTTCGGTAGTCGAGCATGGTTGGAATCTTTCGGTCAACCTTACCGAGAATATCCTCCCGAATAATAACGAACGTAACTCCGGCAGGCCCTACGTTCTTCTGGGCTCCACCGTAGATTAACCCGTATTTCTTTATATCAACAGGGCGGCTCATAATGTCGGAGCTCATATCGGCAACCAGGGTAACAGGTGAATCGATATCCTCCTTTAGCTCAGTTCCATAAATGGTGTTGTTGGTGGTTACGTGGAAGTAGTCAACATCGGTAGGGATTTTAAAGCCCTTGGGGATGTAGGTAAAATTCTTATCGGCAGAAGAGGCTAGTGCAGTGGCATCGCCAAAAATTTTTGCCTCCTGCAGGGCTTTCTTTGCCCACACTCCGGTTTCGAGGTAAACAGCCTTTTTTTGAAGCAGGTTGTAAGGAACCATGCAGAACTGCAGGCTGGCACCCCCACCAAGGAATAGGATATGGTAGTTGTCGGGGATATGAAGCAACTCCCGCCACAAGGCTTTAGTTTCATCCATAATTGCTTCAAATTCCTTTGAACGATGGGAAATTGTCAGAACCGACATCCCTATTCCATCAAGATCAATCACAGCTTTAGCTGTGTTTTGAAGTGCAACTTCGGGCAGGATACAAGGCCCGGCATTAAAATTATGTTTCTTCATGGCATTTAGGATTAAATTTTAACAGATTTCCTCAAAGATACGTGAAATTTTAAAGTTAAACCCAAACATTTCAATGTAAATGTTATAAAACATTTACCAGTGAATTCCATTTGCAGGGCAGGTAGGCTAATCAGCAAAGCCTAATAAGACTGCCACCTTTTAGCACTGGAATTGCTGTTGTTTGGTCCATAGTAAAGCAATAGTCTATAACATCGTCCAAACCCAGCTTCTTAAGCCGGTGCCTTTGGGCTACCTTTTCGAGGTAGGTATGCATATCGGGGCTGGCTACCTTCCAAAGATCAATAGCGGCGTTGGTGGAGTCGCAAATGGTGGTGAAGTTTCCTGAATTGATCAGGGAGTAAGCTAGGGCACCGGCAAAAATAGTATCCTCAAGGCAGAATTTTCCCTTCCAACCGGCGCAAAGTATAAGAACATCAGACTGCCCCCCTTTTAAAAATTCAAAGATGGAGGAGAAGTTTAAGAACGAGGCAATAATAACCGTGTCAGCCTTACTACCCTCCATGATGGCATTGGTGCCGTTGGTGGTGCTGTAAACCACTGTTTTCCCGGACACTTTATCGGGAGTAAAGTAGAAAGGCGAATTGCCGAAATCGGCAAAATCGAGCTTCTGGCCATTTCGCTCGGCAACCACCATAAAGCCTTTCTGCTTGTAGGTCTTGGCCTCGTCAATGCTTCTTACCGGGATAATTTCACTGACGCCATTTTTAAACATGGTGCAGATTACAGAGGTAGCCCTAAGGATATCAACCACCACAACAATCTTACTCTTCGGGTCGAAGCATCCGAATTCAGATTGGGAAAGGGCAACTTCAATGGTGTTCACTTTACACTTGGTTTAAAAGTTAAGGGGGCAAGGCCCCCTTTTTGGTAGGTTACAATTTTACCTGGTGAAATGGCGGCTTAACGATTTTTGCCTTCAGCTTCTTGTCGCGAATTCCAATGAAGATTTCGCTGCCATCGTTCCAAAATCCCTTTTTGATGTAGCCCATGCCAATACCCAGCTTGGTTAGGGGCGACATGGTTCCTGAGGTAACCTCGCCAATCGGGTTACCCTGAGCATCAAAAATGGGGTAGTGCTGGCGGGGTACACCCCTATCAATCATTACAAATCCTTTAAGCCTGCGTTCGGTACCCTCATTTTTCTGTTTTTCCCAAAGTTCACGGCTAATGAAGTTCTTACCTGGAACAAACTTGGTAATCCAGCCCAATCCGGCTTCAATAGCCGACGTGGAATCGTTAAGGTCGTTTCCGTAGAGGCAAAATCCTGCCTCCAGCCTAAGGGTATCGCGCGCACCAAGCCCAATGGGCTTAATACCGAACTCTTTCCCTGCATCAAAAACCGCTTTCCAGAGCTTGTCGGCATCTTCAGGGCTACAGTATATTTCGCAACCCCCGGCACCGGTATAGCCAGTGGTGGAGAATATTACCTCCCGGATACCGGCAAAGGGAATTTTTTTAAAGGTGTAGTACTCCATGTCGGTAACATTTGCGGAAGTTAGCTTCTGCATGGCCTTAAGGGCAAGCGGTCCCTGAATGGCCAGCTGGGCAAACTCATCGGAGGCGTTGTAGAGCTCCTTACCTGGAGTCAGGCCAAACCTTTGCCCCTGCTGGCATAGCCAACTCCAATCTTTTTCTATGTTTGCAGCGTTAATAACCAAAAAGTACGTTTGCTCATCAAACCTGTAAACCAGAAGGTCGTCAACAATTCCCCCCTTATCATTGGGGAAGCAGCTATACTGCACCTTTCCGTTGGTTAACGCTGAAACATCATTGCTGGTAACGGTTTGTAGAAATTCAAGGGCATTTGGCCCCTTTACCCAAACCTCACCCATGTGGGAAACGTCAAATACGCCCACCTTTTCCCGAACAGTTATATGTTCGTCGCTGATTCCGGAATATTCGATAGGCATGTTGTAGCCTGCAAAAGGCGCCATACGTGCTCCCAACTCTATGTGATACTTGGTGAATGGAGTGTTTTTCATCTGCTTACTGTTTAACTGGTAGTTTTATGATATAGTAACGTATTGCTTGCATTTGAACATAAACCGTTATTTTAATAGAAAACATCGGCCACCTGCTGGATGTGAGCCGGAGTGGCATTTTATTGGTTGGCTAACACCCGTATTTATCATGTACACTACTACACCTGCAAAGCTACTTTTTTTAAATGTCTTATTAAAATTAAAAGTTACCAACTGCAGTAAGATATGTTGTAAAGCAGAAAAGCAGCAATACTAGCTAGCTAAGCTCAATTTTTTTGCATAGGATAACATTTTTTTGTATTGATTAATTTTTTTGTTACTTTAGGGTACTAAATGGCGGTATGGGAATGACATCAAATGAAGCGGCAAAGCATGTAAATCTGGAGATCTTAAAGGAGATTTCCGATGGAAATACTGATTTAATGGTCGATTTAATCAACCTATTTATTGGTCAAGTAAGAACATTTAGCGATCAACTTGAACTCTACAACAGGAAGAAGGATTATGAGTGTATGGCGAAGTTGGCGCATAAAATTAAGAACTCTGTAGCCATGATGGGTATTGACGAGCTTTCCTCCGACATGAAAAAACTGGAACGCCTGGCTCAGGAGGGCAAGAAAACAAACTTGTATGATAATTTTATTGAAAGATTTAAGAAAATATCAGGCGAGGCAGTGATTGAGCTCAAGGCAATCCTCAATAGTCTTTAACCCTAAAACCTTACAATCATGATCGAGGTTGAGAAAATTAACGATGCAATGGTTATTTCCTTTGGGAGTGATAATAAGCTCAACGTTACCGTCACCCAAAAGATTAAAACCGAGATTATCAAGCTGATTGATCCAAACTCCAAAATTATTTTAAACCTAAGCGGCGTGAGCTACATTGACAGTACTGGTTTTGGCATGCTACTCTCCATTCTCAGACACTGCAAGAATTCCAACTCCCAGCTAAAGCTCTGCAACATATCGCCCGAGGTAATGGAGCTTATAAAGCTACTGCAGCTCCAAAACATTTTTGACATCCGCGAGGGGGTTAACGAAAGCCTTAAAAGCTTCTGCTAGCTAATACCCCCTGTTAATTTGTAATATACCTTTGGAGCAATATGCTTTATATCGCTTGTAAATAATAGCTTCTCGTTAAATAAACCTGCATTATACAAAAGGCGAAGCAGTGTTGCTTCGCCCTTTGTATGGCGGGGTAAACCCTACTCCATGAAGTCGTTTGTTTGGTCCATTTCAGCGTCGTTAACCTTTCGGGCTTTATAGTTATTAATCTTATAGGAGAACCCGACAAACAGCATCTGGCTATTTCTCCAATTTTCGCTGTAGGAGGTAAAGTTGGTGTCCCAGGAGTTTGATCTAGATTTCTGGGTGTTAAAAATATCGCTAGCCCTAACAGTAATGGTACCTTTGTTATTAAGTACCGATATTCTGGCACCCAAATCAACCCAGTACATTTCCTTGGTTTTTCCCTGCGCCCCACCGATTGAATGAAACCCGTTACCGGTTCCACTAGCCGAGAGAATTGGTGACCTGTAGTTACCGTTTACCTGAATGTCAATTTTTTTCTTAATGTTGAAAAATGAGGTGAGCTTAGCTGTCCATGCCGTTCCCTCATCGGCGCCATTAACAATATCGCCATAAAGCTTAGTCTTAAAGTAGCTATAGCTGGCATTCAGCCGCCACCATTTAGTCAGGTTCTGAGTAACCACCCCCTCAACCCCGTAACTTTTATTATGCGACAGGTTAATAAAAGTAGAAAGGGTGGTAACCGAGTCAACCAAGGCCAGCTTCCGGGAAAATCCGTTTTGGGTGTCGCGGTAGTAAACCGAAGCGCTTACCTTGGTTGAAGGAAAGTTAAGTCCGTAGTTAAAATCGAGCGATGTGGTGAACTCGGGTTCAAGGTAGGGGTTACCCATTGACCAGTTGTACTTATCCGCAGTGTTAAGGAACGGGTTGAGTATCCATGTCATTGGCCGGTTAACCCTTCGGCTGTACGACACCTGAAAGCTGTTGCTGGAATTAGGCTCCCACCTAATATGGGCGCTAGGGAAAAAGTTTAACCGGTTGGTATCAGCCACCTCGCCTGTAGTTTGCTGGTCGGACTTGGCAATTTGATCCTCCACGCGAACACCAAGCTGGTAGCTGAATTTGCCCTGGCCAAAGCTGTTGGAGTAAATGCCGTAGGCTGCATATATCTGCTCATCGTAAATAAAATGGTTGGAACGTGTAGAATCAAAATCCCAGGTATTTAACCCTGTATTGAAAATATCGTACTGGTAATCGGAATCGCTTTTCCGAATGGTGCTCTTTACTCCAGCCTCCAGCCTGCCGCCATTTCCAACAGGGCGAACATAGTCGGTTTGGAAGGTTAGCGTATTAGACCAGCTGTCGGTGTTTGACCTTTCGCTCGAAACTTCAGGTACGCTGTTTATAAAGGCGTTGTTGCTGATGTTGCTTTTGTCGTCGTTACCAAACCTGGAAAAATATAAGTCAGCAGTCCATTCTTTACCAGGCGCATCATAAGTTTTCTTGAAGTTGAGGGAGTACATTTGCCCTAAACCACCTGAGTTTCCAATGTTATTCCTGTCCTCCAAACTAGAGTATGAGCTGTAGCTATTGCTACTATTTGAGGCAGTGAGGTTTTTGCTGTCAAAATCCCTGATATTGAGGTTCCCTGTGAATGAAAGGGTGGCTTTCGGACCCAAGGAGTAGTCGAATCCACCCCTAAGACTATGAAATGCTCCATTCCTTACTCCACTAGTATTTTGAGCAAGAAAAGAAAGCGAATCCATGCTCCCGTCGCTGTCAAGAAAGGATGTTCGTTTGGCAATGGAGTTAAAATTTCTGTCCATTACCCTGAAATCGTAATTTGCAAAAATGTTCCACTTGTTCCTGTTCCAGTTAAAGTTCAAGGTTCCATTATACTGTCCACCAGTACCTAGCATTATGCTTGCCATACCGTTGTACCCCGGATCCTTCTTTTTCTTGAGCACGATGTTAATTATACCCGAGAGCCCATCGGGGTCGTATCGGGCAGATGGGTTGGTAATTACCTCAACGCTCTCAATCATCTGAGCCGGCAGTTCATCGAGGCTGGTTAGGTTAGAAGGGCGACCATCAATAAGAACGTTAACATTTTCGCTACCCCGTAGGCTGATATTTCCTTCTGTATCCACATTAACCGATGGAACATTTTGTAAAACATCAATGGCAGTTCCCCCCTGGCTGGCAATATCCTTTTCAACATTAATTACCTTCTTATCAAGGTTATACTGAAGCATACGCTTTTCGCCTGTAATCACTACATCGCTAAGGTTTTCGTATGCCTGCACTATCATAATTTTCCCAATGTTAACCTCAGGAGTACGTGGGCTAACAGCTATACCTTGGAATCT
>DCDD01000141.1 GCA_002316235.1 Bacteroidales bacterium UBA1064
CGGGCCAGGCGGGTGATGGAGTCGAGCAGGATCACCACATCGTGCCCGCATTCCACCAGGCGCTTCGCTTTTTGCAGGGCCATGGTGCTTACACGCACGTGTTTTTCGGCGGGTTCATCGAAGGTGGATGCGATCACTTCTGCTTTAACGCTGCGCTCCATATCGGTTACCTCCTCGGGTCGTTCGTCAATCAGCAGCACAATCATGTAAACCTCCGGATGGTTGGCGGCAATGGAGTTGGCAATATCCTTCAACAGGATAGTTTTACCGGTTTTGGGCTGGGCAACAATAAGCCCCCGCTGACCCTTGCCAATAGGGGCAAACATGTCAACTATACGCGCCGAAAGCAGGTTCATCCCGTTTCCTATAAGCGTAAACTTCTCGTTGGGAAAGAGCGGGGTTAGGTAGTCGAAGGGTACCCTGTCGCGTATGAATTCGGGGTTACGCCCGTTGATTTCCATCACCTTGATAAGGGGAAAGTACTTTTCGCCCTCTTTTGGAGGACGAACGGTACCCGTTACCGTATCGCCAGTCTTGAGCCCAAACAGTTTAATTTGCGACTGTGAAACGTAAATGTCGTCGGGAGAGCTAAGATAGTTGTAGTCCGATGAGCGAAGAAACCCATACCCATCGGGCATTATTTCAAGCACCCCTGTACTGTTGATTATACCATCAAAGTCGAATCTTTCATTGTTTCTTTTTTCAACATTCTTATGCCCCGAATGCTCACGGGGGTGATGCTTGCCATCACCGGCAGGTTCGGGTAGCTGGTTGCTAACAGCCGATTCCTGCGGGTTAAGAGGAAAATTTTCTTCCTCGATCTTGATATTAGGAGTGCTGTCGGATTGGCTCACTTCAGCTTCAGGTATTCCTTGCGTGTCGTCAGCAAGTACATCGGCAAAAACCTCATCTTCCTTTTTTTCTCTTTGGGTTTGAGGCTCCAGGTCAACTTCAGGAAGAAAAACTTCTTTACTTGAGGGAAAATTTGATTGCTCGGTTCTTATAGATAATTCATTCGCATCAGGCTGTTTTGAAAATTTGGACACCTTCTCTCCTCTTGCCGGAGTAGAAGAGTACTCTTTTTTTACTTCTGCGCTTTTGTTTCGGGTAAACCGCACTCGTTTCCCCGCGCTATCCCTGCTGTCTGATCTTTCCTGCTGTAGTGGGGCTTCAGCATTCTGCTCCTTGTTCACTACTTCGGTAGGCTGGAGCTTTACAGCCGGTCGGGAAGTGCTTGGGCGCTCCTTTTCCTTGCCCTTCCCTGGCATTGAAGCATTGATAGCCTGCTGATCCAAAATTTTATAAATCAAGTCTTGCTTTTTCAGGCTTTCAAGCTTTTTGATATTTAGCTGCTTGGCAATTTCCCGCAGTTCGGGAAGGAGCTTCTTGTTGAGTTCGAGAATATCGTACATAAAAATAGTTTAGTTGTAAAATGAAGGTTTTAGAGTAGTTAAAGAAAAATTGGAAAAAATACTTTGCATAGGCTTGTAAAATGGTAATCAATGGGCAAGCCTTTTGCTTACATCCTAGTGTAATGCTTAATATAAATACGTTAACATATTGTAAAGCTGTCAGGTAAATAACTTTAGATGAAATTACTCAGTGATGAAATAGTTGTTGAAGTGAAATTGAAGAAAGAGGGTTGGAGTTCTCTTCCCGGTTATTTTTTGCAAAGGTATGAAATATTATTTTTCACCTGCAAGAATTTTAGGATGATTTTTTGTTGAATATAAAATAAAAACCATTATAGAACATGGCATTGACTATTAAAAAAATGGCATTAGATGGAAACCGCCACCAAAAGGTTTAAAAAAAATTACATAAAAAAATCGAAGCATTAACAAAATTTAATAATTGTAATTATATTCACCCCCAAACAAAGCATCGTTATTGGAATGAGGCAGCTAAAAATAATCAAGCAGGTTACCAACCGTGAAACGGTATCGCTCGATAAGTATCTGCACGAAATTGGCAAGGTGGATTTGCTTAGTACAGACGATGAGGTGGCACTTGCCCGAAAAATTAAAGAGGGTGATCCTGAAGCGTTATCCAAGCTGGTAAAAGCCAACCTCAGATTTGTAGTATCGGTTGCCAAGCAGTACCAGAACCAGGGTTTAAGCCTACCCGACCTGATAAACGAGGGTAATCTGGGACTTATTAAAGCAGCTCAGCGCTTTGACGAAACGAGGGGATTTAAATTTATATCCTACGCCGTTTGGTGGATTAGGCAGTCTATTCTGCAGGCGCTGGCCGAGCAGGCAAGAATTATAAAGCTACCTTTGAACAAAATTGGCTCAATTAATAAGGTGAATAGGGCGCTGGTTGAGCTGGAGCAAAAGTTTGAACGGGAACCCACCATTAATGAGCTGTCCGAGGTGCTAATGCTTGCCCCCGAGGATATCAAGGAGGCCCTGCGGAGCAGCGGCCGTCCTATTTCCATGGATGCTCCACTGACGCAGGATGAAGATAGTAGCATGTACGATGTTATCCTTTCGCCCGATTCTCCCCAACCCGACAGGGGATTACTTAATGAAAGTTTAAGACGAGAAATAGAACGTGCCCTATCAACCCTCACGCCTCGTGAGTCCAGTATCATAAGAATGTACTTCGGTCTAAACGGAAAGCAACCCTTAACCCTCGAGGAAATTGGCGAGGAGCTCGACCTTACCCGCGAACGGGTACGCCAGATTAAGGAGAAAGCGCTTCGAAGGCTCAAGCAAACCACTCGTAGCAAAATTCTCAAGTCATACCTGGGTTAGCCCCGCTTAGCCCTTCCGTTTTTCTCTCCAACATGCCTTAAAGCATTCGGGGCAACACCTAGTATTTTAAATTGCTACCTTTGCAAAAACCGATTGCTTATGACCCATCTTGTTGCTCCATCGCTGCTCTCGGCAGATTTTGCAAATCTTTCTGCTGATATTGAAATGGTTAACAATAGCCTGGCAGATTGGTTTCACCTGGATATCATGGATGGCAGGTTTGTGCCAAATATATCATTTGGATTTCCGGTAGTAGAGCGAATCAGGGATAAAGCCAGTAAACCCCTGGATGTCCACCTGATGATTGTTGACCCCGACAGGTACCTGGAGCGATTCCATGATGCCGGTGCCAGCTGGCTTACCGTACACTACGAGGCTTGCACTCATTTAAACCGGACCCTTGACCAGATTCGAAAATTGGGCATGAAGGCCGGAGTTGCTCTCAACCCCCACACTCCTGTTGAGCTGCTGATAGACATCCTGGATTACACCGATTTGGTGCTGATAATGTCGGTAAATCCGGGGTTCGGTGGACAAAAGTTCATAGATAGCTCCCTAGGCAGGATTGAGCGACTGAGAGCAATGATAGATAAGCGGGGGCTAAGCACCCTGATTGAGGTTGATGGAGGCGTTGATACTAACAATGCATCGGCTCTATACAGAGCCGGAGCCAACGTGCTGGTGGCCGGGAATGCTGTGTTTAAAGCCAATAAACCCCTGGATGTAATTGCTCAGCTCAGGAAGGCTTAGTCCGCCACCTCCAACCTTTCCCGAAGGGCTACAAGCTTTTGAACTTTTAAGAAGAGACGGTGGCTTTCTTCAAAATTCAGTGTTTGCTGCCCATCGGATAGCGCTCTTTCGGGTGTTTGATGAACTTCAAGTAGTAGCCCATCCGCCCCTGCCATCACTGCTGCCAACGACATAGGCTCTACATATTCCCTACGCTACTAACCATCGCGACCATATTACAACGTGCAGGAATTGTAATTTTATACAACGTTTAACTTATGCTGTCCCCTTTTCCGATGAAGATTTAGGCTAAACAAGATTTTACAAAAAAATTGTAAATTCTCTCCTAAAATAGCTTAACCTACCGACTTTAAAATCTCTCCAGCCAGTTGAACACTACCTGCTTACCCATGGGGGTAAGAATGGACTCGGGGTGAAACTGAACGCCACAAACATCGTAATCCTTGCAGCTGAGCGCCATGATTTGGTTACTGCTGTCGGTTGCCTCAATCTTGAGACAGTCAGGAAGAGTTTCCCTGTCAACAATCCACGAATGGTAGCGCCCACCCTCGAATGGACTGGGAATGCCCTGAAAAATATAGTGTGGTGGAGAGCAAATGTTGATTGGGGTTGCCACACCGTGGTAAACGGTT
>DCDD01000222.1 GCA_002316235.1 Bacteroidales bacterium UBA1064
CTCGCCCTTTCCCAGCTGTACCCTTTCCGAACCCGGATTACTCACCATGACGCTTCCTGAGAAACATGCCACCTTAAAAGTGGAGCCCCTGGTTGCCATGTTGAACTTCGTGCCAACCACCTCAACCTGCCTTTTAAAATCATCACTCACAACAAAACTTCTACCTGGTGTAACGGTAAAGAAAACCTCGCCTTCAATTTTCAGCTTTCTACCCACCAGGCTATAAAACTTTGGGTACTTCAACCATGAATCAGCATTAAGCTTAGCTGTGGAACCGTCGGGTAGAATCACATCGGTAGCTACTCCTCTGGGAGAGCTAACCGAAACCCTTGAGAACCATAGGTAGCTAAAACAGGAAACAACCACTATCGCAGCTGCAGCTGCGGTTGTAAGCCATACCCTCAGGCTATTAATCCTTGTGGTTTCCTTGGGTTGCACAGTCGTAGCTATTGACTGCATAATCATATTCCATGCGTCCTCTTTCGACCGAGTGGACGGGGGTACCTGCAAAGCTTTAATGGCATCCATCAACTCTTCATGCCCTGTATCGCTCACCTGCTTAGTATGTTCTTTTGGAGTGGTCATAGCTTATAGCCAAATTTATTCCTAAGCAAACGTATTGCTTCTGACATCCTTTTCTCAACGGTTTTCACGCTTAAATTAAGGCGCTGGGCAATTTCACTGTAAGTAAACCCGTCAATGCGGTTCATCAGGAATACCTCCCTGGCGGCATCGGGAATGGAAGCCAAAGCGTCTTGAAGCTGACGGTTCATATCGTCCATCCTTACGTTGGCATCTGCAGATTCAGCCTCGTCCTGAGTGGATTTACTAACCTGAAAGTTATACACTACCCGCTGGTGCTTGAAGTGGTTTTTAATCAGGTTTGTGGCAATGGTGTAAAGCAATGTTTTCACGGTATCGTTGCGAACGGAGGAACGGATGTTCCAGAGTTTAAGGAAAACTTCTTGCACCACATCATCAGCCAGGTCAACGCTCCCAGTTTTATAGTAGGCAAAACTACGGATACTTTCATAGTAGTCGTCGAAAATAGCCCGAAACCAGCTTAGCTCCTCCTGTGAATAGCTACCCGTTGGTAAAGTCATTAGCGATTAGTTAACGAAACAAATGTAATTGATGATTTTCAATTAAACATAGCCTAATAATAATTGTTTTAATGGCACGCTGAAGGAACGGAACAAACTATCTCACAAAGTATTCAACCTGCGTTAATCAGAGCACTATTGGGTTAATCGGTGTGCTATTGCACCTCTTTTAGTACTACTTAAAAAATTTACAGCTTCCATAAAACTCCCAAAACATCAAAATAAAAAAAAGGGAGACCCCAAAATAGTTATCTCCCTAAATACGTGAGTATTGCTACAACTTTCTTTTCACCTCAACTTCCTGGAAACCTTCCACTATATCACCCACCTTAATATCGTTGAAGTTGTTGATGTTCAACCCGCATTCAAAACCTGCCGAAACCTCTTTGACATCGTCCTTAAAGCGTTTAAGAGACTCTAAATCACCGGTATAAACCACAATTCCATCACGAATTAACCTTACCTTGTTGCTACGGCTAATTTTCCCCTCCCGAACTATACAGCCGGCCACGGTTCCCACCTTGGATATCTTAAAAACATTAAGCACCTCGGCGGTGCCGGTAATTTCCTCCTTAATTTCGGGCGACAGCATGCCCTCCATGGCATCCCTGATTTCATTAATGGCATCGTAGATAATGGAGTAAAGGCGAATGTCAATTTCTTCCTTTTCGGCAAGTTTTCTTGCCCCCATCGAAGGACGAACCTGGAATCCAAGTACAATGGCGTTGGATGCTGCAGCAAGCAGGATATCCGATTCGGAAATTTGGCCTACAGCCTTGTGGATGACGTTGACCTGAATTTGAGGGGTTGAAAGTTTGATAAGGGAATCGGAGAGCGCCTCGACCGAACCGTCCACGTCGCCCTTCACCACGATGTTCAGCTCCTGGAAGTTGCCAATGGCAATACGGCGGCCAATTTCATCAAGGGTTATATGCTTCTTGGTCTTTAGCCCCTGCATACGCACCAGCTGCTCGCGCTTGTTGGCAAGCTCCCTTGCTTCCTTGTCGGACTCCATAACGTGGAAGTAGTCGCCTGCCTGAGGAGCACCGTTAAGTCCAACCACCTGAACGGGTGTTGATGGGCCGGCCTCGGCTATTCTAACTCCTCGTTCGTTGAACATGGCTTTAACATGGCCGTAGTATATTCCGGCAAGGATTATGTCTCCATGGTGCAGGGTTCCTGAATCCACCAGCACGGTAGCTACATATCCCTTTCCCTTGTCCAATGCAGACTCAATCACCGTTCCCGAGGCCTTTCTGTCAGGGTTAGCTTTTAGATCGAGCATTTCGGCCTCGAGCAGAACTTTCTCCAACAGCTTGTCAACATTGGTGCCCTTCTTGGCCGAAATTTCCTGACACTGGTATTTGCCGCCCCAGTCCTCAACCAGGTAGTTAAGGTTGGCCAGCTCCCCCTTTATCTTTTCGGGGTCGGCGGTGGGCTTATCAATTTTATTTATGGCAAAAACTATTGGAACCCCAGCAGCGCTGGCATGATTGATAGCCTCAATGGTTTGGGGCATAACGGCATCGTCGGCAGCTACAACTATAATGGCCACATCAGTGAGCCTGGCACCGCGGGCACGCATGGCTGTAAATGCCTCATGACCGGGAGTGTCCAAAAAGGTGATTTTTTTGCCGTTCTCCAGCTCAACTCCGTAGGCACCAATATGTTGGGTTATTCCACCTGCCTCGCCGGCAATTACATTTGAATGACGGATATAGTCGAGCAGGGAGGTTTTCCCATGGTCAACATGCCCCATAACGGTAACGATGGGCGGGCGGGGTTTAAGCATTTCGGGAGAATCATCCTCCTGGTCTTTTACAGATTCCTGAAGTTCAATGCTGACAAACTCCACCTTATATCCAAATTCATCGGCAACGATAGTCATGGTTTCGGCATCAAGCCTCTGGTTGATGGAAACAATAAGGCCTAGATTCATGCACACTTCAATTACATCGGTAACCGGTACACTCATCATGGAGGCTAGTTCGTTGACCGACACGAACTCGGTAACTTTCAGAATTTTCTTCTCCAGCTCAAGCCGCTGATTTTCCTCTTGCTGACGGGCGTTCAGAATTTCGCGTTTTTCCCTGCGATACTTTGAACCCTTGGTTTTACCTTTGGTAGTAAGTTTGGCAAGGGTTTCCTTTATTTGACGCTGAACGGCTTCCTCGTCAACCTCCTGTTTTACCGGGCGTTTCTTCTTACTACCACCAGCATTACTCTTCTTATTGTTAACAGGCAAATCGGCTTTCTTCACTAGTAATGGGGGGTTACTTCTTGGGGTTCCCTGCTGCTCCGCTTCGGGAAGCTGAACCCTCCCAACATCTTTCTTTATTCGTTTTCGGCGTTTTTTCTTATCGTTTTTAACCGCATCAGAAGATGCAACAGGCTGCTTTTTCTTGGTTTCAAAGGCGGTAATATCAATTTTCCCCTTTATTGTAGGACCGGCCAACTTTTCAACCGTTGATCGGTATATTTCTTCCCTCTCAACTTCTATGGGTTTCTCAATCACCTCTTGAACCGAAGGGACTTTTTCCAACTTCTCCTCAACGATGGGTTGCATCTCATTTTCAACTATAGCTGATTCTTCTTTGGTTTTCTGGTTACTATTTTTTTCAGGCTTTTCTTTAGCCTTCTTTTTGCTGGTTTTGTCCAGGTCAATTTTTCCTACCACCTTGGGTGTTTTAACCTTAGTCCTTTCAGGCTTGGCACCCTCATCTTCCTTACTCTCTTTTTTTGTGGCCACCTCTTTGGTTGCTTGTTTAAGGGGAGTAACGGGGACTTCGCTTGTTGTTGACTCAACGGGGGTTTCCTTTTTAGAACTCCTGGGCTGGGAGGATAGGTTATCCAAATCAATTTTCCCCTTAACTTTTAAATCAATTTTCGGTTTCTCCATTCCGAAATCATCAATTTTCTCATGAACGAAACCGGTAGTTTTGATAATTACCTCATCGTTGGAAAAGTCGCTATCCCCTTCATCCTCATCCCTCTTTTTTTCTATTTCGTCTATAGATAAGGTTTCTTTTGCATCGCGAAGCGATTTGAGGCTCACCTTCTGGGATTCCTTTTTAATATTAACTTCAGCGCCAAACTCCTTGGTGAGCAGGTTAACAATATCCTCATCAACCTTAGCGTTTGGATCGGGGGTAACGTGGTAGCCCTTTTTCTTGAGAAATTCCACAAGTGTAGAAACCCCCACATTAAATTCCCTTGCCAGCTTACTTATTCGTATTGATTTATCGTTCGTCATACAGGTGGTTCCCGTTGTTTATGTTAGAAATGCTCGTGTAAAGCTACATGAAAGACAATACTATTCAAATTCGGATTTTAATATTTTAAGAATTTCCTTGACCGTTTCCTCTTCCAAATCGGTTCGTTTCACCAGCTCCTTAAAGGGAATTTCAATCACGCTCTTGGCGGTGTCGCAGCCAATGCCCTTTAGGGTGTCAATAATCCACCCCTCAATTTCATCAGCAAACTCATCGAGATTCACATCTTCCTCGTCCTCTCCTTCCGATTCGCGGTAAACATCAATTTCATAGCCGGTGAGCTGGCTGGCGAGCTTAATATTGTACCCGCCCTTACCAATCGCCAGGGAAACCTCGCTTGGTTTAAGGTAAACCTCGGCTCGTTTGGTTGTTTCGTCAAACTTAATCGAGGTGATTTTAGCGGGGCTTAGGGCGCGCTGAATGAACAGCTGGGTATTGTTGGTGTAGTTGATAACGTCGATGCTCTCGTTGCGAAGCTCCCGAACTATGCCGTGTATGCGGTTTCCCTTCATTCCAACACAAGCGCCAACGGGGTCAACCCTATCGTCGTACGACTCAACTGCAACCTTGGCGCGCTCGCCGGGAATACGAACAATCTTCTTGATGGTAATCAGGCCATCGAAAATTTCAGGAACCTCCAGCTCGAATAGGCGCTCGAGGAAGGCATTGGCAGTTCTGGAAAGGATAATTTGCGGGGTGTTGTTTTTCATCTCCACCTTGTACACCACGGCCCTTATTGAGTCACCCTTGTGGTAGAAATCGGTTGGTATCTGCTCTGTTTTGGGTAGCACCAGCTCGTTACCCTCATCGTCCAGAACCATGATTTCTTTCTTCCAGACCTGGTAAACCTCACCGGTGATAAGGTCTCCAACTCTATCCTTGTACTTATTGTAGAGGTTGTTCTTTTCGAGCTCCATGATTCGTGAAGTGAGGTTTTGGCGCAATGCCAGGATTGCCCTTCGCCCGAAGTCTGCAAACTTCACCTCGGAGGTTACCTCCTCGCCCACCTCAAAGTCCGCATCAATTTTTCTAGCTTCCGATAGGGCTATCTGCCTTCCTGGATCTTCGACCTTGCCGTCCTCAACCACCTCGCGGTTGTGCCAAATTTCAAAATCGCCCTTATCAATGTTGATAATAATATCGAAGTTATCGTCAGACCCGTAAAGCTTTATAAGCGTCGCCCTAAAAACATCCTCCAGAACGCTCATCATGGTAGGCCTGTCAATATTTTTTAACTCCTTAAACTCCGCAAATGTGTCAACTAGGTTAATGTTTTCCATTGTGCTGATTATTTATCATATTTACTATTTAAACGAAATGACCGCTTTGGTTGACTTTACCACATTGTAGGGAAACGACTTTCGCTGCTGCACCACCTGTTTGTGCTTACCATCATCCATAAGAACTTTCTCGCTATACTCGATGCTAAAATTATCGCTACCGGCCTCCACAATAACGCCTTTGAACTTGTTTCCGTCCAAAAGCAAAACCTCTACCTCCCTGCCAATATTGATGCTATACTGCCGGACAACCCTAAACGGCTGTCCTAACCCTGCAGAGGTTACCTCTAACCCATAATCTTCAACGTTCCTATCGAGCTTCGACTCGACCAAACGGCTGATTGCCACGCATGATTTAATACTAACACCCTTTTCACCATCAAGCATGATGGTTATGGTATTTTTGGGACTTATGGAGATATCAACAATAAAAAGGTTTTCCTCCTCCAGCTTTTCTGCAACTATCGCTTCAATTGTTTCCCGGCTAATCATTATTGCTACATCTAATAAAACAGGGGACTCTGTCCCCTGCCACCTGCTTAAAAACTGTTGCAAATATACAGCTTTCTAACATTCTTTCAAAATATTATGCTGAATTTATGAATTTTATCGGGTTAGTTCTATTTAAAGTGCGCACCAGCATAGCAACTAGCAACGTTTTCAAATGTTATGATGACTTTGCCTTAACTTGCAAATTGATAAAATTTTTGTGTATTTAGCCAAAAAGAAAACATGCGCATTGCGGTTAACACAAGGCTCTTGATTCATGGAAAACTCGAAGGAATAGGATGGTTTACCTACGAGACCTTTAGCCGCATGGCCATAGACCATCCAAACGATGAGTTTTTCTTCATTTTTGACCGGCCGTTTAGCCGGGAGTTTATTTTTGCCAAAAATATTCACCCTGTTGTGCTTGGTCCGCCTGCACGACATCCTATTCTTTGGTATATCTGGTTTGAGTTTTCCGTAAATCGGTTTTTGAAAAAGCTGAAACCCGATATTTTCATTTCTCCCGATGGCTACCTGTCGCTTAAAACCAAGACACCCCAGCTGGCAGTTATTCACGACATCAACTTTTACTACTACCCCAAGGGACTGCCATGGCTGACCTCGTTGTACCTAAACAAGTATTTCCCAAAATTTGCAGGTAAGGCAAAACGAATTGTCACCGTAAGTGAGTATTCAAAAAATACGCTTGTTGAGGCTTACAAGGTAAATCCGCAAAAAATAGATGTAGTTTACAATGGTGCTAGTGATAACTTTAAACCCCTAACCGAAATAGAACGAGC
This sequence comes from Bacteroidales bacterium UBA1064, assembly GCA_002316235.1. GTDB lineage: Bacteria > Bacteroidota > Bacteroidia > Bacteroidales > Tenuifilaceae > UBA1064. The sequence goes on from DCDD01000222.1 coordinate 6,945, forward strand.
CGATCAGCGCAACCAGCTTACCGATGGATGGCCCTACTTTGTTTTCGTTGGTGCATTCAGCCCAAGAAAAAATATTAGCAGCCTCATTAACGCTTTCGATATGTTTAGGCGTAAAACAAACATTCAGGCAAAGCTGGTTCTGGTGGGTGAAACAATGTTCAAAGCTTCTTCCATAGAAGCAGCCCACCATAAAAGTAAATTTAAGGATGATATTATTTTTACCGGCCGAAAAGGGTTGCCCGAGTTAAGCCGTATTGTTGGCGCTGCTCAAGCCCTGATTTTTCCGTCGCTTTTTGAGGGTTTTGGGATACCTGTTCTGGAGGCCATACTGTGTGAAGTTCCTGTTGCCGCATCAAATTCTACCTCAATGCCCGAGGTAGCAGGGAATGCCGCAATATACTTTGAACCAACCAGTGATGAATCAATTGCTGAAGCAATGGAGCGTATATGGATGGATACCCAGCTAAGGCAGAGACTCATCTCCAACGCAAGGGTGCAGCGCCAAAAGTTCAGCTGGGAGCAAGCCGCCAGCAGGCTTTACGACATCATTGCTAAAACAATCGAAAGTTGATGGGAATGGGATGTTTGAGGACAATACACACGCCGGGACTCGTTGAAGCGGGTTGCGATGAGGCCGGAAGGGGTTGCCTGGCAGGGCCTGTTTTTGCGGCAGCAGTAATTTTGCCTCCCGATTTTTACGATAACTCCATTGATGATTCAAAAAAGCTAACCCTAAAGCAACGGCTTGCCGCCCGGCAGCTAATTCAACACTACGCATTAGATTGGGCTGTGGCAAGGGTGTCGAACGAGGAAATAGACAGGTTGAACATTCTTAATGCATCCATTCTGGCAATGCACATGGCGATAAAGGCTCTTACCAGGGCAACACCCCAGCATCTACTGGTTGATGGTAATAGGTTTAAGAATTTTCCAGGAATACCCCATACATGCATAGTGGGTGGAGACCACACCTACCAGTCAATTGCCGCAGCATCAATACTTGCTAAAACATACCGCGATGAGCTAATGAATGAACTCTCAGAACAGTTTCCAGGTTATGGCTGGAGAACAAACAAGGGCTACCCAACCAAGCTGCATAGGAGGGCAATTGCAGAACTAGGGCCAACGCCCTACCATCGGCTGACGTTCGCCCTTTTGCCCCAGTCCAAGACAAAATGTTAGCTTTAAACTAAACAAGAGCTAGTCTGTCATAACACTATACTTAACCATTAACAACCAAAACTCAAACAACATGAAAAAAAGATTTCTTGCACTACTAACCGGTTTGTTGCTTTTAACCGGTGCAATGGTCAGGGCCGATGAGGGGATGTGGCTTCTGCCCCTGCTCAAGCAGCTGAACATAGACGTCATGCAGCAAAAAGGGCTTAAGCTCTCTGCCGACGACATCTACCAGATTAACCAGTCGAGCCTTAAAGATGCTGTAATCATCTTCGGTCGAGGTTGCACCGGCGAAATAGTATCCGACCAGGGGTTGATTCTTACCAACCATCACTGCGGCTACGGGGCCATCCAGCAGCATAGCACCCCTGAGCATGACTACCTTGCCGATGGATTTTGGGCAAAGTCGTTGCAGGAAGAAATTCCCACCCCGGGGCTAACCGCAACATTTTTAGTACGTATCGAGGATGTTACCGACCAGGTAAATGCTGCCCTAAACCCCAGCATGACCGAGGCTGAACGCAATCAGGCCATTCAAGCTGTAGGCAAAAAAATAGCATCCAGCGCTACAGCCGGTACGCACTACCAGGCCAGCGTTAGAAGTTTCTTTGGCGGCAACCAATTCTTTCTGATTGTTAACGAGGTTTACAACGACGTCAGAATGGTAGGTGCTCCTCCCTCGTCAATAGGTAAGTTTGGTGCCGACACCGATAACTGGATGTGGCCACGCCATACCGGTGATTTCTCAGTATTCCGCGTTTATGCCGGCAAGGATAACCAACCAGCCGACTACTCACCCGACAACGTACCCTTGAAACCCAAGCGATTCCTTCCTGTTTCAATTAAAGGATTACAGAATGGCGATTTTGCCATGATTATGGGTTACCCCGGCAGCACCGAACGCTACATGACCTCCGTGGAAGTAGAGGAGATGATGAGCATCTCCAATGCCAACAGAATCTACATTAGAGGGATTCGCCAGGACATTCTTCTGAAAGACATGCTGGCCGACAAAGCCGTTAACATCAAGTATGCCTCAAAGTACTCCGGTTCGTCCAACTACTGGAAAAACTCCATCGGCATGAACAAGTCCCTCAAACGCCTAAAGGTGATTGACGTTAAAAAAGCCGGTGAGGCCGAATTCACCCGGTGGGTAAATGCCAACCCTGAAAGAGTTCAAATGTATGGGGAAGCGCTAAACCTGATTAACGAAGGAGTTACCGGTCGAAAGGACTACCTCCATGCCACCCAATACATAGGTGAAGCACTCAGCCGTGGAACCGAGCTGATGAGCATTGCAGGAATAGCCGAACGTATTGTTGAACCCTTAAAATCGGGAAACAACGAGGAGCTAAGCAAAAATGTAGCTATGCTTAAGAGTAGAGCTACCATGTTCTACAAGGACTACAACGCCCCAACCGATAGAAAGGTGGCCAAGGCTATGTTCAAAATTTTTTCCGAAAATGTTCCTGTACAGTACCAACCCGATATCTTCAACACTATTCGTACAAAGTATAAGAACGATTTTGATAGGTTTATAGATGAAATGTTCGACAAATCCATGTTTGTTGACTCTGTAAAGCTATTTGCCTTCCTGTCGAAACCGAACCTGAAAACCCTTCAAAAAGATCCCGCATTCATTGCCGCCCAATCAATTAATGCAAAGGCAATGGAGCTTTACGGGTTAATGGAACCCTTCAACCAAAAGCTGCAAAAAGGGCAGCGACTCTTCATAGCTGGAATTATGGAGATGAATAAGGGCAAGGCGCTCTACCCCGATGCCAACTTTACCATGAGGCTTACCTACGGCGAAATAAAGGATTACTACCCCATGGATGCCGTTCATTACGACTACCAAACTACTCTCGATGGCGTAATGGAAAAGGAGGATCCGGACAACTGGGAATTTGTAGTGCCGCAACGTCTTAAAGACCTATACCAGGCTAAGGATTATGGCCGCTACGGCGTAAATGGCAAAATGCCTATCGCCTTCATTTCAACCAACGACATCACCGGTGGAAACTCCGGAAGCCCTGTAATGAACGGTAATGGCGAACTCATAGGTTTGGCATTCGACGGTAACTGGGAGGCCATGAGCGGTGATATCGTATTCGAAAACAACCTGCAGCGAACAATTTCGGTTGATATCCGCTACGTGCTATTCATAATTGATAAGTATGCCGGTGCAACCAGGCTGGTGGACGAGATGCAAATTGTGGAGTAGCACAGAATTTCCTATCGGTTTTAAACCCATAATAATAGAAAAGGGGATGCCAGTATTTGGCATCCCCTTTTCATCATCAAACCGCCATATAACCATTCGGCAAAACCATTTAATTACAAAATTCCTCCACTCGTCAAAAATATTTTCCGTATGTAAAATATTAAAATGAATCACTACTGACCGGTTAAAA
>DCDD01000046.1 GCA_002316235.1 Bacteroidales bacterium UBA1064
TATTTAACACTAATAATAACTTGAAGCAATGAAAAAACTACTTGCCCTATTTTTTTTAGTCTCCTTGATAGTGGGAAATGCCTACACCCAGGAACTCCCGGAGAAAAACCTAAAGATACAGGTTGAGGAGGTTACGGTATTCATAGATGGCGCCCAGCTAACCGGAAAGGCCACTACCGAGCTTTCAAAGGGTAAAAGCTTGCTGAAATTTACGAATCTTTCACCCTATATTGATGCAAAAAGCATTCGGGTAAAGGCTAGCAATAGTGTAAGCGTGCTGGCGGTTAACCACCAACAAAATTTTGTAGATAGGCTGCAGAAGCCAAAGGAGCTAACCGACCTGGAAGCTACCCTTCGGACAGTAGCAGAGGGATTGAAACTTGAAAACATCAACCTGGAAATTAACTCCGAAGAGCTGAAGTTCATGCAGGATAACAGGATAATTGGCGGCAAAAATCAGGAAACCAGCGTAGCTAACTTTAGAGAAACATCCTCATTCTACGGCACTAAAATTTCAGCTCTGAAGTTGAAGGAACTCGAAATTAACAAGAAGATAGAAGAGCTGAATAAAAAGCAAAATGAACTTCAAAACCAGCTGAACACCCTCACCAGCCAGAAACAGTATCCTAGTGGTGAAGTGATGGTTAACGTTGAAGCGTCAAATGATGTAACGGCTACTTTTGAGGTAACCTTCATGGTTGGAAATGCAGGTTGGTTTCCCTCTTACGATATCAGGGCTTTAAGCATAGACCAACCTGTTGTATTGGTTTATAAGGCAAACATAAAGCAAGATTCAAAAACCGATTGGAAAAATGTGAAGTTGAAGCTATCAACTTCCGAGCCAAATGTTTCAGGAGTACCCCCTACGCTAAAGACTTACTTCTTAAACTACAACACCCTACCGCCAACCTATAGCCAGCAACTTGGAAGGGTTACGGGAAGGGTAATGGATTCTGAACGAAACCCCCTACCGGGAGTAAGTGTAACCGTAACAGGAACAACAATTAGCACCGTAACTGCAGCTGACGGAAGCTACTCCATTACCCTGCCGGCAAGCGCAAGCTACCTGACCTTTTCCTTCGTTGGCTACCAATCGCAAACACTTCCGGTTAACCCTATCATGAATGTGGTGTTGAGCGAGAATAATATGATGCTTGATGAGGAGGTGGTAGTAACCGCTTACGGAATAACCGCCGAAAAGCGAAAGCTTGCTGCTCCCAGCTCAAAATCAGCCGATGAAGCAACCTATATGGATGAAGCTGGCGGAGTGGTTGGCCAACAGGGAATTGCTCAAAAACCTACTGCCGTTGATTTTGAAATTCGTGAACCCTACACGGTAGACTCGGACAACAAAAACCATACGGTTGAAATGGTTACCTATAGCCTGCCCGCCATGTACGAGTACTACAGCGTTCCCAAAATTGACAGGAGTGCATTCCTTTTGGCCAGAATAACCGACTGGGAAAAGTATAGCCTGCTCGATGGTGAGGCCAACATATTTTTTGAGAATACTTTTGTTGGCGCTACTGTTCTCGATATCTCCAGGGCAACAGACACCCTTCAGGTATCACTTGGTAGGGATAAGGGCATTAGCATTAACCGCGAAAAAATTAAAGACTACACCACCCGCCAGCTGGTAGGCACCAAAAAGGAGGAAACACGAACATGGCGCACTACCGTTAAAAATAATAAGCTTCAGAAAATAAGCATAACTGTGATGGACCAGGTTCCGGTATCAACCTCTGAGGAGATTGAAGTAAATATTCTGGAAACCTCGGGAGGCAAGGTAAATACAGAAAATGGAGAGGTTACCTGGGAGTTGACGCTGGAACCGGGAGCAGAAAAGAAACTCGACCTGAAGTATTCCGTAAAGTATCCGAAAAACAAGGTTCTGGTTATTGAGTAGGTTCTGTTCATACCTTTAAGTTGTTGCTAAGAAAAACCCCTTCTCATCACGACGGGGTTTTTCTTTTTAGCTGCAAGAATCTTTTACAGCTATCCTACTCCTCACTAATATCACCAGTAAGCTCCTTATAAATAAAAGCAGTTGCGCCAAGGGTGAAGGGCACATAAAGTATGGCATAGATAATGGCTAACGGTCTCCAAATCCAGGCAAAGATGAACATGGGGAGGATGAGTACGAGCTGAACCCAGAAAATTGTCCACTTGTTCCCGTAGGTAGCCTTGTTGCTAAGCCGTAAGGCCTCCGAAGCGCCCTTTCCCTTGTCAACTACCAGAAGAGCGCCAAAGCTGTAAGCAATTGACATCACAATGGCAGGGAAAAACATGAAAAGCATTGCCGAAAAAATTATAATGCCTGCAAGCCCCTCCACCAGGAAGAATTCACCCATGTACCTAAAATACCTTTTATTAAATATTTCGAGGGGTGAAATGACTGCACCCTTGCTCAGTGCTGCGGGAAGGGTGATAATGGCAATGGTTGTCCCAACGTTTATGTAGGGAATCCAAACGGTAAGCAACCAGAGCACCACGCAGCCGATTAGCGAAAGAAAGTTCTTTAGCCCCGTGCTAACACCGTTGGATAGCACATCCTTGAATACAAGTTTCTTGTCCATAGTTGTTTGGTTTTAGTTTGAAATAACCAAATAAATTTACAATCAACTTGTTAAATAAACAATACTACCTGAATACAAAATTTGTTAATCAAATAGGAATGCATTAACAGCTCGGGTTCTGCAATTGATTGCGTGAGCATGTAAAGGATATTATCCTACAATAGTGGATGTAGATTACCGTCGAAATAAACCGAAAAAAATATAGAATATTTGGGCAATCACCATTGCCATTATTTACAAATTAAAGTTGCCAGTAATCGATAGATTGCAGGCAACGCTACTTAACCAGACGGCACTTATAATCGGCGGTGAATTTACCCTTAGATATTGCACCCAGCTTTGATCTCAGCAGCTGCTTGCGGATAGGCGAAAGGCGATCGGTAAAGAGGATTCCCTCCAGGTGGTCGTACTCGTGCTGGACAATGCGAGCAGCAAAGCCTTCAAAAACTTCGTTGTGAGCGGTAAAATTTTCGTCCAGATAGCTAATCCGAACTTTCTCCTCACGCTCTACCTCTTCATGGATATTCGGAATGCTGAGGCATCCCTCGCTGTAAATCACCTTTTCTCCAAAACGTTCCTCAATGTATGGGTTGATAATCACCTTTCTAAAATCCTTTAGGGAGGGGTCATCTTTAGCTAGCGGAGTACCATCAATTACTATCAACCTTATAGATAGGCCAACTTGAGGTGCTGCCAGGCCAATTCCGTCGGACTGGCTCATGGTTTCAAACATATCGTCAATCAACCTTTTCAGGTTAGGGTAGTCAGGGTTTATGTCCTGAGCCACTTTTCTAAGAATTGACGAGCCGTAAACGTAAATAGGAAGAATCATAGCAAATAAATAAAGCTGTACATCATTTTTTAACAAGCCTATTTCAAAAAAGTTTAACCTAAGCCCTCCTAACGATTAAACGAAAGGCTTTCGAGATACGACTGAAGAATAATTGTTGCGCTAATGGTGTCAACCATAGCTTTGTTGCGGCGATCCATTTTTTTCATGCCCCCATCAATCATGGCCTGCTTTGCCATTTTAGAGGTAAAGCGCTCATCAATAAACTGAATAGGCATACCAGGAAAAGTCTTTCTAATCCCGCGCACAATTGGATCGATAAACTTCATAGCCTCAGATGAAGAGTTATCCATCTGTTTAGGGCTACCAACTACCAGAAGTTCAACACTTTCCTTACTAAAGTAATCGGCTAAAAAACCGAGTACCGTATGGGAGGGTATGGTAGTCAACCCGTTGGCAATTATCTTCAAAGGATCTGTTACCGCAATTCCCGTTCGTTTTTGCCCAATATCGAGTGCTAAAATTCGTCCCACTACTCTTTCCCCAATTTAATATATTTTTCCAGGCACCTCTCCAGGCCTGCTTTTAACCCGACATCTACAGCTAACAGTGTTCCATTGTCCAGCTCCAGGTTATCGCTTGCCCTATTGGCAATTCGTCTGATGTGGTCCACGTTAACCAGCTGCTTTGAATTAATTCGATAAAAATGACGGTCGCCTAGTATTTCTTCAAAGTAGCTTAGCTGGTTTTCAACCCTCATGGTGTTACCACCGGTAAAGGTTATTCGGGTCATTTTATCGTCGTCTTCCAGGAAGCACACGTCGTTTAGGTTGATATACTCGCATACCTGGTTGGCTGTAACAACCAGCTTTGAGGGGATTACCGAGCGCAAATTTTCAAACAGGGCGTAGTACTTGTTGTGCCCGTCGAAGTTTGCATAGCGACGTTTAATTGCACGCTCAACGGCAGCTCTTAGCTCATCAACATCAATCGGTTTAAGGAGGTAATCTATAGCGCTGTACCGAAATGCCCTAATGGCATAGCGGTTGTAGGCTGTAATAAAAATTACCTCAAATTTTCTCGCTGCGCATCTTTCAAGAAAATCAAACCCATCGCCACCCGGCATTTCGATGTCCAGAAAAACCAGGTCGGGGCTTATCCTCTCCACCTTGTCAAGAGCCTCAGCAGCAGAACGCGCAATATCAACAATCTGAACATTGCTGATAAACTGCCCCACAAGCACTTCAAGGGTGCGAAACGATGCAATTTCGTCATCAACAATTAGGGCTTTAAGCATGAGGGCTTGCTTTTTGCAAAGTTAAAAAAAATTGGGCAACCACTAAGCAAAACAAACGCATGGAAGAGAAAACGAGAATCTGGTTTACCCACAGCTATGGAAGTGGCTAACATGCAGCTCACTTATTATAACATGCCGTTTGCAACAATGCTGCTCTTCAAAAAAAGACAGCAGCTACTGATGGGTCGCTAAACAACATCCAGGTTTTTAGGAATGGAAATACTTACCAATGTCCCACTGGCATTGCCCATGTCGTCGAAGAGGTCGATAAACTTTATGCTAAACTTTTCGCCGTAAAGGGTATTAAGCAATTCGATTCGCTGCTTGGTTATTTGAAATCCTCTTGAGGAGTATTCCTTACCAGTTTGCTCTTGAATTCGCTGGGCTTTGGTCCGGCCAACACCATCATCCCGGATGGTGCAAACAATCCTGCTGCCCTCATCAGCTATTTTCACCCACACATGTCCGCTCTTTTCCTTTTTAAGCATTATACCATGCCAAATTGCGTTTTCCACAAAAGGCTGAATCATCAGGGTGGGAATTTTATTGTTAAGTATCGACTCGTCGTCGTTGTAGTCAATGGAGTAGGTAAACTTACCTTCGAGCCGTAGGGCTTCCAAATCGAGGTAAAGCCTAAGGGCTTCTAGCTCATCTCTTAGCGAAACAGTTGGCGAAAGAGAGTTGTCGAGTGTTAAGCGCATGAGACGGGCAAATTTTGTAAGGTACTTGTGCGAGCTAACTGTATCCCTCTCGAGTATAAAGTACTGTATAGAGTTAAGGGTGTTGAAAATGAAATGGGGGTTCATTTGCTGTCGGAGCGATTGCTGCTTGTAGAGGTTGATGCTGTTGATAAGCTCGTTACGTCGCTTAATTTCGCTGATTCTCAGCGAGTAAACAGCATAAACCGTTCCGGCAAGGATCGTGGCGGCAAGAATTATGAACCAAAACCTCTCCCAGAAAGGCGGCCTTATAATCAGGTCAATGGATGCACTTCTTGAACTCCATATACCGTTAGAATTCTGAGCCTGAACCTGAAAGGTGTAGCTTCCGGGTTTCAAGTTGCTGAATATGCAGCTGGTGCTACGGGTAAATACCCATGTAGAGTCTAACCCCATTAAGCGGTACCGGTATAATATATTACCCATATTCCTATAGGCCAGCCCGATATAAGAGAAGTTAACAACATTACTTGAGTAGTTTATCTGAACTGCTCCATTTACAGGTGCTACAGGACGTCCATCAACAAAAACGCCTAATACTTCGATTTTTGGTGGGGTATGATTGAATCCCAAGTTACTATAGTTAAGAATAGCCAGCCCTTTGTTGGTCCCGATGTAAGCCATTCCGTCCATTACAAATACTGTGGTTACCTCGTTGCTGGGAAGACCATCCAGCACGGTAAGGTTCTGGATATTATAGGTGGTATCGTTAACAAGTGTAAGAATGGACAATCCCTGGCGGGTTGCAGCCCAAATCCTATTCCCTTCGGGAAAAAGGTAGTGTATGGAGTTGGAAACCAGACCATCGGCAGCAGATATTTGGGAAACCTTGCCATCTTTTCCATATATGACTATACCAGCACCGTTAGTTCCAATCCATAGCGATGAGTCGCGGTGTGAGAAGAACATGCTGTGGCCAATTTTTGCCAACAGCTGATTTTCTGACCCCATAAAGAGCAAGTTGCTGTCGGAATACCTCCAAAGACCATTTACTGTGTTGAACCACAGATCACCCTTGTAGTCCTCGGCCATGCTGAACACCATTCCGTTAAAGCCATCGCTCCTTGAATCGTAGGCAATTCTATTGTTCTCGATTTTATAAAACCCCTTGGCAGTAGCCAGCCAGTAGCCACCTCCCCTACTGCCAATTATCCGACGGGTATTCAGGTTAAAACTATCCGGAATAAGTTTTTTAAGCTTATTGTTTTCAAAGTAGGCTACGTGCCCAAATGCAGCTACCAGCACCCTGCCGGTTAGTGTATCACCATAGATATCTCTGACATAGGTTATCCCTATGTTATCTTTGCTGCTAAGCTTGTAGTGGGTGATTTGTCCGTTCTCAATCACATCAACAAATCCCATCTCAAACCCAACGTAGATTTTACCGTCCTTTGCATAAACAGCATTAGCCCGGTTGTCCGATAAGCCATTTTCCTTCGAGAAAACCGCAATCTGGTGGTCGGGAACATAAAAAACACCATCGTTAAGGGTGGAGAACCAGTAGGACCCCTCATCATCCCTGAGCACTGAGGTAACCTGATAGTCTTTAAGGAAGCATAGCCGTTCCGGCGATTCCAAATCGCAATTGGGAAACATGTAAACCCCTCCTTCAAAGGCAGATACCCACAGGTTGTTATCAGCGTCAATGCTAATCCATATTACCGATTGCGTAATGGAATGATTATGGCTTACAACCCTGCCATCCTTTATCCTAAAAATATTACCGTCGATGGTGATAAAAGCCGAGCCATCCTTTGCTTGCTGTGCATAGAAGTAAATCGGCTTAAACGGCTTAATGCCCAGCTCGCTTAAAGTAAACCTGTATGACTGCCTTCCATCAAAGTAGAATAGGCCATACTTCCGAGGTTCATGTGAATCGGAAACTAAAAATTTTCCCGACCCTACGCTTCTGACAACAACTTGGGCATCGGTGTTGCTATCGTCAATATGCTTGTAAATCCCCTCCTGGTCTATTGAAATGATTCCGAAGTCCTTTAGACCAAAAGAAACATTGTCCAAGCTGTCCACAAAAAATGACAGCTTAGAAGGGCCCCTGCTGTTGGGAAGATGCTCAACAATTTTGGAGTTGTACCTATAGCTCTTTATTTCTCCGTTTTCATAGTATGAGAGGGAACCTGAGAACGGTATAAACCATATTCTGTGCTTATAATCCTCGTAGATTTCAAAAACCGTATTATCAGGCAACCCCGATACCAAGTCGAAGTTCTCGAACTCATAGCCGTTAAAACGGCTAACGCCGTTGTTAGTTCCAAACCAGATATATCCTCGGGAATCCTGAAAAACATGGTAAACTTCGCTGGCGGCAAGGCCTTCATCAACTGTAATATGACGTGTTACCGGCTGGGACACGATTTGGCTATGCCCACCGCTTATGCCTATCAACATAAACCCTATGGCACTTCCTCCTGCTTTAAGATAGCGGGCAAAAGAAAAGTAGGGAATATGCAACTTTGCTAAATAATTTTTTATTTTAGACAACATGCCACAGGTTTTTTATTGAGTAACTTTATAATCATCCCCGGTTGATATCTTTTTGCGAATCGCAAAAAATTCCTATCGGCTTATAAAAGTAAAAAAACATTGCATGAAAAAAAATTTGCCCATCTAAATATGGCAAATTTCATAATCACTTTTGCAAGTTATTTTAAACGTAAAAAGGCTTCCCTGCAATCAGGAAAGCCTTTTACAAATGGTCTATAAGAAAATGTGATCAGCTAAAATACCTTCTACACAATCAAATTAAGGCTTCTCAACAACGCCAGCAAGTTTTTTATAGGAGTTGTACCTCCACTTAGCATTCTCCTCGGCAGCTTTAAACAGCTCGTTGGCTTGATCGGGGAAGGAAAGTTGAAGGGAGGTGTACCTCACTTCGCCCTTCAGGAAATCCTGGAACATACCCCAATCGGGCTCTTTTGAATCGAGCTGGAATGGGTTTTGTCCCTGAGCCTCAAGTAGGGGGTTGTAGCGGTACAGGTGCCAGTAACCCGACTTAACAGCCTGTTTCGCCTCACTTTGAGTTGAACCCATTCCCTTGCGAATACCGTGGTTTATACACGGCGAATAGGCAATTATAAGCGATGGTCCGGGATATGCCTCGGCTTCCTTAATAGCCTTAAGGTACTGGTTGTGATCGGCGCCCATAGCCACCTGCGCAACGTAAACATATCCATAGGACATGGCCATCATGCCGAGATCTTTTTTACGTACACGTTTACCCGAAGCGGCAAACTTGGCAACAGCAGCAGCTGGAGTTGATTTGGAAGCCTGCCCTCCTGTGTTGGAGTAAACCTCAGTATCGAGAACCAGCACATTGACATCTTCACCCGTAGAGAGCACATGGTCCAGCCCCCCGTAACCTATATCGTAAGCCCATCCGTCACCACCGAAAATCCAGATTGATTTTTTCTCGAAGTATTGTTTTAAGCTGAGCAGCTCTTTTGCCAACGGGTTGCTTTCCTTGGAAAGTTCGGCAATCAGCTTGGCTGAAGCGGCTTTTGAAAGGAAAGCATTATCCTTACCGGCAATCCATTCCTTCATAGCCTCCTTCGTAGTGCTGGTAAAATTACCTTCTAGTGCTTCCTGAAGTTTAAGGGCTATGCGTTGACGGAGCTTGGCCACTCCGGTTGCAATTCCAAAACCATACTCGGCATTGTCCTCAAACAATGAGTTTGACCAAGCCACACCTCTGCCATCAGGCCCGGCAGAGTATGGGGTAGATGGAGCTGAGCCACCGTAAATGGAGGAACAACCTGTAGCATTTGCCACAATCATGCGGTCGCCATAGAGCTGGGTAATAGCCTTTATGTAAGGAGTTTCGCCACAACCAGCGCAAGCTCCGCTAAACTCGAATAATGGCTGGGCAAATTGGCTGTTCTTTACCGATTTTTCTTTACCAAGAATATCCTTGTAGCCCACCTTTTCGTGCATGTAATCGAACCTGGCTGCCTCGGCCATTTGTGATTCAATTGGTCGCATAACCAGCGACTTTTCCTTGGAGGGGCAAACCTCAACACAGTTGCCGCAGCCGGTGCAGTCGAGAACGCTCACCTGTACCCTGAAGTTGAAATCCTTAATTCCGCCATTTCCCCTAACAGTTTTGGTTCCTGCAGGTGCGTTTTTCAACTCTTCCTCGGTTAAAAGGAAGGGACGAATGGCTGCATGGGGGCAAACATAAGCGCACTGGTTGCACTGGGTGCAGTTTTCCGAAATCCACTCAGGAACATTAACTGCAATTCCCCTCTTTTCGTAACGGGTTGTCCCGGCAGGGAAAGTTCCATCCTCACGACCAACAAATGCGCTCACGGGCAAATCATCACCCATTTGAAGGTTTATTGGGAGCACCACCTTATTGATAAACTCAGGGGCACCCTCAATTTCAAGTTTATTCTCAGGCTGAAGTTTTGCCCATTCCATAGGCACTACAACCTGAATAGCATCTCCCCCACGATCAACGGCGGCAAAATTCATCCTCAAAACCTCTTCTCCCTTACGTCCGTATGATTTCTCAATGGCCTTTTTCATCTCCTTAACAGCCACATCGTAGGGGATTACACCCGAAATTTTAAAAAATGCGCTCTGCATTATGGTGTTGGTGCGGTTACCCAAACCAATCTCCTCGGCAATCTGAGTAGCATTAATTATGTAGAACTTAATACTATTTTCAGCCATGTAACGCTTAATAGAGTTTGGTAGCTTTTCGTTCAGCTCATCCTTACTCCAGATAGTGTTTAGCAGGAATGTTCCACCGGGCTGCAAACCCTTAAGCACATCATACTTACCAAGGTATGATTGAACGTGGCAGGCAACAAAATCGGGAGTAATTACCAGGTAAGGCGAACGGATTGGCTGATCGCCAAAACGCAGGTGGGAAACGGTGATGCCTCCAGATTTCTTTGAATCGTAGGCAAAGTATGCCTGACAGTACTTTGGGGTATTATCACCAATTATTTTAATGGAGTTCTTGTTAGCCCCAACGGTTCCATCCGACCCAAGTCCGAAAAATTTGGCCTGAAAGGTTCCTTTAGGTGCAAGGTTCACCTCTTTACCGGTTGGTAACGACTTAAAGGTAACATCATCAATGATGCCAATGGTAAATTGATTTTTAGGCTCGCTAAGCTTGAGGTTATCAAAAACTGCAATGATTTGGGCTGGTGTAGTATCCTTTGAGCTGAGCCCGTAACGGCCACCCACAACTATCGGAGCTTTCTCCCTCCCATAGAAGAGCTCTTTTACATCGAGGTATAACGGATCGCCGTTGGCCCCGGGTTCCTTGGTTCTATCAAGCACTGCTATGCGTTTCACAGCTGAAGGCAGCACCTTAAAGAAGTATTTCGCAGAGAAAGGTCTGTACAAATGAACGCTTATCATCCCAACCTTTTCACCTTTAGCCATGAGGTAGTCAATAGTTTCACGAATGGTGTCGGTAACCGAACCCATGGCAATAATGATATTTTCGGCATTAGGATCGCCATAGAATGAAAATGGGTGGTACTCCCGCCCGGTAAGTTTGGTAATCTCCTGCATGTAGCCCTCAACGATATCGGGAACATCCATGTAAAATTTGTTGGAAGCCTCCCTGGCCTGAAAGTATATATCGGGGTTTTGAGCCGTGCCGCGGGTTACGGGATGTTCGGGGTTCAATGCCCTGTCGCGAAACTCCTGAAGTGATTTTTGGTCGAGCAATGGAGCTAGGTCATCGTTCTCCAGCACCTCGATTTTCTGAATTTCATGGCTGGTGCGAAAACCATCAAAGAAACTGACAAACGGCAGGCTGGCTTTCAGCGAAGCTAAATGAGTAACCAGTGATAAATCCATCACCTCTTGCACCGATCCGGATGCCATTAAACCAAAACCGGTCGTGCGAGTAGCCATAACGTCCGAATGATCACCGTAAATCGAGAGTGCTTGCCCGGCTACCGCTCGCGCCGAAACATGAAACACGGCTGGCATCAATTCACCAGCAATCTTAAACATATTAGGAATCATTAATAGAAGACCCTGCGAAGCGGTAAAGGTTGTAGTCAGCGCGCCAGCTGAAAGACTGCCGTGCACGGCTCCCGCCGCACCGGCTTCACTCTGCATTTCAACCACTCGCAGGGGCTGTCCGAAAATATTTTTCCGACCTTGCGCCGACCATTCGTCAGCCAGTTCTCCCATCACAGACGATGGTGTAATCGGATAAATAGCCGCAACTTCACTAAGAGCATAGGCTATATGAGTTGCCGCTGTATTGCCATCCATAGTTTTCATAGTTTTAGACATGGTGATTCTCCATTGAATATTTTAATGTTTATAAAATTATTTGAATTATTGC
>DCDD01000034.1 GCA_002316235.1 Bacteroidales bacterium UBA1064
TGGTAAAATCAATCCACCCAACAAAAAAACATCCTAAAACCTGGCAAGCCAACCATAGCAGACAAGCAGAAAACATCCTACTATTTTCAAGCGGAAAAGCCCCATTCAAAAATAATTGTACCACCAGGATGTTATATTAACACGATTAATTTTATAAATTTGTTCGTTCACCCAAAACTACCCTACAAGTTGGAATTAGAGCAAGTAATTCAGCTGCTTCTGTCACAGTTCGATTTTGTCAGCCTACCTGGATTAGGCAGTTTTGTTAAACGTCGCAATCCGGCAAAAGTATCGGACGATAGGTCAAGCATTGAACCCCCAAGCGAGTACTACATTTTTGACACATCGCGCACGTTTGACGACGAGGCTATTACAAACTACCTGTGCAGCACACTGGGAATTGATCATAAGGAAGCAGAATTAAGGGTAACGCAACTTGTGGAGAGGGTAAACAATGCACTTAGCAGTAGAAAACCTTTCGAGTTCCCCGGTGTTGGAACTTTGTTAAAGGATGACAACAACAATATCACTCTTGAATTTGATGCCAGCGCAGCTGCAACCGAGTCGTATGGACTTTCAGCAATAGAAGTGCTCCCTAAGCAAAAAGCAGACTCCAAACTAACCAGTCCGAAGGAAAACAAAAATGCAGCTGTAGCCGAAACCCAGGCGTCCAGTCCACTATCAACAGAGCAAACCACCAAAATTCCGACTCCAAAGCCAGCTGTTGCAAAAAAATCGCGGGTTAGGTTATGGGTCCCCATTACAGCCTGCGTAGTGGTGGTAGCAGTAGCAGTGTGTTGGTTTACTCCAGCATTGCATTTTTGGGAGCAATCGCAAACCTCGGTTTCTCCATCAACAACCGATAGCACGTCCAGCATGGCATCCGTAGGTAACCTTCCTTTAGCTTCTGCCATTCCGGATTCCATCGTAGAAGAAGAGGACTCGCAAGTGCCCGATAGCATATCGGCCTCAGGCCAACCTAATGCCACCGATGAGGGTGGAGCCGAAAAGATTCTGGAACAAACCACCAGTAAGAAAGTAGCGCTTAACTACACAGAGCCACCGGTGATTGAAACGGGTAAATCTTTCTACATAATTGCCGGCAGCTTTACAAGCGAGGTTAATGCCCAGAAGTTCCTGAGTGAGCTGGCAGAAAAGGGCTACAAACCAACCCTTATACCACGTAACAAGCTCTACAGCGTTTCGCTCTATACTTTTAGCAACCGCGACAGGGCTTTGCGGGAGCTGGAAAGATTAAAATCAGAGCAAACATTTGAAAAATTATGGCTTTTAAGTCAGTAGAGGGTGAACCGGTTGTAAGAAAATAGGCGCTACTACTAAACAACAAAAAGTAGCCAGCACCTATTCCTAAAGAATAGTATTTCTACTTTACAGTTGAGCCATTAGAAACCTTCGCTGCCGGCGAAACCAGCTGTAGCTTTCCACTTGTATCCTCCGCCATCAGAATCATGCCGTGCGAATCTATTCCCCTAATTTTTCGCGGTTCAAGATTTGCTAAAACTAGCACTTGTCGTCCAACCATCTCCTCGGGGGTGAAGTACTCGGCAATTCCGGAAACCAAGGTGCGTACGTCAATTCCCGTATCAACTTTAAGTTTAAGCAGCTTTTGAGTTTTAGGAACTCTTTCAGCATCGAGAACGGTTGCCACCCGAATATCCATTTTAGAAAAATCGTCGTAGCTTATAGAACCCTTTTGTTCCGGAACATTTTTAACAGAATTCTGGTTTACCAGCTTGGTGGCTTGAAGCTTATTTAGCTGGACAGCAATAACATCATCCTCAATTTTATCGAATAGCAGCTGGGGTTTGTCAAGAATATGCCCCGGGGCCAGCAGGCTATCTAAACCAGCAAGCTTCCATTCCTTACTCTGAAAATTAATCATCTTGCGTATCTTCTCTGCAGTAAATGGCAGAAAAGGTTCAAGTATAATGGAGAGGTTCGCTGTAATCTGCATGGCAATGTTAAGAATGTTGGCAACCTGCCGGGGATCCTTCTCCATAAGCTTCCATGGTTCAGTATCAGCTAGATACTTGTTGCCCAAACGGGCAATATTCATGGCTTCTTTAAGCGCTTCACGAAATTTAAACTCTTCAAGGTTGTGCTCCAACCTTTCCTTTATACGGGGCAATTCGTGCAAAACTGAATTATCGTAATCCGTAAGAGTGTTTCTGGCAGGCAGTTTGCCATCGAAGTACTTATGGGTAAGAACCATAGCCCTGTTAACAAAATTTCCCAGGATGGCAACCAGCTCGCTGTTGTTACGGGTTTGAAAATCTTTCCATGTGAAATCGTTATCCTTGGTCTCGGGCATGTTGGCGGTAAGTACATACCTCAGCACATCCTGCTTGCCGGGAAACTCAACCAGGTACTCGTTCAGCCAAACAGCCCAGTTGCGAGAGGTGGAAATTTTATCGCCTTCCAGGTTAAGAAACTCATTGGCCGGGACATTATCGGGTAGAATGTAATCTCCGTATGCTTTAAGCATGGAGGGGAAAATAATGCAGTGAAAAACAATGTTATCCTTACCGATAAAATGGATTAAACGGGTATCGCTATCCTTCCAGTATTTCTCCCAGTTTGGGGTCAACTCCTTGGTTGCCGATATATAGCCAATAGGAGCATCGAACCAAACGTAAAGCACCTTTCCCTCGGCACCATCCAGCGGAACCGGAACACCCCAATCGAGGTCGCGACTTACCGCACGGGGTTGTAAACCCTGGTCGAGCCAACTTTTACACTGTCCGTAAACATTGGCTTTCCACTCCTTGTGGTCTTCAAGTATCCACTTTTCAAGCTCGGGTTGAAATTTGTCTAGCGGCAAAAACCAGTGCCTGGTTGCTTTCAGTATAGGCTTGGAACCGCTTAGGGTTGACCTTGGGTCAATCAGATCGGTAGCATTAAGGCTAGTTCCGCACTTTTCGCACTGATCACCATAAGCGTTGGGATTCCCACAATGCGGGCAAGTTCCGGTAATATACCTGTCGGCCAGAAATTGACCCACCTCCTCATCGTAGTACTGATCGGTAACCTTTTCAACAAAAACACCCTTTTCGTAGAGCTTCTTAAAAAATTCGCTGGCAGTTTCGTAGTGAACAGGCGAAGTGGTGCGGGAGTATATATCGAAATCGATTCCGAACTGTTTGAATGATTCTTTTATTATGGCATGGTACTTATCCACAACAGCCTGTGGAGTTGTATTCTCATGCCTGGCCTTGATGGTTATGGGAACCCCATGCTCATCGGAGCCGCAAACAGATATAACATCTGCGCCTTTTGCTCTAAGATAGCGGGTGTAAATATCGGAAGGGATGTAAACACCCGCCAGATGTCCAATATGCACAGGCCCATTGGCATAGGGCAACGCAGAAGTAATAAGATATCTTTTATAGTTACTCATTGGGTGAAAAGGTTTATACAAATTGTTGCAAATCTACATATTTATGGCCAAACGTAGAGCGGGAAAAGTAAAGTTGTTACCGCTAGGCGGCAAGAAGAAAGAAGAATAAGGGAATTAAAATTGATACAGCCGGAGCCGGACAAGTTTCGCCGGTAGGCAAACAAGTTTTTGAATCCTTTATCCTTGCTTATACCATCCTGCATAAAACAGGTAGTTACGGGCAATTCGCTCGTTCATCTCACGGCTAACCTCCGCATCAACCTTTTTGATAAACTTGGCTGGAACACCTCCGTAGATTGTCCCCGGTTCAACAGTAGTATTTTCCAGAACCAGCGCATTAGCAGCAACAATTGCACCCTCGCCAATAACCGCATTATCCATAACCGTGCATCCCATTCCTAGCAGCGCACCATCGCGAACTTCGGCACCATGAACAATTGCACCATGGCCAACCGATACATCGTTGCCCAGCCTGATTGTTGTTTTTTGGTAGGTGGTATGCAAAACCGCGTTATCCTGAATGTTAACCCGGTTGCCAATCCGGATGGAGTTCACATCCCCTCTAACCACAACGCCATACCAAATGCTACAGTCATCGCCAATTTCTACATCTCCTATGATTACTGCCGTTTCGGCAATAAAACAGTTTTCCCCAATTTTTGGAGTAAATCCCCTAAGTGGTTTGATTATTGCCATACTTTAGTGTATTTTTTCACAAAAATAGCAATGAAAACTATTGTTGTAAAAATTCACCTGTTTAACAGGATGGAATGGGGAAATTGGTTTACAAATCCCTTAAAATCTGCCAGGTTGCACCGAATAAATTTAAAATGGTAAAGAAATTCTCAAAGCATATCGAGCTGCGCTTCTATGGCGGTTTAAACCATTTTTTACCGGCGTCGAAACGGCAGGTTCCATTTAACCTACCCTACATGGGAACACCCACAGTTAAGGACCTTATCGAATCGGTTGGAGTACCGCATGTAGAGGTATTTTTAATTGTGGCTGACAGCATATCGGTTGGTTTTGACTACAAGCCTGAACCCAGCTCCCAAATTTCATGCTACCCGCGATTTTACAACCTTAGCATAGATTACGGAATACTACGACCAACCGAGCCCGCCCCACCGGTATTCATCCTCGACGTTCACCTGGGGCGTCTGGCATCCTACCTTAGACTATATGGCTTCGACACGCTCTATAGCAACTGCTACTCCGACGACCAAATTCTCAGGCTTGCAGCCGCAGAGAATAGAATAATTCTTACACGCGACAAGGGAATTCTCCGGAGCGGAGCAGCCATCCATGGCTACTATGTTCGTTCGACTCAACCCAAGGAGCAGCTCAACGAGGTAGTTGATTACTTCAGCATGGCTTGCTTTGCTGACCCCTTCTCTCGCTGCTCGCTATGTAACGGTTTAGTAGAAACTGTTGATAGGGAAAATGTTAAAGGTCTTGTTGCCGAAAACTCTTATAACCATTACCACTCATTTTACCGTTGCAGCCGGTGCGGACAAATATACTGGGAGGGATCGCAATATAAGGGAATACTGAATTTATTTGGCAGGCATGGCCCACATCATGAATGATTAAAAAAAGGTGAAAAAGGCATTCACCCAAAAAGATATGTTATTAAATATTATTTAATTTTATTGCCTAATAATAAAAAGGGTAATTTTGCAAAGCATAACTTATAATTCCTAAGAAAGTGAGCATTTTTAGTAATTTATTGTTATACAAATTATAAAATTAGGTACTAGTTAAAGGCGTAATAAACTTATTACTATGGAGAAACAAACAGGTGTTCAAGAGTTGGATGAGGTTGCTGTCCGATTTTCCGGTGATTCCGGTGATGGTATGCAGCTAACGGGAACGCTTTTTGCCGATGCCTCTGCACTTTTTGGCAATGATGTAAGCACATTTCCTGATTATCCTGCCGAGATACGAGCCCCACAAGGGACTATTGGCGGCGTTTCTGGTTTCCAGGTTCATATTGGGAGTAAAAAGGTTAACACCCCGGGAGATTATTGCGATGTACTGGTTGCTATGAACCCTGCCGCGCTGAAGGCCAACATTAAATGGGTCAAAAAAGGAGGCATGGTGATTGCCGATGCCGATCAGTTTAATGAAAAAGGCTACCAGCGTGCCGGTTATAAAACCCTGGATGCTGTAACCGAGCTCAACCTACAGGACTACAAGGTAATCATGGCACCAATTACCACTCTTACAAAGGAAAGCCTTAAGGATAGCGGCCTGGATAATAAGAGCATTGTTAGGAGCAAGAACATGTTTGCGCTGGGGATGGTTTACTATATTTTCGACCGTCCGATGAACTTCACCGAAACATACTTTGAAACGAAGTTTAAGAAGAAGCCCGAAATTATTGAGGCAAACAAAAAAGTACTTCAGGACGGCTACAACTACGCAGCAAATATTCAGGCCATTCCAAATACTTACAGTATTAAACCATCAAAAATACTGCCTAAAGGAAAATACAGAACGGTAAGCGGTAACACCGCTACGGCATGGGGGCTAATAGCTGCTGCCGAAAAAGCCGGACTGCCTCTCTTCTGCGGTTCATACCCAATAACTCCGGCAACCGATATTTTGGCTGAACTTTCCAAGAGAAAAGATTTGGGGGTAAAAACCCTGCAAGCCGAAGACGAGATTGCCGGCATTTGCACCGCCATTGGTGCTTCCTTTGCAGGCAACTTTGCCGTTACCTCGACTTCAGGCCCCGGGCTATCACTTAAGTCGGAAGCTTTAGGGTTAGCAGTAATGACCGAGTTGCCCCTGGTGGTTGTGGATGTTCAACGAGGTGGACCTTCAACAGGTTTACCAACCAAAACCGAGCAGGCCGACCTTATGCAGGCGCTATGGGGAAGAAATGGCGAGGCACCAGTAGTGGTAATTTCGGCAACCTCCCCAAGCAACTGTTTTGATGCGGCGTTTAATGCTGGTAAAATTGCCATGGAGCACATGACTCCTGTTATCCTGCTAACCGACGGCTTTATTGCCAATGGTTCGGAACCATGGCTTATCCCCAACATGAAGGAGTACCCAAAAATTAACCCTCCCTTGGTAGAGGAAGGCACCCAGGGTTACATGCCCTACGCACGCGATGATAAGCGCCTTGCCAGAGGCTGGGCGCTGCCCGGGAAAAAAGGTCTTACCCACAGGGTTGGTGGCCTCGAAAAAGACTTTCTGAAAGGTTCGCTTTCGCACGACCCAATAAACCATCAGCGAATGGTGGATATTAGGGCTGCCAAGGTAGAGAGGGTCAGGGAGTTTATCCCCGAACAAAAGGTGATTGGCGATAGCGAAGGCGACCTGCTGGTTATCGGTTGGGGTGGCACCTATGGCCACCTGCTCGATGCCGTAACCGACCTGCGCGAAAAGGGGAAAAGCGTTTCGCTTTGCCACTTCAGCTATATAAACCCACTGCCAAAAAATACCCGGGATATACTGAGCCGCTATAAGAAGCTGGTGGTTTGCGAGCTAAACATGGGGCAGTTCGCCAACTACCTTCGTATGAATTTTCAGGAGTTCAACTACCTGCAGTTCAACAAGGTTCAAGGGTTACCCTTTACCGTGGTTGAGCTGGTAGAAAAGTTTAACCAATTACTGGAGGGAAAATAACCATGGAAGAACAGTACTTAAATTATACACCTCAGGATTTCAAAAGTGACCAGGAAGTGCGCTGGTGCCCCGGATGTGGCGATCACGCCATTCTGAGTGCAGTCCAAAAAGCTCTACCCGAGGTTTCAAAAGAGCTGAAGTACAACATAGAGCGCTACGTATTTGTTTCGGGAATAGGCTGCTCAAGCCGCTTTCCTTACTACGTAAATACCTATGGCTTTCATGGTATTCATGGTCGTGCCTCGGCCATTGCTACCGGTGTTAAAGTTGCCAATCCCACCCTTAGCGTTTGGCAGATTACCGGCGACGGGGATGCCCTGGCTATTGGTGGCAACCACTTCATTCACGCCATTCGACGCAACATTGACGTGAATATTCTACTATTCAACAACCAAATCTACGGTTTAACCAAAGGTCAGTACTCCCCCACCTCGCCACTTGGCAAAATCACCAAAACATCGCCTTTTGGCACTGTTGAGCACCCATTCCGGCCTGGTGAGCTGGTTATTGGCGCACAGGGAAAGTTTTTTGCCCGTACCCTTGATGTGGATGTTAAGCTCACCTCCGAAATTATGGTTGAGGCAGCTAAGCACGACGGCACATCGGTAGTAGAAATTCTACAGAATTGCGTAATTTTTAACGATGGGGCTTACGACTTCATCAGCAGCAAGGAAACCAGGGACGACAGGGTTATTGTCCTTCATCACGGGGAAAAGATGGTTTTTGGCAAGAATCGGGATAAGGGACTAGTGCTCAGCGGGTTGAGCCTAAAGGTGGTAACCATTGGACAGGGAGGTTTCACCATGGATGATATCCTGGTTCATGATGCCTATAACCCCAACCCCGGCGTTCACATGATGCTGGCCAACATGGAGTTTCCTGAATATCCGATTGCTCTTGGCGTTATCAGGAATGTAAAGGATTCAACCTACGACGATAATGTTCGTGACCAGGTGCTGGAGGTAATGAAGGATGCAAAAATCAAATGCGTTGACGACCTGCTCAACAGCGGCGAAACATGGGAGGTTAAGTAGGATACCTGCGCTGCATTTAATATTGATTTAATTTTTTACTTGTACAACTACGACCGGGGGGTTCCCCGGTCGTTTTCATTTTATTTCAACACCTAAGATTCAACCCCAATGGGTGTGAAATACATCTACTACTGCTTGATTACCTTTTTCACCAGCTTTTCGCCGCTGGCTGACTCCATGGTAATAAGATAAAATCCGGCCGGCAGGTCAGCTGTGTTGAGTGTATAGGTCTCCGATCCGTTTCCTCTAAACTCCATCACCACCTGCCCGGTAAGGCTTGTAAGCTTGATATATTCCACCTCTGCTGCGCCGCCTATCCGTAAGTAGCTGTCAAAGGGGTTGGGGTAAGCTGCTGCTGCATTTAGTTTGGAATCGCCAGCCGACAGGGGGAAAAGTAAAATATCTACGTTTTTATCCCCTCCGGAAACAGTAAATGTATTCCCCAGAATTGGGTTATATCCGGTTTTGGTAACATTGTAGCTATAATCTCCATCTTTAAGGCTGGTAAGTGCAACCCCGAGGGAGTTCGTATAGATAACCGGGTATCCCTCAATGGCAATTTCAGCCCCCTCAACAGCTTCACCGTTGGCATATACACTGAAAGTTACAGGATAGCTGGCGCTCGACAACTTTATGGTATCCAGCATCATGTCGCCATCAACGGTAAGAGTGTCCGAGTAGCTTACAAAACCCTTACCAGACACATTTAGAACGTAGCTATCAACAAGCAGGCTGTCAATAGAGAATCTTCCGTCCTCATTAGTTGTGGCGTTGTAGGTTAGAAATCCCTGCATGGAGATATTGGCACCCGGGATTGCAACCGGTAAGTC
>DCDD01000138.1 GCA_002316235.1 Bacteroidales bacterium UBA1064
ACATGCTTTTTGGGGCGGTTAATCAGCTCGCTACCCTCCAGAATTGCCCTAATGTGCCTGGCGGTTTCAACCTGTCCCCGATGTGGCCTGGCCTGTTGAATATTCTCGTGGAACGGCTCTACCCGTCCATCGAAAGCTTCTAGGGAGATTGCGCCAATCAGGTCGGAAAGGTTTATCAACCTAAATGCCTTGAGCATTGCGGAAACACCATGGGCGCTCATAAACTGGGTTCCATTCAGCAAAGCCAACCCCTCCTTCGACTTCAGCTCAATGGGCTGCCACCCAAACTCCTTTAACACATCCAGAGCCTCTACAACCTTTCCCTTATACCTTACATCACCCATGCCAAGCAGAGGCAAAAAAAGATTGGCCAGCGGAGCCAAGTCGCCGGAAGCTCCAAGCGAGCCACGATCGTAAACAACAGGCAGTACGTCGTTATTGTAGAAATCAATGATACGCTCCACCGTTGCAACCTGAACACCCGAGTTTCCCAACGACAGGGCATGTGCTTTAAGGAAAAGCATTAGTCTAACAATTTCCGAACTTACCTCTGCGCCCGTTGAACAGGCATGGGACATGACCAAATTTTTCTGGAGCTGCGACAGCTCATTTCGGGATATTGTTTTGTTGCAGAGCGAGCCGAACCCAGTGGTGATGCCGTAAATGGGAACGCTGCTTTCCTCCATCTTGACATCCAGGTAACGGCGGCACTTTTCAATCAGAACTTTTGACTCATCCGAAAGCGATAGCCTGAAATCCCCGGTGGTAATATCCTCTAAAACCTTCCATGTGAGGGGTTGGGGTGAAATCCTATGAATTCTGGTCATGGCTTTAAATATTTTCTTTGATATAGCTTACAACATCTTCAGCAGAAATAGTAGCCTGCTCTCCTGTTTCCATATTCTTCACTGATAGCTGGTTTTGCTGCATCTCGCTCTCGCCGGCAATGACAACCAGCTTAATCCTACGCCGGTTTGCATAGTCGAGCTGCTTTTTCATCTTGGCAGGGTCGGGATAAATTTCTGCACTTACACCCTGCTCCCTAAGCTGCCGAAGAGCTTTAAGGCAGTATGCAGCCTCGCTTTTCCCGAAATTGGTAAACATTACCTGCGTGGAGGATAGCAGGCTATCGGGAAAGAGGTTGAGCTGCAGCATTACGTCGAATATGCGGTCGGCACCGAACGACACTCCAACCCCGCTTAGGTTTTTCATTCCAAAAATACCGGCAAGATCGTCGTAGCGACCACCGCCACAAATACTGCCAATTTCGACATCAGCAGCCTTTACCTCGAATATGGTTCCGGTGTAGTAGTTTAGCCCACGTGCCAGCGAGAGGTCCAGCTCAACTTCCGATAAAAGCTCACCGCTCTGTCGAATCAGCTCAAGCAGCTCTTCCATCTCGCCAATTCCCCTCATCCCCACCTCGGAAGGAGCTAGTGTATTTTTCAACAGCCCAAGTTTTTCGGTGTTGTTGCCCTTCAGTAAAATAACTGGCTGCAACTTTTCTATGGCGACTTCGGATACACCCCGTTCCCTGAGCTCGCTGTTCACCCCATCAATACCAATCTTGTCAATCTTATCAATGGCCACCGTGATATCGGTTAACCTTTCGGCTTCACCAATAACCTCGGCAATACCGCTTAGTATTTTGCGGTTGTTAAGCTTCACAACCACGCGAACACCTAACCGTTGAAACACCTCGTTGATGATGAGAACCAGCTCCAGCTCGTTGAGAAGCGAGGTGGATCCAATTACATCCACATCGCACTGATAGAACTCCCTGTAGCGTCCTTTTTGCGGTCTGTCGGCCCTCCAAACAGGCTGTATCTGGTAGCGCTTAAAGGGAAACACAATATCGTTTTGATACTGAACTACAAAGCGGGCAAAGGGAACTGTTAGGTCGTAGCGTAGTCCCTTTTCGCAAATGGCAAGCGAAACGGCATTGGAGTTGCCAGGTCTGGCTGTGCTGGGGTCAACCCTTTCAAGAAAATCGCCCGAGTTAAGAATCTTAAAAAGTAGCTTATCGCCCTCCTCGCCATACTTCCCCAGCAGGGTGGAGAGGTTCTCCATGGCAGGCGTTTCGATGGGTTGGTAGCCGTAAATACTGAACACCGAACGGATGCTGTCGAAAATGTAGTTCCGCCGGACCATCTGTTCCGGATTAAAATCTCTGGTCCCCTTTGGAATTGAAGGCTTGCTGCTTGCCATTGCCATCTAGTGTTTTTCAAGTTTTAATGATCAGTAACCGGGTTAATGCTCCAACGTTAGCTACCCGCTGTCACTTAAAGCGCTTACCTGTTAATACCCAAGCTGAAATTTTTCGGCAATTGGCGTATCCAGGTATTGGATATTTAGTAAGCGACTGCAAACCTACTATTTTTTTGCAACCCGTTGAAGGGGTTGTCCGACAATTTTAGCATATAGCATGTTACGCCGTATTTAGCTGGTTGGCCACGGCTGTGCTGCTACCATAACCTTAAGGTTGATAGGTAATCATATAAATTATCGGCAAATTCTTCCTACTTTTACACCTCTTGCCCTTGCTCCACAACTATTCCTAATTTTGAAAACCTGCTTAAATCAACCTCATGCAGTTTGGATATGAACGGCCAGCTTAAAAGCCTGCTTAGGAAAGCCCTGAACCGGCTTCACCTCGATCTCACAAAAAATTTGAGGTACGACAGGCTTAGTAAAAGGATTATCTCCTTACACCTAAAGCCCGACTCCACCTGCATTGACGTGGGTGCCCATAGGGGAGAAATTCTTGACCTGTTCCTACAATTTGCCCCAAAAGGCCATCACCTGGCCTTTGAGCCTATTCCTTCGCTCTACAATGCCCTCGAAAAAAAATACTCGGGAAGGTGCCGGGTATATCCGTTTGTGCTGGGAGACAGGATAGGGAAAACCCCCTTCCAGCTGGTTAGAAATGCGCCTGCCTACAGCGGAATTTTAAAGCGAAGCTACAGCATACGACATCCCGAGGTTGAGGAGATTGAGGTTGAAATGGCCACGCTGGACTCCGTTGTCAATGAGGAGGAAAATATAGATTTTATGAAAATCGATGTCGAGGGTGCTGAACTCCAAGTGCTACTTGGTGCCCGTAGCACTCTTTGCCGTTGCAGGCCGAATATTATTTTTGAATGCGGGCTGGGTGCAAGCGACTACTACGGGACTAACCCCGATGATCTTTACGATTTCCTAACCGGCACCGTCGGTCTGAAAATTTCAACCCTTAAGGGTTGGCTTACCGATAGCGGAAACCCGCTAACCAGGGATGAGTTCCGCCGCCATTTTGAGCGTAACTCAGAGTACTACTTTTTTGCTCACCCTTAGAATAGCTTTAAATATTAATTTTTAGAGTATCATAACCTACCCGTAAAGAAGATTTCAAAATGTTGAAAGTCGCAAAAACACCATTTAACCCGAATTTAAAGGGCGATAAATTGCGGTATAACTTTTGAACAACTTGTCCTGCTCCATTTAAAGGATACCTTGAGAAGTGTAACTTTTAAGCAACTCCATCGTCTTACATTAAATTTACAGCCATAGATGACCGTTGAGGATTTTAACAGCTGCGTAGATTTATACTCCGACGGAATATATCGCTTTGCATTGAAAATGCTTGGCGACACCATGCTGGCAGAGGATAACGTGCAGGATTCTTTCGAGAGGCTATGGGTTAAGCGTGGGGAAATTGATAGGTCAAAAGCAAAGTCATACCTTTTCACCACTTCGTACCATGCCTCGGTTGACGCCATCAGGAGGGATAGGCACAAGCAGGAGCTAGAAAATGCGCAGCCAGTATTAGAAATTGGCTATCAACCCAATTTTGACGTAAAGGAAATTATCAACCATGCGGTGGACCAGCTTCCAACGGTTCAAAAATCCGTGCTGCTGCTCCGCGACTACGAGGGGTACTCCTACGGTGAAATTGCAGGGATAACAGGACTGAACGAATCGCAGGTTAAGGTTTACATCTACAGAGCCAGAGTTTTCCTAAAGGAAAAACTCGTAAGTATTGAAAATTTAATTTAACTCCGATGAGCATCAACCTAAATACATACGAGGAGTACCTGCTCGACTACATCGATGGCAAGCTTTGCCCGGAGGTTGAGGCTGAACTAGTAAAGTTTCTTCGCTTACATCCCGACATTGCTTCAGAACTTGATGGATTAAACCAGCTAACCATTCCAAAACCAAACCTTTCCTTTTCAGGGAAACAACGGCTTAGGAGAACCGTTGAACAGGATCTCTTCTCATGCAACGAGATGGACTACCTTTGCATCGCCGAACTGGAGGGTGATATTTCCGAGGTTGAAAAAGCAAGGCTCGAAGAGCTGAAAGGGCAGCATCCCGAGGTTGAACGGTTCCGCAACCTTTATGCCCATACCCTTTTACTTTCCGAGAATAGCCATACTTTTCCAAACAAAGCTTCGCTAAAAAGGCATAGTATCATTTCAAAACGAAGGATTATGCTAACAGCGGCAGCAGCGATTACTGCAGCCATTGTTGGCCTTCATACCATCCACAAGCTAAGCCTTCCCGACGATTTGCAACCCCAAAATCAAATGGCCAAAAGCGCAATCATAGAATCGCAGCCAAGGGAGAACAGGCCAACCTCCACCACCACTTACCCACAAACCCAGCCAAAACCGGAGAGCCGGGTAGCAGTGTCGCTGGCATATAAAACCTCTACATCAACAATAAGCATGGACAACGAAGAGCTTCAGCCCATGAGAACAAATGTGGCAGAGCTAAAGCAAATAGCCTCCAAAGAGCCGATAATTGAGCCAATTGCTAGTATTACCCCTAAACCCCTTCCAATAACTGGCAAGGTACAAGGTGTTGCTTTTCGGGAAAAAGAATTAGCACCTAATGTAGCCCCATCAACTGCCAAAGTTTACACGCTGGCCGATATTGCTGGCCTGAGTTTAAAACGTCTTGCAGGGTTGGTTGGCATCAGCTATAACGTAAAAACCGACAGCACCAACACCTCCAAGCATATTGAGGTTGACTCCAGGCTAATAGCCATCTCCACCATAATTCGAAAAAATAACTAGCGGTGCTGTAACAAAACGACCTATCCTACCGTCCTACAGAAAATTTTAATCAACCTTCTAACTTCAACTAAAATGAAACAGCTAGTAATTCTTGCATCATCGCTGCTGAGCTTTTTCACCCTAACCGCACAAAACGAAAAGGAAACCATGCTCCGCAGCCTCGAAATCGCTGACACTTTAAAAGTCTCTGATACCCTCAGCACAAATCATAGGAAACCCAACATGGTGGTTAATGTGGAGAAAACCATTAAAGTAGCTGATGGCGATACGGTTGAGGAGACTACCTCCGACACACTTGTTGTTGATAGCAATACCGGGGACAATAATGTTGCTTACCAAGGCGACACGATAATAGTGGACAGAAACCAAGGCAACACGAAATCGGACTCTACCATAATCAGGCTTGGCGAAAAAACCATCGTGATTGTTGAGGGTAAGGATAAAACTACCGTTGAAATCCCCGAGGGTCTGAACAAGGATTTTAGGAACTCGTTCAGGCGTAGCAACCGGCTAAAATTTAAGGGTCATTGGGCTGGAATTGAAATGGGTGTAAATGGCTTTATGGATGCCGACCACTCCACCTCGATGAGCAACGAGCTTGAATGGCTCGACCTGAAGCAAAGCCGTTCGTGGAACGTAAACCTAAATTTTCTACAGTACAGCATGGGTTTTGGAACCAGCTGGATTGGATTGGTAACCGGTATGGGGCTTGAATTTAACGACTACCATTTTAATAACCCCTTGACTCTAAAGGTTGTAAACGGAGTAACGGTTGCCGACAGCTCCTACCTGCTTGCCGGATACAAGGTTGATAAAACAAAACTAAGCACAGTTAACCTGACCCTTCCTTTGCTAGTAGAGTTTCAGATACCCACTAGCGAATCCGATCGCCACAAAATTTATATTTCGGCGGGAGTAATTGGTGGGTTGAGGATTGGCACCCACACCAAGGTAGTTTTCGACGATGGCGATCGCCATAAGGATAAGGGGCGTAGTGACTTCAACATTGCAACCTTCCGTTACGGCGTTACTGCCAGAGCAGGATACAGGAGTTTACGGCTTTTTGCCAACTACTACCCAACCCAACTTTTTGAAAAGAACAAAGGCCCGGAAATTTACCCGTTTGCGGTAGGACTGGTGCTTATACCATTCTAGTGTAAGCTGATAGAATATAGAATGCCCATCGTAATACCAAACGTTTCGGACAGCGTATAAAGGTTGGGCTAAAGTGGCTGCGGCCGGGGCTTTGCCCCGGCCGCTTTCCTTTTACCACCTCAAACTCTTCCTCCCTTTTCCCATTACATCTTACTTACAGGAAAAGTAAGACTGAAAAAATACAGCAGATGCTTCTCTTTTCCATTCCAGCATTTAATCCGGTAAACGTCAACTTCATGATTAGGTTGATTGGGTTGAATAAACCGTCTCTTTCAATAAGGCATTATCATGAACAGGCTAAATGCAGCTCCTTGCAGATGCGTAAGAATTCAACTAACCTCCCCTTCTAACTTAAAGCTGCCGCTCCTCCTCCACGAACTTTACCCCGTACTCCTCAAGCTCATTCAGAATGGGGTTGTAGAGGTGGGGTTTAATGGGCATCACCACACCCCTGTCATTCACCTGCCCGGTCATTAGCATTTTGGCAGCTATGGCCAGGGGTGTGCCCACCGTTTTGGCCATGGCGGTATGAACGGTATCCTCGCCAACGAGCGTAAGAGTTGATTTCTTCTGAAACTTCTTCCCGTCAAGCTCATAGTCGAATATATGCTGCATGATGAGGATATCCTTATCGTTGGGTTCAAGACCAAGTTTTTCCTCCATAATTCTCTGCAGCAGCTGGGCGGGGCTTGCGTTGGCCATGCCAATAAGCTCGTTGTCAAAAATGCCCAGCCATTTTAGCTTGTTAAAAATAATCTTATCCTGAGCAGCAGGAATCACCCGCTGCAGTTTCTCCTCAACGGTTTCGGTAGGATTATAGGGTAGAAAACTGTTGAGAAACTCCCTTTTGGTCAACATCTCGCTGCCCTCCATCTTGTAGGTATCGTCGGTCATTCCCAGCTGGACAAACACATCCCAGGCTTTGCTGTAGCCCGACCGGCGTAGCGTTCCGCGTATAATGGTTTGAATATCGTTAATACCGTATATTTCCCTGTACTTAAGAGAGTCGCGATTTGGGTACATTTCAAACTCGCCATAGGGAGGAATGTTGTAGGTGCGAATGTTGGAGTAAAGCCTGTGGTATGGAATGTACTTATGCTCTCCATTCTCAAGGAAATGCGTAACCCCTTGTCCTGCAAGCACTACGTTGCGTGGGTTCCAGGTAAACTTGTAGTTCCATGGGTTGTTGTCGCACTCAGGAGCAATCAACCCTCCGGTGTTGCTGATGAATCCGGTAATTTTCCCTCCCTTGTTCCTAATACCGTCAATCATCCTCATGGCCGACATGTGGTCAATTCCGGGGTCAACCCCCAGCTCGTTCATCAAGGCAACCCCTTTTTGTCTGGCCTCATCGTGGAGCGATTTCATGGCATCGGAAACGTACGATGCGGTTAGCAGGTGCTTCCCCTGTCGGACGCACTCCTTAGCCACCACTGGGTGCATGAATGCAGGCAGCATGGATATTGCCACATCGGCCCAGGCCACCTCAGCGCTGAGCTGTTCAGCATTAAAAATATCGAACTTGAAGGCCTGTCCATTTGGATTTCCCCCAAGCTTACCGGCGGCTGCTTCCAACGAAAGATCACCAATACGAATTGTCCAGCCATAGGCTGGCGCATTCCCCAATAGGTACTCAATAAGGTTGGTGGACGAAAGCCCGGCACCCAGTATCAAAATTCTACTCATCTGCATGGCTTGTATGTTGTTTTAGTTACTATTTACTAAACCATTTATCACCTAGCATTCAAACGATCAAGCTACAGACCTAACCGGTTCGCTGCTCTTGTATGCAAGCCTGCTGATGCTAAAATAGTAAAACCAGCCCCGCTTGCTTTCAGCTTTAAAGTTTACCGCTAAATATCCTGCCAATCTAAAACATTTTTTGGGAATATTTGAATTATTTTTTTAAAATTCACACCGTTTGTTAATAACAAGATTTCCTCAACTTTATACATGAATAGATTACTGTATAATCATTTCAGCCAGTATGAAATTTCCATAGAGCAAGGTTTTTTACATGTTCTAAATCGCTATCTTTGACCAAATGGTGCCGAAATGCTTACCCTGTCGATTGGTTTTGGCGAGCTTGTGGTTATCCTGCTGGTTACCCTGCTGGTGGTTGGCCCTCGTGAGGTAGCAAAGGTTGCCAGGAAGCTGGGAAAACTTTACCGAAGGATGGATAACGCCATGTCCGATTTACGCAGCTACGTTGAAAATCCCTCCAGCCCGGGTGATAACAGCGATTTGGTTGATACAAGTGAAAAAAGGAACGATTCGGATAATGCAAACAAAACACCGGCAGGATAAGTGCCACCACAACGTTACTTTGGGCTAAATTGGTACATTTGCGCAGGCAAAAATCTAATGGATAGCAATGATAAAGGTCGAAAATATTACCAAGTCCTACGGTGCACTGATGGTTCTAAAAGGTATCACCCTTGAAATACCTGAGAAAAAAGTTGTAGCAATTGTTGGCCCTAGTGGCGCCGGTAAAACAACCCTACTACAAATAATGGGTACCCTGGGCAGAGCTGATTCCGGACAAGTGCTTATTAATGGCGAAAATGTAGCACAGCTGAACGACCGCCAGCTGGCCAAATTTAGGAATACCCATATTGGTTTTGTTTTCCAGTTCCACCATCTTTTACCCGAATTCACTGCCTTAGAAAACGTTTGTATGCCCGCCCTGATTGCAGGAAAAGGTATGGCAACGGCCACAAAAAAGTCCACCGAGCTGCTCAAGATGCTTGGCCTATCGGACAGGCTCGACCATAAGCCCTCGGAGCTGTCGGGAGGCGAGCAGCAACGCGTGGCCGTGGCCAGAGCACTGGTTAACAATCCTACGGTAATTCTGGCCGATGAACCCTCCGGTAACCTGGACTCCCGAAATAAGGAGGAGCTGCACAAACTTTTCTTCATGCTTCGCGACCAGCTGGGCCAAACCTTTGTGGTGGTTACTCACGATAAGGATCTTGCCCAAATGGCTGACCTGCAGGTTGGCATGAACGACGGACTGCTTTGCCCATGAAACTTCCACAAAACCGTGCAGAGCTGACACAACTACTCAACAACCGCTATCATCGCTATGCCGGAGCATCCTTCCTTTCCGACGACCCTATACTTATACCCCACCGTTTTACTAAAACCGAGGACATTGAGATATCTGCCCTCCTCACCGCCACCATCGCATGGGGCACCCGTAAAAGCATAATAGGCAGCATGAACAGGCTTATGGCCATAATGGACAACAGCCCGTTCGAGTTCGTGATAAATTTCTCAGAAAACGATGAGAAACGGCTAAACGGCTTTGCCCATCGAACCTTCAACTCATCCGACTGCATTGCGTTTATTAGAAGTTTGCAGCGCATCTACGCCGATGGTGGAGGCTTAAAAGCCATCTTTACCAATGGCTTCCGACAAACAAGAACAGCCAAGCAAGCGTTGGAGGCATTCCGGCTCCGGTTAATTCAGGAAAATTTTAGCGGTCATGCCATGAAGCATGTTCCAAACGTGGAGTCGGGTTCGGCAGCCAAACGCCTCAACATGTTCCTGCGGTGGATGGTTAGGCCGCCAAAAGAGGGGATAGACTTTGGCCTCTGGAGCGAAATGCCCACGTCAGCCCTACTTATCCCGCTCGATGTTCATAGCGGCAGGGTTGCCCGAGCACTGGGGCTGCTTACCCGCAAACAAAACGATTTTAAGGCTGTAGAAGAGCTCACTGAATCCCTGCGTGGATTTGACGCTGACGACCCCGTGAAGTACGACTTTGCGCTTTTCGGCATGGGGGTCCACGGCGAAATCTAAACCACATAGATGTTCTGAAATGGCAAACAGCTACTTTAGGTTTAAGCAGTTTAAAGTGTTCCAGGAAAAATCGGCCATGCGGGTTAACACCGATGGGGTGCTACTGGGGGCATGGGCAGATGTCTCGGGGGTCCAAAGAATTCTGGATGTGGGCACCGGCACAGGGGTTGTTGCGCTCATGGTAGCCCAGCGCAACCCAACAGCAATGGTTGACGCCGTGGAGATTGACGCACCATCGGCCGAGGAGGCAGCAGGCAACGCCGCCCGATCGCCCTGGGCCAACAGGATAAGGGTAGTTTGCACCTCGTTTCAGGATTTTGCCTCCTGCGCTGAATTCAGATACGACCTTATTGTCTCCAACCCGCCCTACTTCAACCGCTCGCTTAAGCCCTCCGACGGCAGAAGAACCATAACCCGCCATACCGACACCCTGCCTACCCCTGCCCTGCTTGAGGGAGCTACAAAGCTGATGCTGCCAGGTGGACGGTTTTGTGGAATTTTCCCCTACGCCGAGGGCAACGTTTTTATTGCAAAGGCATCACACTATGGCCTGTTCTGCTCGAAAAAACTAAACATACTGTCCAAGCCTGGTGGCAGAACATTGCGAATGCTGGTTCA
>DCDD01000215.1 GCA_002316235.1 Bacteroidales bacterium UBA1064
GTTCGCTCCATACAAGGGGCTGCGCCCCTTGCTACTTATTACGCCCCTTTGGGGCTTAAACTACCGGACAAGTTCCGCCGGTAGGCGGACAGGTTTTTGAATCTTGAATTTAGGCCTTTATCCTTAACCTTATTATCATCCTTATGCTATCTTTGAACCCATTATATCGGTCAAAGGAGTTTTGATGGCGATGATACCTTTGGAAATAGTCAGGAAACTGGCTTTAGATGTGGGTTTTAGCGATTGCGGCGTATCTCCTGCCGGAAAGCTTGGCGATGCCGGCAATGGGTTGCTAAGCTGGTTGGGAAAGGGGTATCATGGCGAAATGGCCTACATGGAGCGAAACCTCAACCTTCGTCTTAACCCTTCGGCATTGGTACCGGGGGCAAAATCGGTAATCAGCGTGATTCTTGCCTATGGTCATCAGGAAATACCCCTTATGGCCCACCCACCAAGAGTTTCCCGCTATGCACTTATGCCCGATTACCATAAGGTAATGAAAAACATGCTATTTAGACTTCTCAATGCCTTAAGGGAGGAGTTTGGCCCAGTAAACGGAAGGCCCTTTGTTGACTCTGCACCAGTGCTCGAGCGTGCATGGGCTGAAAACTCTGGCATGGGTTGGATAGGCAAGAACTCCAACTTCATACATCCCAAATTTGGCTCGTTCGTGTTTATTGGTGAGCTCATTGTTGATGCAGCAGTTGAAGATTCCAGCCGTCAGCATAAAAATCGATGCGGCAGCTGCACCCGGTGCATGGAGGCATGTCCCACACACGCCATTGTAGAGCCTGGCGTTGTAGATGCCCGACTTTGCATTTCGTACCTTACCATTGAAAAGAGGAGCCCCCTTACGGAAAAGGAGTGTGGAAGCCTGAACGGCTGGTGTTTTGGCTGCGATATTTGTCAGGAGGTTTGCCCCTGGAACCAAAAACTACTCCCTATAACGAACGAAGAAGTCTCGATTATCCCAGAGTTGAAACAGCTTAACGCAGGCAACATGATGGGCATGACACAAACACAGTTTGAAGAGTGGTTTGGCATTACCCCGTTAAAAAGGGCTGGATACGAAAAGTTAATGCAGTCGGTTAGCTGTGCGGTGAAAGCTTCACATTAAAAATGCCGGCAGCTGCCGGCATTTCGGTAGCTATCCTAGTAACGGTAGTGATCGGATTTGTATGGGCCGAGAGGATTTACACCAATGTAATCGGCCTGTTTGGGCGTAAGCGTTGTGAGCTTAACCCCGAGCTGCTCCAGGTGTAACCTGGCAACCTCCTCGTCCAGCTGCTTGGGAAGGCGGTAAACATCAACAGCTAAATGCTTTGTCCATAGTTCAACTTGTGCCAAAGTCTGGTTGGTAAAGCTGTTGCTCATCACAAAGCTGGGATGACCTGTTGCGCAGCCCAGGTTAACCAGTCGACCCTCGGCAAGTATGAATATGGAATGACCATCAGGGAAGTAGTACTGGTCAACCTGAGGCTTTATGTTGACTTTTCTAACACCCTTTTGGGTATTTAACCTATCCATCTGAATTTCGTTATCGAAGTGGCCAATGTTGCACACAATAGTCTGATCTTTCATTTGCTGCATGTGCTCAAGGGTAATAATATCGCAGTTGCCCGTAGCAGTAACAAAGATGTTACCCTCGGCTAGTGCATCGTCAACTGTTTTCACCTCAAATCCCTCCATTGCTGCTTGCAGGGCGCATATTGGATCTATTTCGGTAACAATTACCCTGGCGCCATAGGAGCGCATGCTGCGGGC
The DNA here is from genome assembly GCA_002316235.1 of Bacteroidales bacterium UBA1064. GTDB lineage: Bacteria > Bacteroidota > Bacteroidia > Bacteroidales > Tenuifilaceae > UBA1064. The sequence goes on from DCDD01000215.1 coordinate 1,765, forward strand.
GCATCCCTTACCCACATCACCGTAACCGCAAACCACAACTACCTTTCCGGCAATCATCACGTCGGTAGCTCGTTTAATGCCGTCGGCAAGCGACTCGCGGCAGCCGTATAGGTTGTCGAACTTGCTCTTGGTAACAGAATCGTTCACGTTGATGGCGGGTATCAGCAGCTCGTTTTTCTCCTTCATCTGGTAAAGCCGGTGAACTCCCGTTGTGGTTTCCTCGGAAACTCCTTTTAGCTCCGCGGCAAGGTTGTGCCATTTGTTTGGTTCCTGTTGAAGGGTTTCCCTAATCAGGTTAAGAATAACCTCCTCCTCATGATTTTGGGCTTTACGCTCCACGAATTTTCTATCGTTCTCGGCCTTGTAGCCCCAGTGCACCAAAAGCGTAGCATCGCCACCATCATCAACAATCATGTTAGGACCCTTACCGTTAGGGAAAGATAGAGCCTGAGCAGTGCACCACCAGTAATCTTCGAGGGTTTCGCCCTTCCATGCGAAAACTGGAATACCTGCTGCGGCTATTGCAGCAGCGGCATGATCCTGGGTGGAAAATATGTTGCAGCTAGCCCAGCGAACCTGAGCGCCAAGTTCAACCAAAGTTTCGATGAGTACTGCTGTTTGAATGGTCATGTGCAGCGAACCGGTTATTCTTGCCCCATTAAGTGGCTTTTGGGAGCCATACTTCTGCCTCAGCGACATTAAACCCGGCATTTCTTTCTCTGCAATTTCTATCTCCTTCCTTCCCCATTCGGCCAATCCAATATCCTTAACCTTATAGGGTTGCAAATTTCCATGCTGTTCCATTTTGTGCTTGTATTTACTTTACTCTACTTTGAGGGGCGTAAAGTTAGGAATAAATTCTGAAAAACTTCCGGATTTAGTGTTTGAAGTATATTCAGGGCGTCTATTCTATCAATAGCCAGCTGCTCGCTCAACTCTTTTATGGAGGGAAAACGCTTTTCATTCCTTAGCCTTGCGATTATGGCAACTTCTATTCCGGAAAAGTATATTTCGTCGTCAAAATCAAAGATGTTTACCTCGATGGTTTGCTTACGCATGGTGTCAACGGTAGGTCTGAACCCGATGTTCATCATCCCGAACCTGATGGAGCCCTCGATGCTGACCACCACAGCATATACTCCCTCCCTGGGGATGAGCTTTAGGGGATCGTTGGGGCGAATGTTGGCCGTTGGAAAACCTATTTCCCTGCCAACTTTTTTGCCCGATTCAACAGAGCCGGTTATTAGGTAGGGATATCCCAGCATTTGGTTGGCCGTTTCAACGTTGCCCGAAAGCAAGGCTTCCCTGATTTTTGTTGAGCTAATACCTTGACCATCAACTTGCAACGTTTCAACTACTTCTAAGGTATAGGACAACTCTGCGGAAAGCTCATGCAGTAACGCTGTATCTCCCCTTCCACCTTTTCCAAATCTATGTTTGGAGCCCACCACGAAATGTTTAACATGGTAATACTTAACCAGGTGCCGAATGAAGTCCTCAGCCTCCATGTTGTAGAAATCGGGTGTAAATTCTTTAATGATAAGAAAGTCAACTCCCAGCTTTGAAACAATTTTCGATTTCTCGGTAAGGGTGGTAAGAAATCTTAGCTTTTCAGGGTCTTTCTGGAGCACCAGCCGGGGGTGTGGCCAAAAGGTAAGAACGGCTGAACCTAAATTTCTCAACCCCGAGACCTGTAACACCCTTTCTATGAGGGTTCTATGACCGGCATGAACGCCATCAAAAAAGCCCATGGTTAAGGCCACCTCCTTTCCAAGGGTTTGTTCGGGCTTTTGAACGATTATCATCGCAGGTCTGGTTAATACAGGATGCTAAGGTGCAAATTTATGACTTTAATTACAACTTTACCTAAGACTGTATTAATTCTGCATTGACCAACGTTTTAAAATTGTTGACCAGCGATTATTTGGATGTGGGCAATGGTTAATTTGCACCAAAAGAAAAGCATACCTTTTGGCAAGGTGCAAATATTTTTCTGCTTGTAAAGAATTTATCACATGAAACATCTCTTTTAGTGAGGCGAGTCTTGTGAAGGTTAGAGACTGTGGCTCATTTAGTGTTTTGCCTGGAATCCATCAAAACTTTTTAACCCTTACTCATGAACAGGTTGGGTTGATGCTAAAATATGGTGAAAAAATCCTCATAAATGGAGTAAAACCAGCAAATAGCGAGGGTTATCCATCCATGTCCATAAGGCTGTTGAAGTCAATTTCTCCCATCTGCTCGATTTCGAGGAGTTTTCCCTTTTCACACTTCAAAGTGCGGGCAGGAAACTTTTTAATCAGCTGGTGGTTATGGGTGGCCATTACAACTGACTTTCCACTTTCGGCAATGCTATGGAGTATCTGCATAATCCCTTCGGACGATTCCATGTCCAGGTTACCCGAGGGCTCGTCGGCCAGAATTATTTCGGGGTTGTTGAGAAGCGCACGGGCAATGACTACCCGCTGCTGCTCACCCCCAGAAAGCTGATGGGGCAACTTGTAGTCCTTAAACTTTAGCCCAACCATTTCAAGCACCTCGGTTATTCGCTGCTTGATGGCCTGCTTATCCTTCCAGCCGGTTGACCTTAGCACAAACAGAAGGTTGTCATAAACGCTCCGATCAGATAGCAGCTGAAAATCCTGAAACACAACCCCAATTTTACGGCGAAGCTTGGGGATATGCCTGCGTTTGATTGTTCGAAGGTTGAATCCACAAACTGTTGCCTCGCCCGATTTAAGGGGGAGTTCAGCCGTTATGGTTTTTATTAGGCTGGTTTTTCCGCTGCCAACCCTACCGATGATGTAGAGATATTCGCCCTGAGCCAGCGACAGGTTAACATCGGAAAGTATGAGGTTATCCTCCTGGAAGATGTTGGCATTGCTAATTTCTATTACCTTGCTTTCGTCCATGGTATGGGTTAAGCGCAAAATTTGTTGCTAAGGTATAATATTTATTTAAACGCTAGGATACCACATCTAAGGGTTGGCTTTGTATTTTTTACTGTTTAGATGAAAGGAGTGCCATGGATAAAGTTGTAGGTAGTACTTAACTACCCCTCTACCTTTGGCAGAATGGGGGATGTGAATTTTTCAGCTACTTTTGGCGTTTGGTACAAACAGTAATTTCGGTAAATAAAAATATGGCATGAGCACGAGTGACAAAAATGATATCCTGTCTGTTCTTTATGAGGCTATACCTGCTGGCAACAAGCAGGGAGAAGACATTTTTACCTTTGGATCGGTTTATGTGGCGGCTTCAACAAGCGAGGGGAACATTGGTGTATGCGCCACGTTGGGTGTTACCGTACCCTGCTTTAACCCTGCCTATTTTAATATTGACCGGGTAGCCGACCGGGTAGCGCTGAACGCACTGATTAACGCCAGGGTAAACTATTCGGTTTTATATGATGGCGCAGCAGATATCTTCGATGTTGTAGATTTTACAAGGTACCAAAGCATTGTGATGATTGGGTATTTCAGGTCGCTGGTTGACAAGCTCAGCAGCAGCGGGGTCGAAACATTTATTTTCGACCTGAACCAACACGATGTACCTGTAATGCCAATAAAGCTGCAGCAGGAGTACCTGGGTAGGGCCGATTGCGTGATAGTCAGCTCAACCAGCATTTCTAACGGAACTTTTAACGGCCTCATCGTCAATACGCCAGCAAGCACCAATGTTTACATGCTGGGGCCTTCAACACCCATGTGCGATGTAATGTTCAGCTACCCTCAGGTTAAGGGGCTTTTTGGGTCGGTTTTTGAGCCCCATGACCAAAAAACCATTCAAATTATTGCTGCCGGAGGCGGCACTCGCCAGTTCAAAACCTGCATGAGGAAGGTTTACAGGTTGAGGCATGAGTAAGCCTGCCAGATTATTTTACAATAAGCGCACAGCTTAGGGGTTCGACCAGCAGACCTTTAGCTGTCGCTTCAACAGGTTTGATTTTCTAAGTGCCGGGCATCTTCTTTTCTAAATTTAACGTAGATTTGGCCTATCAAACGAATTGAAATGTTCAGGATTGCAGTTGACTTTGACGGAACAATTGTGGAGAACGCCTACCCAGCTATTGGTAAGCCCATTACTTTTGCCTTTGAAACTCTACGCGAGTTGCAAAAAAGAGGCTTTGCCATCATACTCTGGACAGTGCGTTCAGGTAAACTCCTCGATGAAGCCGTGGAATTTTGTAGGCAAAACGGTGTGGAATTTTATGCGGTAAACCGTAACTACCCCGAAGAATCGTTTGACGGCGAGCAGCCCCGCAAAATTGAGGCCGATGTGTTTATTGATGATAGAAACCTTGGTGGATTTCCTGGATGGGGTAAGGCTTTTGAGATGCTTTGCCCGGAAGAATTAAGCCATGAGCTTGAAAAAAAAGCATTAAGCCGATACAAAAAGAAAGGCTTTCTAAACAGGTTACTCGGACATTAACCCAAGTTAACCAGATTAACACCTAACAGTTTGGCATACGGTAAAGCAAATCACTTCATAACGACATAATTTCCCGACAGCTAAAATGTATAAGTTCATGAAAGCGATCGAATTTGCCACTATTCTCACTATTTTGGCTGGATGCACCAATGGCCAAAAGAATCAGCCACGGGTAGTAAACAGCCACCCGCCCATAGCAGACCTCCGGCTTATCCGGATTGAAGAACCCCAGGATGGTGCTATATTTCCCCTGGGCGATAATATCCATATCTCCATCAAACAAACCGGCAATGTTGCCCCCGATTCGGTGGTGCTATCGGTCAACGGCGCTAGGGTTGAACGGTTGGGAGGTTTAACCTATGAACTTTCAACCGGTGGCTTAAAGATGGGGACACAAAGCATATCACTCGCTGCATGGAAGAGCGGCTCACGCCAAATAGCTGGTGTTTCCGTTAAGCTGAAGTCGAACTTTAAACCCGAGAAGCTAACCTACAGGGTGGTTCGCTCTTACCCCCACGACGGCAGGGCTTACACTCAGGGTCTATTTTACCACGATGGGTATCTTTACGAGGGTACAGGACAGGAAGGAGAATCGAGCTTGCGTAAGGTTGAGCTGGAAACCGGCAAGGTGTTAAGAAGCATCAACCTTGGCAGGGATTACTTTGGTGAGGGAATAGCCCTACTAAAGGGCATGATTTACCAGCTTACATGGACTAGCGGTATTGGTTTTATTTACGATTTTAATACGTTTAATAACCTCGGCTCATTTACCTATGCCACCCAGGGATGGGGGTTAACAACCAACGGTAAAGAGCTAATCATGAGCAACGGCTCAAACATCATCTCATTCATGGAACCTTCGGGATTTTCGGAAGTGAGTAGAATTGAGGTTTTCGACGATGTAGGACCTGTAAAAATGCTCAACGAGCTGGAGTATATTAATGGAAAAATTTACGCCAACGTTTACCTTACCGATAGGATAGTTATTATTAACGCCGAAACAGGCGCAGTTACAGCCGACGTTGATCTTAAGGGGATTCTCAGCCCGTCGGACAAAACCGGAAGTGAAGACGTGCTAAATGGAATCGCCTACGATTTTCAAGGAAATCGACTATTCGTTACGGGTAAGTACTGGCCAAAACTTTTCGAGGTGAAGCTTGTTCCGGTTGGAAAACGCTAGCAGCAGCTTTAAGCCACATTCTTTTAGCTACTATTATTTCATCTAAATTATTTTTTTTGATTTCAGCATTTAAGATGGTTTATGCGTACTAATTTTTTTTACAGGCAGAATCCATGTAACCATCAAAAAAATCTAACATTCAGGTAGATGCGCATAGAAACAGATTACCTTGGCCCAATGCCAATTCCCGACGATGCCCTATATGGAATACACTCGCAGCGGGCAAAGGAGAATTTTCCCGATATTACGCCATTCCATAAGGAATGGTACCAGGCAATGGGGCTTGTGAAGCAGGCCTGTTACTTAACCTATGTTGATTTTGCCAAAGCCGTTAAGAACGAACCGGAACTTTCCGAAAGGCTTATTGACCTTATCCCCGATGATATCCTACATGCAATGATTTCTGCAGCCGTAGAAATACAAAACGGCAGCTACTTTGAGCATTTCATTGTTCCCGCATTTCAGGGTGGTGCAGGCACCAGCATAAACATGAATGTGAACGAGATTATTGCCAACGTTGCCCTTCTAAAAGTTGGTAGAAAGCCTGGTGATTACCAGCTTATCGATCCCATTGAACATGCCAACATCTACCAATCAACCAACGATGTAGTTCCAACCGCTTTACGGGTAGCAGCAACCAGGCTGCTCACCCAGCTCGAGGAAGCAATAAACGGCACCCGTCAGGTTGTCGAAAATCTTGAAAAAAGTTACCGCAACTCGCTTCGCATAGGATACACCCAAATGCAGGCAGCAGTTCCTTCATCATTTGGCCAGCTTTTTAGCACATACAGCGAAGCGCTTTCACGCGACTGGTGGCGGGTGTCCAAATGTTTTGAGCGAATAAAGCAGGTTAACCTTGGCGGAGGAGCCATTGGAACCGGTATAGGCATTCCGCGGTTTTTTATCATGGAAGCTACCCGGCATCTTCAATCCCTCACCCGTTTTCCCTTTGCAAGAGCCCAAAATTTAAACGATGCCACCGCTAACCTCGATGCCTTTGTTGAGGTTCATGCCACCCTTAAAGCCCATGCCGTTAACCTCGAGAAAATGCTATCCGACATTAGGCTACTTGCCTCCGATGTTGGCAGAAACAGCATATCAATCCCCAAGCGTCAGGTTGGCAGCTCCATCATGCCCGGTAAGGTGAATCCGGTTATCACGGAGTTTACCGTTAGCATTGCCCATAGGGTTTATTCGAATGATATGCTGATTTCAGATCTTGCAGGTCAGGGTGTTCTTGACCTCAACGCCTATATTCCCACTATAGGACATGCACTTCTCGACTCCCTTAAGCTGCTGGTTGCCGCAAACCACTCCCTAAGCAACTTTCTGTTAGATGGGCTTCAGGTTGATGTTGATAAAACCGAGGCACAGCTGCTGCATAACCCGTCGGTAACTACTGCACTCTTACCCATTATAGGCTTCAATAAGGCTGCCATACTCGCCAACGAAATGAGGCAGAAGGACATTGACATCTTTGAAGCCAACAGGGTTTGCCAGCTTCTACCCGACGAAACTCTTAGGGAAGCGGTTAAACCAGAAAATTTACTCCGTTTGGGTTACTCACTTAAAGACTAGGCCGTTATTCCGGTTATTAATCGCATTAATTCCCCAAATTATTTTGAAGGCTATTGCTTAAAATTTCAACCATTTAATATTTTTGAGAAACCTAACCGAACTTCTATGGACTCAATAACAGCTGTTAACCGAAAGGCTTTACCACCCATATTTATCATTGGTGCGCTATTCTTTGTTTTTGGATTTGTAACATGGCTTAACGGAATACTAATCCCATACTTCAAAATTTCGTGTGAGCTGACTGATTTTGAGGCTACGCTGGTAGCTTTTGCCTTCTACATATCCTACACCATAATGGCCCTTCCCTCCTCATGGATTCTCAAGCGAACGGGTTTTCATAAGGGAATGACCTTAGGGCTGCTGGTAATGTCGGTAGGTACGTTACTTTTTGTTCCAGCAGCGTTAAGTAGAGCTTACTGGATGTTCCTTTCCGGGCTTTTTGTAATGGGCGCCGGGTTGGCCATTCTGCAAACTGCAGCAAATCCCTACATAGCCATACTGGGACCTCGTGAAAGTGCAGCCCGACGGATAAGCATCATGGGTATATGCAACAAGCTGGCCGGCGCAGTTGCCCCACTTATCCTGGCCTACTACATTCTTCAGGATGGTGACACATTTGTGCAGTCGCTTAGCGGGCTCAACGAAGTTGCCCGTATGGCAGCACTTGATAGCCTTGCGGCAAGGGTTATTGGCCCCTACCTGGTTATGACCGGAGTGCTAGTTGTTCTGGCCATATTCGTTCGGTACTCCCCTCTCCCCGAGGTAGAAGCTGAACCCGAAGAAGTGGAAGCCGACGTTGCCGAATTGGCCCAAAAGAAAAACATCCTACAATTTCCCCATCTGGTTGTTGGCGCTATAGCACTATTCTTCTACGTAGGCGTTGAAGTAATAGCCGGCGATACTATTATTCGCTACGGAATTTCGCAGGGTATTGCAATATCAACCGCAAAAGCATTTACCTCCTACACTCTATTCGCCATGATCGTAGGCTACCTGCTGGGTATAGCGCTCATGCCAAAAATTATCTCCCAGCGGACAGCCCTTACCATCTCAGCATCGCTGGGGTTGCTTTTTAGCCTTGGGGTGATTTTGTCAAGGGGCAGTACATCAATCGTGTTTCTGGCCCTGCTTGGCTTTGCCAACGCCCTGATTTGGCCAACAATTTGGCCGCTTGCCATTCACAACCTGGGCCGATTCCTTAAAACCGGCTCGGCAATTCTTATCATGGCCATTGCCGGCGGAGCCATCATCCCGCTTATCTGGGGTAAACTCAGCGACCTGTATTCCCAAACCCCTCAAGTTGCCTACATGGTACTTATTCCATCTTACCTTATCATCCTCTACTACTCCGTTTGGGGGTATAAACTACGATCATGGCGTAGAAGGTAAAACCATATCACCTGTAACTACCTGTAGTGGAACTACTTATATATACCAAAAATAATTCCTCGCGCCTGACCTACATTGCCCGGTTAATCTTCAATGATATTCTGGCCATAAAGTTTCGTATCACTACTTCGTACGAAGAAGCTGCGGCCTACCATGGCCCACTGTTAGCCTACAATAAAGAGCCTGTAAATGGGGCTATCCAAATTGTTCCACATGGATTGCTCAACGAAAAGGGGATATCACCCCAAAATTTTGAAGTTCTATCATGGAGAAACTTACCTGTTTTCCCTGTAACCTCACCTAATGGCGATTTCCCATTTGATATTTTTACAGCCTCGTTCTACCTGGTTAGCCGTTATGAGGAGCAGCTGCCGGCTACGTTGGATGAGCATAAACGCTACCGCTCAGAACAGAGCATTGCCGTTAAAAACAACTTTTTGGAGCTCCCCGTTATTGATTTGTGGACATTTCAGCTACTTGATATGCTGCAATCAAGGTTTAATGGTGTAGCGGGTTGTTCCCGTAAGTTCAGCACAATGTTCACCTTCGATTTGGATAGCGCCTATGCCTATCGGTACAAAGGGTTCGTTAGGTCTGCCTTGGGTATCACCCGCTCGCTGCTAAACCTCAAATGGAAGGAGCTGCAAAGCCGGGCAAGAGTACTAAGCGGAGCCATTAACGATCCAAATGATGTGTACGCCGAAGTTGCCAGGAAGCTAAAAAGTTTTGATGGTACCACCTGGTTTATCCATGCTGGAAGTTGGGGACAGCACGACAAGCCCATCAGCCTGTTACATCCTGCCATGAAAAAAATTGTTGCAGATTTGTCGAAGGAATTCAAACTTGGCATTCATCCATCATACAAATCATTCAGGAAAAATGACACGCTCAGCAAGGAAATCAACAGGTTGTCGGGGGTTGTAGGAATGAAAATTACCCGCAGCCGGCAGCACTACCTGAGATTTAGACTGCCCGAAACCTACATTGAACTTACAAAAATGGGTATTCATGAGGAATACTCTATGGGGTATCCCGATAGGATAGGCTTTAGAGCCGGGACATGCACCCCGTTTACCTTTTACGATTTGGCAAGCGATGAAACCCTAAACCTCAAAGTTTATCCATTTGCGGTTATGGATTCCACCTTAATTTTTACAAACAATTGCTCCATAGGTGAATCCATACAGACTATAAATGGGTTGATTGACGTTGTAAAGTCGGTAAAGGGTTTGTTCATCAGCGTTTGGCATGTTGATTACCTTTCCGAATCCTACCCCGGCAAAGGATGGTGGAAGGTTTTGGATGCAGTAATCAGCCGATTAAAGGAAGCTAAAGGTGAAAATTAACTTTTTAAACAGGCAGCAGGTTGACGAGGCACGCTGGAATGCCTGCATGGATGCCTCGGTAAACGGGATGATTTATGGCTACAGCTGGTACCTCGACATCGTCTCGCCCGGCTGGTGCGCTTTGGCTGATGAAGACTACCACTATATTTTCCCGTTGCCCCGCCTGAAGTGCAACTTCAACGAAATAATTATCCAGCCGCTCTACACCCAGCAGCTTGGACTGTTTTCGGATAGCCACCTGTCACCCGAAATACTCGATGAGTTTATTTGCGCCATTCCCAGCAGGTATAGGTACATCGGCATTAACCTGAACACGCTTAACCGAACGGAAAGGTATGCCGATAATACCAGCGCACGGGTTACCTACAGACTCGACCTGTTCTCGTCCTACGAAAACATTCAAAAGAAGTACTGCCAGAATACCCGCAGGAACAACCTGAAAGCTTACGCCTTAGGTTGTAGAGTAGAGAGAAGCATTACACCAGCTGAATTCCTAGGATTCTACTCAAAATATGGAGTTCCTCGCCAGCGTATGAGGCACTACGTTAAGGTGAGGCAGCTGGTTGCGAGCCTTATGAAAAGAGATAGGGGTGAATTGGTCGGAGTTTACACCCCCGGAAGCCAGCTATGTGCGGTATCGCTCATCTGTAAAAGCAATGGCAAGCTAATCTACCTCCTTGCTGCCTCATCACCATTGGGCAGGCAAAATAGGGCAATGTTTGCCCTGGTTGATCAGGTAATCAGGTGGTACTCAGAAACTGAGCTGGTATTCGATTTTGAGGGTTCCATGATACCTTCAATTGCACGTTTTTACGGTGGTTTTGGCGCTACTCCTTGCAGCTACTCCAGTATCACAATTAACCACCTGCCCCTATATGCCAGGTTCCTTTTTATAGCAGAAAATGGCATTAGAACCCTGGCAAGAAAGGTGCTGTAGTCCTATTTCAGCATTAAAAATAACACCATTCAAGTTGAAAAAAGGGCGAATCAGGAAAAGATGAAGGTCGTGAACCGTGAGTAGATTATAGTTTCTCCATCCCTGCCGAAGGGAGAATCCGTCAGGAGCCGGACAAGTTCCGCCGGTAGGCGAACAAATTCTTAAATTTTGAATT
>DCDD01000204.1 GCA_002316235.1 Bacteroidales bacterium UBA1064
GTCCGGCTCCTGACGGATTCAACATTTAGCTAGGGGCATTAGCGGCATGGGTAGCACTGACTTAGTCATACCCTATGGTTAGGTTATAAATCGTCTAAATTTTATCATAATGAATTAAAAACCACAAAATCAATATGTTAATATTTTATAGGTGTAATTAAATGGTTTCGCCGAAATCGTTTTCGGCTAAAAATATTTCTATAAATCATAATTCTAAAGTATCAGAAAAACAGTATAATAAAGTTTAAATATTAAAAATGACGTACTGTTAAGCATGCTTAAAAAATTCCCTTTTGTTATAACCGTAGCCATGATGAGGCGGAATTCTGGACAAACGTTTTATCGAGTGTTAACTTTGAGCTAAATCAAGTTAAAGGATATAATGATTTGTAAATTTTTTGCTTCAACTATGGTTAGAAAAATTTTTTTTATTCCAGCAGGCTTAATACTGTTATTTACCTCTGTTGTTGTTTTAAATTCATGCGCTGGTAAATCAACTCAAGGGGAAGATCTTTCTTTTGCTGAGCTAAGTCCTGCTCAAAGGGATGAATTTATTAATGACTTAAAAAGTAGGACATTTCGCTACTTTTGGGAGGTGGTTGACACGAATACCTGGCAAAATGACGACCGCTTTCCAACCTACAATTTTACCAGCATTGCTGCAACGGGTTTTGCCCTTCCCTCTTATATAATAGGTGTAGAAAACAATTTTATTTCCCGTCAGCAAGCTTCGGAACGAGTGCTCAACACCTTGGAGTGGCTTTGGAGTTCAAAGCAGGGAGCTGAGCCCGACGCAACCGGATATAAAGGCTTTTACTACCACTTCCTTTCGTACGGGACCGGCAGGAGATATGATAAGGTTGAGCTTTCGACTATTGATACCGGCTTGCTCCTGGCCGGAATACTTACCTGCCAGACGTACTTCGATGGGGCCGACAAAACCGAAGTTAGAATACGGGAGCTTGCCGATTCCATTTACCTGCGCGTCGACTGGCAATGGGCTATGAATGGTGCAGCCAACATGTCCATGGGCTGGACTCCCGAGCAAGGATTCATACAGAGCACCTGGAACGGGTATAATGAGGCCATGATTCTACTCATCATGGCTATCGGCTCCCCAACCCATCCCATAGACTCCACCGCATGGGACAGCTGGTGCAGCACCTACAAATGGGATAGTTTTTATGGGTATGAGCATGTGCCCTTTGGGCCACTCTTTGGCCATCAGTACTCCCATCAATTTATCGACTTCAGGGGAATACAGGATAGCTACATGCGTTCAAAGGGAATTGACTACTTCGAGAACTCGGTAAGGGCTACCCTGAGCAACAGGGCCTACTGCATGGAAAATCCACTCAAATTTGAGGGGTATTCGGCCAACATGTGGGGGCTTACGGCGTGTGATGGCCCTGCAATGGCCAAAATCAGGGCTAATGGCAGGGTCGTGCAGTTTTACGACTACCGGGCAAGAAGCGCTTGCAGCTACGAGATTATCGACGATGGAACAATTGCTCCTACAGCAGCAGGAGGGTCAATCCCATTTGCCCCCGAGGAATGCCTGAGTGCTCTTTATACCATGAAGACTATGCTGGGTAGCAATGTTTACCGGGAGTACGGCTTTGTTGATGCGTTTAACCTGACTGTGAAAAATGGCAGCCAGGGTTGGTTCGACAGAGATTACCTGGGAATAGACCAGGGACCAATCCTTATTCAGCTGGAAAACTACCAGAGCGGGCTGATTTGGAACCTGATGAAAAAGAACAGGTATATAGTTTCAGGTCTAAAGAAGGCCGGTTTCAGAAATGGTTGGCTAGAGCAATCGTAAACCAAGATATCAAACCTAAACTTTTAAACCTATGCAAATGGAGAGAAAAGTTCATTTTAAGAAGTTTCTGCTGTTAAACTTACTACTTGTGCTATGCTTGCCCGAAGCATTTGCACAAAAAACAGTGAGCGGAAGGGTTACCGATGCCGAAACTGGCGAAACGCTGCCCGGAGTTAACATTTTAATTTTGGGTAAAACCAAGGGTACTATTACTAATAATGATGGTTCTTATACCATTAACATGGAAGAGGACGAAAATACTCTGGTATTTTCCTTTATTGGCTATAGACCTGATACTATTACCGTAACAACTAGTAGAAGGGTTGATGTTCAGCTTAAGGTAGAGGCTTTGTTTATTGAGGATATTGTAGTTGTAGGTTATGGTGTTCAGCGTAAGAGCGATTTAACGGGTTCTGTTGTAAGTGTTAAATCAGAAGAGTTGACACGTATTCCTACCTCGTCACCCATGCAGGCTTTGGAAGGAAAAGTCCCTGGGCTTCAAGTTGCCAGTTCCTCAGGTGCCCCTGGTTCAGGGGTGGTTGTCAGGGTGCGTGGCGTAGGTACGTTTAATAACTCTAACCCAATCTACGTGGTGGATGGCGTTATTCTAGACAACATCGACTACCTGAATACTGCTGATATAGAATCAATGGAAATCCTTAAGGATGCTTCGGCAACGGCTATTTACGGTTCCAGGGGAGCCAATGGTGTTATCATTGTTACCACAAAGAAATCTAAGCTTGGCACTGATAAAACTACTTTTAACCTCTCCTATGAGAATAGCTACCAGAAGTTGATAAATAGAATTGATTTGTTATCTGGTAGGGAATTTGCTACTGTTGTTAATGTAATAAACCCTGGCACGTACAACAACATTGATGCTGTTCCGAACACCAACTGGCAGGATATTATTTTTGACGACGGGTTTAGCGCTCCGATTCATAACATCCAGTTTTCGGCTTCTGGCGCAACATCCAAGATGCAATACTATGTGGGCATTGGCTATTACAATCAGACTGGGATAATCAATAAGTCGAATTTTGAAAGACTAACTGTTAAACTTAACAATACATACCAGCTAAACAAGTGGCTAAATATTGGGAATAATGTAACGATTGTTCCCTTTAAACAGCAGAACACCAATGGTAATGTGGTATTTGTTGCTTACCGGGCATGGCCTGTTTTAGAACCATACCAGGCAGATGGTTCCTATACTGCACTTCCCGGCACAGGAAATCCACTGGCCGACATTGAATACACCAACAGCTTCAGCAATGGGTTGAAGGGAACAGGCAATATTTTTGGAGATGCTACTTTAACTAAAGGACTAGTACTTCGCTCTAGCTTTGGTGTTGATTTGGGCTTTAACCGAAGCAAATCCTTTTCTCCCACTTATTTTGTATCTCCTCAACAACAGAATTCAGAAAACGATCTATACAAGGGTGAAGGGACTCAGAGCTCTTGGATTTGGGAGAACACCTTGAATTACAACCATGATTTCGATAGGCATCACTTCGATGCGTTGGCTGGTTTTACAATGCAGGATGTTACCTCCGAAAATATTGGAATTAGCGGTATTAATGTTATTAGGGATGCAGAAGATTTTTGGTACATCAACTCCAACAATATCAACCCAAATTCAGTTTACAATGGCATTGATGCCTCCTACTACTTTTCTATGATTTCATACCTTTTTAGGGTTAACTACTCCTACAATAGCCGATACCTGCTAACTGCCACCTACCGTGTTGACGGTTCCTCAAAGTTTACCAAGGATAACCGGTATTCTGGATTCCCTTCGGTAGCATTGGGCTGGAACGTACACAACGAATCATTCTTGAAGAATAGTATGACAATCAATAATTTAAAGCTTAAAATTAGCTGGGGAAAGATTGGAAATGAGAAGATTTCCTATGATAAGCAGTATTCTCTTGTTGGCTCAGGTTTAGATGCCGTGTTTGGAATTGGTGATTTTATTATTCCCGGCCAAACCTATGAGACAACTGGAAATCCAAATCTCGTTTGGGAGACAACCAGCCAATCCAACATAGGAATAGAATTAGGACTTTGGGACAACAAGCTAACTGCTGAGTTGGATTACTTTAGTAAAACCACCAGTGATATTCTGATAGCCCTGGAGATCCCCGGCTATATAGGAAACGGAAGTGGATCAACAATAACAAGGAATGCTGCTGAGGTTCTCAATTCCGGATTCGAGTTTAACATTCGTTGGAACGACCACATAGGGGAATTCAGGTACTCTGTTGGTTTGATGGGAAATACCCTGCATAATGAGGTTAAAAAGATTAGTGGTTCGGGAGCTACTGACGATTACCTGCTTGGTGGTGACGGGTTCACCAGATCCGTTGTGGGTAAGCCTGTTGGGGCCTTTTACGGCTACAAGGTTGATGGCATATTCCAGAACCAGGCTGAACTGGATGCCTACCCCCACAGAAGTAACGCCGGAATAGGCGATTTACGATTTGTAAACACCAATGGCGATAATGTTCTGACCGATGCCGATCGAACCTACCTGGGATCTCCCATTCCAACCCTGTTAATGGGGCTAAACTTAAATGCCTCCTATAAAAATTTCAACCTGAGCATTGATGTTCAGTCTCAGTTTGGTAGTAAAATATACAACGTTAAAGAAACCGTACGTCCCGACCTTTACAACTTTGAAAAGCACGTTAAGGACTTTTGGAGAGGTGAGGGGACCAGCAACTCTGAACCTCGTCCTACTTCGGGTGGATATAACTTCCTGCCGTCCGAACGCTTTGTACAGGATGGTTCATTTATAAGGCTTAGAAATGTTTCAGTGGGATATTCCATACCCAAGAAGTTTACTGATTCGATAAACGCGGGTAATATTTACGTATATCTAAGTGGCACTAACCTGCTTACTTTCACAAAATATACCGGATATACACCGGAGATACTTGGGGGACCTATTGATAACGCTTTGGACTATGGGACATATCCTGTTTCGTCAATCTTTTCTGCCGGTATTAGAGTAACCTTTTAAATTGTGCAAGCCATGAAAACACTAGCATACCTAACAAAAATTGCAGCTGCTATCAGTTTAACCATTCTATTTGCTTCATGCGAAGACTTTTTGGATAAACCACCCCAGGGGGCTTTAACCCAAAGTAACTTTCCAAAATCTGCTAACGATGCATTGCTTGCTACTAATGCTGTTTACAACACCCTCCGTAATTCTAACTACAACGAAGGTTTATTTCCAATCCTTGATATCATGTCCGATGATGCCCGTAAGGGAAGTAATCCCGATGACCAAGCTGCCTCTATAGGCCTTTTTGAAATTTTTGGGCATACTGAAACCGAATGGGTTATTGGTAGTTGGTGGAATACGCTCTACCTTGGTGTGAAGCGGGCAAATGTTGTTACTGAAAAACTACCCGAAATTGAAATGGATGAAACCTTGAAACAGAGGTATATTGGAGAGGCAAAGTTTCTACGGGCGCTCTTCTACTTTGACCTCGTTAGGGCATGGGGAGATGTTCCGCTCTACACCACCACTCAACCCGACATGAGCATGGGAAGATCACCTGCAGCGGATGTTTATAATCAGATTTTAGCTGATCTTGCCGATGCCATTAGTGTTCTTCCTGAAAAAAGCGAGTATAGTGGAAATGATATCGGCAGGGCAACCAAAGGAGCAGCTAAGGCCTTGCTGGCAAAGGTTTATCTATTCCTTCATGACTATGAAAATGCTGAAAAATACGCCCTGGAAGTAATCAACTCGCATCAATACGACCTTGAACCACTATTTAGCGATGCCTTTAGCACCCTTAATGAACATGGAATAGAGTCAGTTTTTGAGGTTGGCGCCGTTGGTCAGGAGGGAATTGAGAATGGCGGCAACCAGTACGCCAATGTTCAGGGCGTTAGGGGAACTCCAAACAGGGGCTGGGGGTTTAACCGCCCATCCCTTGACCTCATCAACTCCTTTGAAGCAAATGATCCCAGAAAGGATGCAACGGTTATTTTTCTAGGCGAGGTTCTGGACGGTGTTACAATTCTGGGCGATGGAAAAACACCTGATGAAACCTACGATAGTCAGGGAAATCTGATTGAGATTGAATGTTACAACCAGAAGGTTTGGACACCTGGTAAGACTGTACCACCATCGTTTGGTCATAACAGAAGAATTATTCGCTTTGCCGATGTACTGTTAATTGCCGCCGAGGCTCTGAATGAGAATAACAAATCCGATATCGCTCTTCCCTACCTTAACAGGGTTAGGCAAAGGGCAAGACAGGGCAACGATGCCATCCTTCCCGATATAACCATTACCGATAAGGATCAACTTCGCGACATAATTCTCAACGAGCGAAGGCATGAGTTAGCGCTAGAAAGCCAGCGGTTTTGGGATTTGGTGCGAACAGGGAAAGCCACACAGGTGCTTGGTCCTCTTGGTTATATTACTGGTAAACATGAGTTGCTCCCCATTCCTCAGGCTGAACTCGACCTAACCGGTAACAAATGGCCTCAAAATCCACTATGGTAACTTCTAAATTTAAACATATATAGTGTCAGTTTACATTCATTTATTAACCTAAATTAATTTAGCTATGAGAAAGTGTGCAAAATCAATCTTGATGATTATGTCGGTTGTTGCCCTTGGATTTTTTACCGCGTGCAACAATGACGACGAAGAGGTGGCTTTTGAACTGAAGTCGCTGATGGCAGGCTCTGTCGACCTTAATGGTGCAACTGGAGCAGTAAATGTTCCCAAGGATGCTGTTATTACAGCAACCTTTTCAAAGGATGTTGATCCCCAAACCCTGAACATCACTCTTAAGCAAACGTATGACAATGCTGAGTTTGATGTTACTGTAAATGTTAACGCTAAGGTTGTAACCATTACACCCGCTGCTTTAGGCGAAGGAACAGGTTACACCATTTACTTCAACACGGTTAAGTCAACCAAGGGTGATGTGCTCCCCACTTTCAACCGATCCTTTACTGTTGCAGGTTCATTTGTTCCCACAGGCCAAATTGCCTACTGGAACTTTGAAAACAACGCCAATGACCAGGTTGGAACATGGAATCCTTCTGCAAATGGTGTAGTTGACGTTACTTACAACGATTCCAGGAAAACTGCAGCAGGGAAAGCCGCTACCTTTAATGGTACCACCAGTATCATTGAAATTCCCAATGCTGACGCGCTGATTAACACCCATGACTTTACCATTAGCTTCTGGGTTAAAACCAACTCAACAGGAATTACACATGGCCACTTTGTAATGGGCCTTGGCGCTTTCTATGGCATCCAGTTTGAAATTTTTGGCGGGTACGATGGCGCCAAATTTGCCATTAGCTACAATATTGCCGATACAGCTACAGCAGCTGAGGATATGTGGTTCCCCGCCAACGCCCAGGATAATACCAATGGTGGCTGGCAGGGATGCACGTATGCAAAGGTTATCACTCCTGAGAATATGCAACTTTTGCTGAAAGACGCCTGGCTTCAGGTTGTTTACACCTATAATAGCACAGAAAAGGAGGGCATCCTTTACTATAATGGCGAAAAGATGAAAAGTTTCGATTTCGACCTGTGGCCCGATGGGGATAAAAAGAGAGGCGTTGTGGGTCTGAAGTACGGTGGTAAGGAACCCGATGTTGTAAACGAGTTGGCTTTTGGTTTCATACAATCCCGCGCTGGCAGTATGTGGGATGCTGAGCCTTGGGGTGGTTATGATTTCCCTGATGCCAACCACTTTAAGGGTCAGCTGGACGATGTTAGATTCTTCCACAAGGCATTAACAGCCCAGGAGGTTGACCTGATGTATAAATCAGAAAAACCTTAAACTTTCAAAATCGGAGCAAGCTATTTGGGATGCTTGCTCCGATTTTTTTAATTCCTAGAGTATATGTTTAAAATTAAACCTTTTCACCTATTTAGTCTATTGCTATCAGCAGTAGTGTCTTTAATATATTCATGTACAAATGATAATAATACCAGCTATCTGGAACTCAAGCAGGTAAAAATTGGTGAGCAGGTTATTGATATAGTAAATCCTCAACTTAATACTGGCATCGAAACCGATACAGCTATTGAGTTGACATTTAGCGCTAGAGTAGATTCTGTTTCTCTCAGAAAAAATTTAAATCTAAAGCTTTTAGATTCAACAATTGCTTATAGACTTTCTTATTCCGACGCAGGTAAAACAACTATTAAAGTCATTCCAATAGAAAACATACTGTATAATCATGACTACTATATACTGATATCGAACAGTTTAAGGGGCATGAACGGTGAATTATTTATGGGTATTACCATAAAATTTTCAACAAGATGCGCTTCGATAGCTGTAAAATCTATTGACATTGAAGGTAACAGCTATGCTTTAAACCAGATTATTAGAAACGTCGATTTTAATCCAAGTTTTAAAATATACTTTACAAAACAACTCGATTTATCTAGTATTGGCTCCTCTGAATTCAAAATTAATGATGTTGAGGGGAGGGGCTATACCATTACGGTTAATACGATCAACGACAGTCTTATTGAAATACAACCACACCAACCGCTAGAGCATGTTCTAAGATACTCTCTTTTCATCCCTTCAACTATTAGGGGGAAATTTAATGAACAGTTTAGCGGGAGTGTTTTTCAGTTTTACACAATGATCGACAGCACTCCAAAATACCCGGTTATTCCCGACGATGACCTGCTTACGCTTATCCAGCAACAAACTTTCCGCTACTTCTGGGATTTTGGCCACCCATCATGTGGAATGGCTAGGGAAAGGGATAACTCAGGCGATATTGTTACCATTGGTGGTAGCGGATTTGGACTTATGGCCATTCCTGTTGCCATCGAAAGAGGTTTTATTACCCGTTCCGAAGGTATAGAGCGAATTGCCACTATGGTCAATTTCTTAAAAAATGCCGACAGGTTTCATGGCGCATGGGCACACTGGTACAACGGTGCTACAGGACATGTTGTTCCTTTTAGCACCTATGATAATGGTGGTGACCTGGTGGAAACATCCTATATGGCACAGGCGCTGCTAACAGTCAGGCAGTATCTTAGCGCTGCCGACCCTGCTGAAGCTGAGCTTATCAACAATATAAACCTGCTGCTCGATGGAATAGAGTGGAGCTGGTACAACCGCGATAACCTGAACATGCTCTCCTGGCACTGGTCGCCCAACTATGGGTGGGCTATGAACATGTTTGTGAGGGGATGGAACGAGGCGCTGATAACCTACATCATGGCCGCTACCTCTAGTACATTTCCCATATCTGCAGAGGTTTACCATAATGGCTGGGCTGGGAACGGGGCTATAGTTAACGGTAGGTTGTTTTATGGATACACCCTGCCGCTGGGTCATGACTATGGCGGGCCGCTCTTCTTTGCCCAGTACTCTTTTCTGGGGCTGAATCCGCAAAACTAAAGCGACCAGTACGCCAGCTACTGGACTCAGAACGTTAACCATACGCTCATAAACCGTCAGTACTGCATTACAAACCCTAGAGATTACCTGCTCTACAGCCCTGATTGCTGGGGCTTAACCGCCTCGGACGACAACAACGGCTATGGCGCTCACGAACCATTGAATGATAACGGAACCATCACCCCTACCGCTGCACTGTCGTCAATGCCCTATACTCCCGAGGAATCCATGAGGGTGGCTAGATTTCTATACTACACTTTAGGCGACAAGCTATGGGGAGACTACGGTTTTTACGATGCTTTTAACCCCACTGCCGGGTGGTGGGGAAAGTCGTACCTGGCTATAGATCAGGGACCGATCATCATCATGATTGAAAATTACCGAACCGGGCTGTGCTGGAACCTGTTTATGTCTGCCCCGGAGGTGGATGGTGCACTCAGCAAGCTTGGTTTTTCACACTAAAATTGTTTAAAGATCATGCGTATTAGGAAGCTATCTGAAATTACACTTGCTGCCATTATGAGCTTAACCATACTTTCATGCAGTAAGACAACCATGCCATACTCCGATGTGGTTGACCAGAAGGTTGACTCTATTCTGATGCTGATGACTCTTGAGGAAAAAATCGGACAGTTAAACCTGGTTACCAGCGATATGGATGTTACTGGTCCATTCATTCGTAAGGGGTATGAGGAGGATATTGCAAAGGGTAGAGTTGGGGCCATATTTAATGCCTATGGCGCAGGCTACACCCGTAAACTTCAGGAGCTGGCTGTTAATAATACCAGGCTCCGCATTCCGTTACTCTTTGGCTACGATGTGATTCATGGCCACAAAACCATATTCCCAGTTCCCATAGGCGAGGCCTCCAGCTGGGATTTAGAGGCCATTGAGCGTTCGGCTCGGGTAGCTGCCGAGGAGGCTTCGGCTCAAGGCCTACACTGGACTTTTGCCCCCATGTGCGACATTGCCCGCGACCCACGATGGGGGAGGGTTGTTGAGGGTTCGGGCGAGGATCCCCTGCTTGGATCACTCATAGCTCAGGCAAGGGTTAGAGGTTTTCAGGGAACCGACTTAAGTCAAACCAACACTATACTTGCTTGCGTGAAGCATTTTGCTGCTTATGGTGCAGCTCAGGCTGGCCGCGACTACCATAGCGTTGATATGAGCGAACGACAGCTGCGTGAAGTTTACCTACCGCCATATAAGGCTGCTATTGATGCCGGCGCACTTTCGGTTATGTCCTCATTCAACGACCTTAATGGCATCCCCGCCACAGCCAGTAAATACCTTATGACTGATATCCTCCGAAATGAGTGGGGTTTTCAGGGATTTGTGGTAACCGACTACACCTCAATTATGGAGCTGCTCCACCATGGAGTTGCGGCCGATACCCTCGATGCAGCCCGCCTGGCTCTCAATGCCGGAATTGATATGGATATGCAGTCGGGATTCTACAACAGCGCCTTGTTGAAGCTTTTAAATGAAAAGAAAATCAACGAGGAGCAAATCAACCAGGCAGTTAGAAGGATTCTACGAATCAAATTCTTACTTGGTTTGTTTGACGACCCCTACCGGTACTGCTCTATCTCCAGGGAAAAGGAGACCCTTTTAAGTAATGATAACCTGTTGGCAGCTAGGGATATGGCTAAAAAATCCATTGTGCTGCTGAAAAACCAAAATAATCTGTTGCCACTCGACAAGAATATTAAAACCATAGCGGTGGTTGGTCCCCTTGCTAACAGCCAAAGGGATATGATGGGCAGCTGGTCGGCTGCAGGTGACTGGCCAAATTCGGTTACCCTTCTTGAGGGCATTAAGAACAAGATACCAGGTTCACAAATTCTATACGCACAAGGCTGTGCTATAGACGATTCCAACACCGGTATGATTGATGAGGCCGTTAAAATTGCTAAACGTGCCGATGTTGTTATACTGGCAGTGGGAGAGGCTGCATGGATGACCGGTGAGGCCTCCAGCCGCGCCAGTCTTGACCTTCCAGGTGTTCAGCAGGAACTGGTTGAAAGGATTTACAGCACCGGCAAGCCTATTGTGGCTGTGCTGATGAACGGAAGACCCCTCACAATCGGCTGGATAGACCAGCACATACCCTCAATTCTGGAAACATGGTTTCTTGGAACTCAGGCCGGTAACGCCATCGCCGATGTCATATTTGGCGACTACAACCCTTCTGGTAAGCTTCCCATTACCTTCCCGCGTTCGGTTGGACAAATCCCCATTTACTACTCCATGCGAAGCACCGGTCGCCCTTTCGATGCAAACAATAAGTACACCTCAAAGTACCTCGACGAAAGCAACGATCCGCTCTACCCTTTTGGCTACGGATTAAGCTACACAACCTTCGATTACGGGGAGGTTGAGTTAAGCTCCAGTGAAATTACCGAGACCGATACTCTTGACATATCCGTAAGTGTTACGAATACCGGGAAGTACTATGGTCGAGAGATGGTGCAGCTCTACATTCATGATAATGTAGCCTCGGTTGCCCCACCCGTAAAGCTTCTTAAGCAATTTCAATTTGTTGACCTTAAACCCGGTGAGAGTAAAAAAATGGTATTCAAGCTTACCGTAAACGACTTAATGTTCTACCGGGATGATATGTCCTACGGATTTGAAAAGGGACAATTCACTGTATATATTGGTGGTAATTCGCGTGATGTAAGGACAGCGTTTTTTTCTTTAAATTAGAGTTTGTTTTAGGTTTGGTTTGGAGAATAGGTGGAAGTATATTCCACCTAATCTTTTATTAGTGAATGGAGTAAGTGGGGTGAGCTATTTTACTACATTTTTTGAGATGGATTAGTTCGTGGTGAATGCAGCTGTTGATTGAGTATTTCACCATTTATCCAGGCACTCTACGAAGTTAAGCTCCCACTTGTCAAGGTCAAGGGCAACCAGGTAGCCGGTACCGGGGAAAAGCATCCCCCTGTACACACAACCGGCATCCAACCCAAAAATTCGCCTGTTGGGCTGCTTGAGTTTGTCGGCTATCACATCTAGCGCTTCGGGGGTATGCCCATGTATTATCCTGTAATCCTGCATAAAATCGTTTGGGGCATCGTCAAGCCTGCTCCAGAGCATGGCTTCTGTATCCTCCAGGGGATTGGCTGCGGTAATGTTCAGCCCGCCATGTACAAGAATGTACTTATCGTCAACGATGAAGTATTGCTTTAGCGAGGTGAAAAAGTCCAAATGTGCTTTAGGAAGAAAGCCCAAATGACCATCATCATCAAAACCAAACATTTTAACGTAGCTTTTAATGGTGGCTTGACCCGAGTTGGCCTGCCAAAGGCATAGCTCCGACTCTCCCTTTACCGAGTCAAGCATCATCTGCTCGTGGTTTCCAATAAGGCAGCTGATGGTGTAGCCCGATCTCATTAACCCAATGATGTACTCCACTACTGCCGAGCTATCGGGGCCCCTATCAATGTAATCGCCCAGGAAGAAAAGCCTGTCCTGTAGCGATACCTTTAGCTTTCCTTCAATAAGCATCCTAAGGGTTTGTATGCAACCGTGAATATCGGAAATGATGTAGGTGGCCATGGAAGTAATATTCTATTCAAATGTACACGACATTTTTTTAACATGCTGATGAATTTTTAAATTATTGAATGATTTTTTGGTCTGAAGCAGATAAGGCTTATTTTTAACTAGTTTTTACCAGCTTCAACCATGTTTTCAGGGTGATATTTTCATTTTTTTAGGATTTAGAAAACTTTTTAGGCGGGTGCTATTTAGAATCGTTTTAAATTGTAGCGCTGTAAAACAAAAATGGATAATGGTATATAAAGAAGTTTATTTTTGTAGCTGTTATTATTTATTTAGAAATGCCTTCAGGAAATAATGTAGTTGAGCATCTGGGACGTGTTGATGCCATAACAAATAACGACATCCGGGTTGTTATAACCAGCCAGTCTGCATGCGAGTCGTGCCATGCCCGGGGCGCATGTCTGGCTTCGGAAAGCAAGGAAAAGTTTATTGTAGTTACTATACCCAACCATAATTTTATTGTAGGCGAACCTGTTAAGGTTCTACTTAAGGAATCCTTAGGATTTCGTGCCCTTTTTTTGGGTTATGTTCTTCCATTGCTTGTTGTTCTCACAACCCTTTTCACGCTGAGCGCAGCCGGTATGTCCGAAAAGGACGCCGGTTTACTTTCGCTGGCAGTCTTGGCTCCCTACTACCTTGGGCTTTATATTTTTAGAAAGAAGATTGCAAGGAAGTTTGAATTTGGAATTGAAAAAATTTCATAATAAAAACATCGTATGAGTTCAGTTCTTACTACGTCTATTTTAATGCTCACGATTTTGGGGGTTGTTTTAGCCGTAATCCTTTATGTTGTTGCGCAAAAGTTTAAGGTAGAAGAAGATCCCAGGATTGATGAGGTTGAAGCCCTGCTGCCAGGTGCCAACTGCGGCGGATGTGGTTATCCCGGGTGCAGGGGGTTGGCCGATGCGCTTGTTAAGGCAGACGATATCAGCGCGATTTCTTGCCCTGTTGGCGGTAACGAAACCATGAGAAAGGTGGCTGCCATACTTGGTAAAGCAGTTGAGGACAAGGATCCGCAAATTGCCGTAGTGCGTTGTTCGGGAAGCCCCCAAAACAGGACGCGAGTTGTAGAGTATAACGGAATATCTTCTTGCAAATTTGCATCCACACTTTACAGCGGCGATACGGGTTGCCAATTCGGATGCTTAGGTCTTGGCGACTGTGTTGCGGTTTGCAAGTTTGATGCCATCTATATTGACCCCGTTTCCCTTCTTCCGGTTATAGACGAGGAGAAGTGCACTGCTTGTGGGGCATGCGTAAAGGCATGTCCAAAATTACTTATAGAGCTGCGGAAAAAGGGGCCAAAGGGCAAGCGAATTTTCGTGTCGTGCATGAATACCGACAAGGGTGGTGTTGCACGTAAGTACTGCAGCGTTGCATGCATTGGGTGTTTCAAGTGCGTGAAGGTTTGCCCTTACGAGGCCATCACCCTGGAGAATAACCTGGCCTACATTGATGCCAACAAGTGCAAGCTTTGCAGGAAGTGCGTGGAAGAATGCCCAACCGATTCCATTTTGGAGGTAAACTTCCCTCCACGCAAGCCGAAGGTTGAGGAACAAGCCCAGAACGCAGTAACCAGCTAGCATAAGCCATATCAAACTTAATTTTAAAAAAAATTGCTAAACGTGTTGAAAACATTTAAAAAGGGGGGAGTTCATCCACCTGAAAATAAGATTTCAGCAGCTCAACCGGTTGAGGTTTTGCCTCTTCCGGCTAAAGTCATCATTCCTCTGTCGCAGCATATAGGTGCCCCGGCAGAGGCGATGGTAGCCAAAGGCGATAGGGTAAAAACCGGACAACTCATAGCCAAAAGCGCTGGCTTTGTGTCGGCCAATATCCATTCAACTGTTTCAGGAATAGTAGAGTCCCTTGAACCCGTGATGGATAGTTCAGGCTATAAACGGCCTGCCATAACCATCAACGTTGAGGGAGATGATTGGGAGCCTTCAGTTGACCGTTCTCCCAACTTAAAGAAGGAAATAACCCTTTCGGCTCAGGATATTATAAAAAAAATAGCGGAGGCCGGTATTGTGGGCCTTGGCGGTGCAACATTTCCAACCCATGTAAAGCTTTCCGTTCCCGCAGGCAAGAAGGCTGAAATGCTGGTGATTAATGGTGTTGAGTGTGAACCCTTTCTTACCTCTGATCATAGGCTGATGCTCGAGAAAGGCCACGAGCTTATGATTGGCATTCAGATTTTGATGAAAGCTCTGAATGTGCCTAAGGCTATGGTTGGTATTGAGGCGAATAAGCCCGATGCTGTATCCCATCTCCAATCACTGGCCAAGTCATACAGCGGAATAGAGGTTCAACCTCTAAAGGTGAAGTACCCTCAGGGTGGCGAAAAACAGCTTATTAAGGCGCTTACCGGCCGTGAGGTTCCTTCGGGTGGATTGCCAATTGATATAGGTGCAGTTGTTCATAACGTGGGCACAGCCCTTGCAGTTTACGAGGCGGTGCAGAAAAATAAGCCGCTGGTTGAGCGCATTGTTACCGTTACGGGTAAAAATCTTGCCCATCCATCAAACTTTTTGGTAAGAATTGGAACGCCAGTTTCGGCACTGATCGCCGCTGCAGGTGGCCTACCAGATGATACAGGTAAGGTGGTGAGCGGTGGCCCCATGATGGGAAAGGCAGTTAGCTCCATTGATGTGCCCGTTACGAAAGGAACTTCGGGAATATTGGTAATTCCTGCTGCCGAATCAAAACGTAAACCCGAAGGTGTTTGCATTAGGTGTGCCAAGTGCGTTTCTGTTTGCCCTATGGGGTTGGAGCCCTACTTGCTTTACCGGCTGGGGCAGCGAATGCAGTATAGCCAAATGGAGGTAGAGCGTGTGCTCGATTGCATGGAGTGCGGTTCTTGCAGCTTTGAGTGTCCGGCTAACTTGTTTTTGCTCGACTTTATCAGGCTAGGCAAGGTTGAGGTAGGCAAAATTGTTAGGGAGCGGAAAAATTAACATTTAAAGTATATACTGACAGTAACCTTTTAAACGAATGGATAATCGTTTTGTAGTTTCACCATCGCCCCATGTGCATAGCGGCAAATCGACCAGCCAGCTGATGCTGAATGTGGTTTTAGCGCTGATGCCGGCGTTTGCCGTTTCCATTTACTACTTTGGCGTGGGAGCCATAATTGTTACTCTAATATCGGTTCTTTCGTGCGTGCTATTCGAGTACCTGATTCAGAAGTTTATTTTCAAGGTTAAGCCGACAATATCCGATTGCTCTGCGGTTGTAACGGGTTTGCTGCTGGCATTTAACGTTCCGAGCAATCTGCCGTGGTACATTATAGTGCTGGGAAGCCTCTTTGCAATTGGCGTTGCCAAGATGAGCTTCGGAGGGCTGGGCAATAATATTTTCAACCCGGCCATTGCCGCACGAATTTTCCTGCTGATATCCTTTCCGGTGCAAATGACCAGCTGGCCGCTACCGGTTACCTCTCGTTTACAGTATATTGATGCTATTACCGGTCCAACCCCTTTGGCTATTATTAAGGAGGGGGTTAAGAATGGCCAAACCATTTCGCAAATGGCCGACAGCATTCCTTCCCACATGCAGCTTTTCATGGGCTTGATGGGTGGCTCGTTGGGGGAGATTGCTGCTTTCGCCTTGCTTATTGGGTTTGCATGGCTTCTCATTACCCGCGTAATTACCTGGCATATTCCGGTATCAATTTTTACTACCATTTTCGTATTCACAGGAATTTTATGGCTTATCAACCCCGGTATCTATGCCGACCCGGTTTTCCACCTCCTTACCGGTGGTGTGATGCTGGGGGCTATATTCATGGCCACCGACTATGTTACCTCACCCATGCATCCCAAAGGCATGTGGATATACGGAATAGGTATTGGCGCGCTTACTGTGATAATAAGGGTTTGGGGCTCGTACCCTGAGGGAGTTTCGTTTGCCATTCTGATTATGAACGCTTTCGTACCCCTTATCAACCGATTCGTAAAGCCAAAACGTTTTGGTGCAGCAGCAATAAGCGGTAAATAGCATGTAAAACTTAAACATCAAAATATGTCCGGTGTAGAATCATCATTTAAGAATATGACCATTTCCCTGCTGGCGATTACCCTTGTTGCATCTGCCGGATTGGGGCTGGTTTATAAATCAACCAAGGATCCTATTGCAGCCGCTCAGGTGGCTAAGGTGAACAACGCTATTAAGGCGGTTGTTCCCGAATTTGACAACCAACCATCCAACGAAGCATACACTGTAAAGGCCGATGGTGATGATTTGTTTTTCTATCCCGCCTCCAAGAATGGCCAGCTTGTGGGCGTAGCGGTTAAAACATTCAGCAACAATGGCTTTGGTGGAAGAATTGAGCTGATGGTCGGCTTTTTACCCGATGGAACCATCAACAAGATTACTGTAATTTCTCACAAGGAAACTCCCGGTTTGGGTGATAAGATAGACCCAGGAAAGTCCGATTTTTCCGTTCAATTCGAGGGTAAAAATCCGGAAACTTTCAAGGTTATGGTGAAGAAGGATGGGGGCGACGTTGATGCCATAACTGCTTCAACCATCTCGTCCAGAGCCTTTTGCGATGCAGTTAACCGCGCCTACAAAGCTTTTAAGGAAGGGGGTAGAAAATGAGCGCATGGAGCAACCTTACGAGGGGTATTATCAGGGAAAACCCAACCTTTGTAATAGTGCTGGGGATGTGTCCCACCCTGGCCACCACCACTTCTGCTATTAACGGGCTAGGCATGGGGCTGGCCACCACCTTTGTGCTGTTGGGATCAAATGTTGTAATCTCCATGATTGCACGTTTTATCCCCGACAAGGTTAGAATTCCCTCCTACATTGTGGTAATTGCCACATTTGTTACTATAGTTGACCTGCTTATGCAAGCCTACACGCAGTCGCTCTATGAAACCCTGGGAATTTTTATACCTCTAATTGTGGTTAACTGCATTGTTCTGGGTCGTGCTGAGGCATTTGCCCGAAAGAATAGCGTGCTCGATTCAGCGATGGATGGGTTGGGAATGGGAATTGGATTCACCATGGCCCTTACGCTGTTGGGCTCAATTAGGGAAATGCTGGGAAACGGATCGCTGTTCAACTACAAGTTTATTCCGGGTGATGCCATTCTGGTTTTCATCCTTTCGCCGGGTGCATTTATTGCCCTGGCATACCTGATTGCCCTATTCAACAAGTTTGTTAAAAAGTAGGAGGCTGTTATGGAATACCTGATAATTATTATTGCTGCAATATTTGTCAATAACGTTGTACTGTCGCAATTTTTAGGAATTTGCCCATTCCTGGGGGTTTCATCAAAAATCAACACGTCAGTTGGAATGGGGGGAGCCGTGGTGTTTGTCATGGTGCTGTCAACCATTGTAACCTATCTCCTTCAGCAATACGTGTTAAACCCCTTGAACATAGGGTATATGCAAACCATTGTTTTCATTCTGGTTATTGCCGCCCTGGTTCAAATGGTGGAAATAATTCTAAAAAAGATTAGTCCTTCCCTATACCAGGCGCTGGGAATTTTCCTACCGCTCATTTCAACCAACTGCGCAGTGCTGGGAACAGCAATACTGGTCATAAAGCATAACTATAACCTGCTCGAAGGAGTTGTTTTTACGGCTGCAACCGCTGTCGGTTTTGGTTTTGCCCTGGTAATTATGGCCGGCATTCGCGAGCAGATGGAGCTTGCCAATATCCCTAAGGGTATGAAGGGAATTCCCATTGCGCTGCTTACAGCAGGAATTCTTTCGCTTGCATTCATGGGATTTGCCGGAATAGTCAAGTAGGGTGGGACAAGCTGCATTCCCTCGAACCCAATTTGGTTTAAGGTAAAAGCTTGGCATTGAGTGTCATTTAACTTCTGTTGCCCTTACCATTATTCCTAATGGCGCTGTGTGCTTCCTACCAGCCTATACCTGGCAAAACCAACCTGCAATTAAGCGGTACACTTTTCTAACATGGCAGGCAATCCGTTTTAAACCTTTTTTAACAGTTCAAATCATATTAAAACGTGCATCATGGACTACCTTAGCAGATTAAGTAGGGGGTAACCATGAGAACGGGTTTTATCGGGCAGCTTCTGAATTACTTACGATTTAGAGTTAACTGCAAACGGCGGGGGGGCTATGGGATACACTCTCCTTATGTTTACAGCCTCTATACCGAAACACTTAATGCCGATTCTAAAAACAACAAGGTCTTTGAGAGAATAGAGCAGTACCGAAAGGATTTAAGGAGATGTGGGTTAAGCATTGTACGCCAGAGGCTTGGCGATAATCCCGAAAATGGATTCCCTGGCGATAAGGTTAAGCTTGCCAGAATTGCCAGGAACGTTTCGGTTCCACCCCATTTGGGACGGTTGCTTTTCAGGTTATGCAGTAGGTTTAACCCCGAAATCATAGTGGAGCTGGGAACATCTGTGGGCATTAGCACGATGTACATGGCTGCAGCTAACCCCAATTCTAAGGTTTACACCATAGAGGGGGAGGAGTCTATCCTTGCAATAGCCCGGAATAGATTCAAGCAGATGGGTTTTACCAACATCGAACCCATTGCCGGCAACTTTGATGTTCAGCTACCCGAGCTCATAAAACGAATTAGCACTATTGATTTTGCCTTTATTGATGGCGATCACAATGGCAGAGCGCTCCTCCAAAATTTCAACCGGATGTTACCAAGGGTAGCTGACACTTCTGTTTTTGTGATTGATGATATTCGATGGAGCCCTGGCATGGAAGCTGCATGGAAGCAGATATGCAGCAACCCAAAGGTTACCATTTCTATCGACCTTTTCCGATGCGGAATACTGTTCTTTAGGACTGGAATTGCAAAGCAACATTTCCTGCTACGTTACGGCCCATACTAAATTTTAAACTTTGCACCCTAAATATTTATTATACATTTGTAGAACAACATAACGGAACAAAATTCAATGAGCAGCACCAACTTAATCACGCTGAATGAAATAAAAAAATTCTACCAGGTTGGTAGTGTTACGGTGAAGGCGCTAAAGGGCATAAATTTAACAATTGACCAAAACGAGTATGTGGCCATTATGGGGCCTTCGGGGTCTGGAAAATCAACCCTGATGAACATCCTCGGGTGTCTTGATACCCCAACCGATGGGACCTACATACTAAATGGAACCGACGTAAGCCGCCTTAGCGACGACGAGCTTGCCGATATTCGCAACAAGGAGATCGGTTTTGTTTTTCAGACCTTCAACCTGTTGCCCCGCTACACCTCTCTCGATAATGTTATTCTACCCCTTATTTACGCTGGAGTGCCAAAGCACGAACGTGTTGAGAAGGCTAAGCAGGTGCTTTACAACGTTGGGTTGGGGGATAGAATGGAGCATAAGCCCAACGAGTTATCTGGTGGGCAGCGTCAGCGGGTGGCAGTTGCCCGGGCGCTTGTTAACAACCCGTCCATCATTCTGGCCGATGAACCTACCGGCAACCTCGACTCCAAAACCTCCATAGACATCATGAACCTCTTTGAGGATATCTACTCGCAGGGTAATACCATAATTATTGTTACACATGAGGAGGACATTGCCCGTCATGCCCGCCGGATTGTGAGAATTCTTGACGGAATGATTGAGTCAGATGAGGTCAACCCCCATCCAACCCTGAGGCAAAAGGTTGTCCTTACAGAGCAGTAGCACAACATTCAACACTCCATGTTATAGCTAAATTCCCTGGACAGTCCTTTAATGCTGAACTCCTTTCATCAACCGATGAAAGGAGTTCAGCATTCTTGAGCCTTAAAGGATCGAGTTTGACTTCAACGTAACTTCCCTACTTAAGCCACCTGTCAAGCCAGCTTCTAAATTCCCTCTGCCAGAGTATTCCATTTTGAGGTTTTAGCACCCAGTGGTTCTCATCGGGGAAAAATATGAACTTGCTTGGAACGCCAAGTATTTGCGCAGCGTTGAATGCAGCCATTCCTTGTGTGTAGGGAATTCTGAAGTCGTTACCGCCGCTGATGATTAAAATTGGCGTATCCCAGCTTGTTACAAAGTTATGGGGGCTTTGTGCGTAGCTCTTCATGGCTACGGGATTGTTCTTTTCCCATGGTGCTCCGCCCATTTCCCATGTGTCAAAGAACATCTCCTCGGTGGTGAGGTACTCCATTTCGGAATGAAAAACACCGCAGTGGGCAATAAACGCTTTGAAGCGCTTGTTGTGGTTGCCTGCCAGCCAGAAAACAGAGTATCCACCATAGCTGGCCCCTACTGCACCCAGGCGGTTTTCGTCAACCCAAGGCTCTTTCTTTACCTCGTCAATTGCCGATAAAAGGTCTTTCATATCCTGACCACCGTGATTCTTGCTGATTTCATCGGTCCATTTCTGTCCAAAGGTAAGCGTGCCCCTTCGGCTTGGTGCCACAACCACGTATCCACCCGAGGCCATTATGGAAAAGTTCCAGCGGTAGCTCCAGAATTGGCTTACTGCGCTTTGTGGTCCGCCTTCGCAGTAGAGGAGTGCTGGATAACTTTTTGTGCTGTCGAAATCGGGAGGAAGAATTATCCAAGTGTGCACCAGCTTTCCATCGGTTGACTTTATCCATCTTTGCCTAACGGTGGGCATTTTTAGCTGGGAAAGCAGCTCCTGGTTGGTAAAGGAGAGTTCCACCTCTTCTCCATTTTGAGGGTTAATGGAGTATATTTCGACAGGTTTTACGATGGAAGCCTTGCTCCCTATCAACCTATCACCGGCAAGGGCAAAAGCATGATAGTCGTGCCACCCATGGGTAATTGCTACAGGTTTAGCGTCCTGCAAGGCTAACCTGTAAATCTGATAGGTTGCCTCAACTCCCGCTATAAAGTAAACCATATCTGAGCTGACATTCCAGATTACGTTTGAAACAGAGTAGTCAAAATCACGGGTTAGGTAGGAAGTTTTTTTTGTTTGAAGGTCCATTACAAGAAGTCGATCCTTATCGGCCTCAAAACCGGCTCGTTCCATGGACAACCATGCGATTTTTTCCCCATCGGGCGAAAATACGGGTTGCTTATCGTAACCCGGCAATCCTTCGGTTAAGTTTTGGGTCTTTCCATTTCTTAGATCGTAGAGGTAGATGTCGGAGTTAGTGCTGAATGCGGCCTCTTTTCCTGTAAGTTTTTTACATGTGTAGGCAATTTGATTACCATCGGGGCTCCAGGCAATATCCTCCATACCATCAAATGGTTTTAGAGGGGTATCATAGGGCTCATTCGCCATAATGTCGATGATTTTTGATAAGGATTTTCCATCGAAGTTGGCCACCATGACATGGTTAAACAGGCTGTCCTCCCAGGTGTCCCAGTGGCGATACATTAGCGTGGTGTAGATTTGCCCGCTTGATTTGGGCAGGTCGGGGTAAATATCGGCAATTGAAGCTCCCACCTTTACATCACTTGTAAGGAGAATTTTTGAACCAGTAGGGGAGATGCTGAATCCGCTTATGTCGTTTTCAAATCCTTCAACCATGGAGGTTTTCTGGTTTTCAACATTCATCTGCCAGATTTGCGATTTACCACTTTCGGTTGCGAGGTAGGCCAGGTTAAGGCTATCCACCCATTGCAGGTTAAACTCAGAACCGTTTGTATGGGTAAGCTGGCGCTTTCCGGTGCCGTCGGTGTTCATGATGTAGATCTCCGAGTTACCCCTATTTTGATCAATAGAGTACCAGGCGGTTGTGTATGCAACTTTCTGTCCATCGGGCGACACGGCAAATTCGCCTATTCGGCCAAACGACCAAAGAATCTCTGGAGTAAGGGTGCTATCGGTTACTACAGGTTTAACAGGCCCAACTATAGCTTCATTATTTGGTTGCTGGGTTTTGCATGAGGCCAGTACGAGCGCTGGCAACGCTAAAGCCATTAGAATCTTTTTAGTTTGCATTGCTTAGCTATTTTGGTATAGTTTACTAGGTAGAATTAGCTTTCTCACAAGGTTATACACCGATTTAAAGTCGAATACCCAGAATGGTTATATCGTCGCGCTGGGGTTCGCTACCTGTAAATTCATTAAACTCCTGTAGCAAGACGGATGAAATTTCTTCCATGGGTTTCTCAATATTGGCGAGAAGGTAGGTTTGAAACCGTGCGGTGGTAAACTTGCGTTTTGAGGAGTTATTCTGATCGGTTAGCCCGTCGGTGTACATGATAATCATGTCTCCTTTGTGCATGGGAACTCTCCAGTTTGTAAATTCCAGATCCACATCAGGGAGCAGGCCGCCTATGGACTTTCTATTACCCTTAAGGGTTTGTATTCTGTTTTCAGCCTTGCTATAGCAGAAAATTGGCCTGTTAGCGCCAGCAAAAGTAACGGAAAACATATCGTTTGGCTTGCTTTCAATTAAGCAAAGGGCTATATCCATGCCGTCGAAGCTCTCGCTGACATTTTGGTGGAGTGCCACCTTGATGGAAGCGCTTAGCTCGGTGAGGATATCTGCAGGGTTGTAGATTTTTTTCTCGTTTACAATTTCGCTCAGCAGCCTGCTGCCAATTAACGACATGAATGCTCCCGGAACCCCATGCCCGGTGCAGTCCACCACAGCAATAAAAATTTTTTCGTTTGGGTTGCTTTTAGGGCCAGCATGGGATATCCAGTAAAAATCGCCCGAGACCAGCTCCTTAGGCTTATAAATTAGGAAATGCTCAAAAATATTTCCCAGCGATTGGGATAAATCGGGAAGAATGGCCTGCTGAATGGTCTGGGCATATATAATGCTATCGTTGATGTGGCGGTTGTGTTCCTCCAGCTCATCCCGCTGGGTAAGGATTTCCTCCTTTTGCCGTTGTAGCTCGACGTTCTTTTCAATAAGGGCCTGTTCGGATTTCGAGAGCTCTAAGGTTCTTTCGTCAACCAGCTGCTGGAGTTTAATGTTTGAGTTTCTAAGCAGCTGGGTATTAATTCTGATGGATAGCCAGATAATTAGCAAAAGTGCAACTACATAGCCAGTAATTGCCCACCACTGGAGGTAGAGAGGTTTTTGAATGGTGAATTGGAATGTTTCGGCAGGACTTTCAATGTTAAAGAGGTTTTTTGCCTTAACGTTGAACTGGTATGTGCCAAAGGGCAGATTGGTGTACTCCTTTCTCTGGTTGGGTTGCCAATCACTCCATGTTTTATCAAATCCTACCAGCATGTAGGAGTATAAGAGTTTTTGCTGCTGACCGAAGAACGGAGCAGAGTAGGTGAATGTTAAGGAGTTGTTTCTGTAAGGAAGTGTTGTGGATTTTACTTCGTTGTAGGGGAGGCTTGTAGGAAATGTTATCCCCTCATTCCCATCGTAGTAAACCCCGTTAAATAGTATGTGGTCAGGACCGGCCGAAACCTGCCTAATGAGAACCCTAAATATCGGATTTTTTAAATTTCCGGCGTCCTCATCGAAACGGAAAAGCCCATCGGTACAAGCTATCCAAACAACCTTATTATTATCTTCGGGAAAAATATCGTAGAAAATAGTTTCGGGGATCGTTCTGAATTGGGCAGGTTCCCTGCGGTAAATATTCTTTGGATATTTAACAGCGCGCTCAAGCCATCGGTTTGCAGAAAAATTGTATGCCTCAAACCAAATGTTACCGTTTTGGTCCTGGTTAAGTATTCGTAACCCGGTTGTTCCATTGGCAAATTCCAACCCTAGGGAGGAGTCGGGTTCAAACATGTTACTCTGGTGGCTGAATTTTGAAAGTCCACACTCGGCAGAAGCTTTTACTTCTCCATCAATCATAACCACAGCAATATCGTCGTACCTTGGATTGAATGGGAGGGTGTAAAGAATAGGTTTTTCCGAGACCAGCTGGTAGGGGTTAACCATATCAACGTAGTTGATACCCTTGTACCGTTCAGAGTACCATAGGTCTCCGTTTAAATCTTCTGCCAGGGAGTAAACCTCCCCCTTAGTTCCGGTCAGCTCCCCCAAAAATTTGAACCGTCCGTTGTTTTCTGCTATTACACCGACACCTTCGCGTAACCCAACGTAGGTTATTTTCGGGTACAGCTTCGATTGGAGAAGGCAGTAGGAATGGTACTTCCCATTTTCAATTAGTGTCGCCTTTCCTCCTTCTACCTGAAAAATTCCACTTGAGGTGGTGGCAAGCAAGGCCTCATCGCCATTCATTGTGTGTATGGTTCGCAGCTTCCATGATAAATCGGATAAACCCGTAACCTGCTCTATCCTGCCGTTGCTAAACCAGAAAATACCAACGTTGGTGGTGAAGTAGATGTGGTTTTTAAAACGGACAACCGATTGTAGAACGCCCTTAATTCCATCGTTTTCAGTCCAGCTGGTAAGCTGGGAGAAAATGGGTGTGTAGGATATCCCGTTGTTTAGTGCAATCCAAAGATTTTTTTGGTTATCCATGTATAGATACCATGCAGTATTATCCTGTAGGCCAACCGAAGTGTCAATGCGTCTGGTTATGTTGCCTGTAGTATCAATAAATACCACTCCACCGCTGTAGGTTGAAATGGCAAAGGTATTATCATCTAGTTTAAGCCCTGCATACACCTTGGAGGATGCGAAAAAATTATCGTCAGAAGTGGAAAATTTAACAATAGCAGGCTTTGTATATCCGGTGAAATTTGGGTCTAGAGCTTGCCTGCTGAGCAGGTAAAAGCCATCGTTTTGAGTGCAAATCAGAAAGTATTTTTGGTTGAATGGGAGTATTGCGTATATAAGCTGCGGGGCAAAGTAATCTCCTCCCGGAACTAGGCGCAGGGAGTCATTGCTCAGGTAGCAAAGCCCATAGTCGCGCTGGTGGATAAACAACACACCATCGGTAAGGTAGGAGCGGTGAAACTGTGTTTTTGGCGACCATTCCGAAACGGTTAAATCCTTGTTTAACCTGAATAGAGTAGTAAAAGATGAAAAGTAAATTGATGAATCGCTGGCGTAGAGCTGACGAATCATTCCAAGGGGCTTGGCCGTTTCGGGTATATGCTGGGAAAGGGAATGGAAGCTTAG
This sequence comes from Bacteroidales bacterium UBA1064, assembly GCA_002316235.1. Taxonomy (GTDB): domain Bacteria; phylum Bacteroidota; class Bacteroidia; order Bacteroidales; family Tenuifilaceae; genus UBA1064. The sequence continues at coordinate 25,759 of DCDD01000204.1, forward strand.
GGTATTGGTCGAATCGGCTGCAAGGTATCCAAATTCATCCTGACCACCAACCCAAATTCTTCCGTTTTTGTCAGTATCAAGGCAGCGTGCTAGTGCTCCATTAATTGAAATATGTCGCCACTCGCTCCCATCATACTCTATAACCCCAACGTTGTTGGCAATGTAGATTAGCCCCCGGTTATCCTGCGTTATTGCCCAGCTTTGAGCATGCCCATTATACTCCCTATGGTGAAAGTTCATCACCGGAAACCTTCCGGTGGTCTGTGCCCAAATGGCATTAACCTGAGATATCAGAACCAGAAGCAGTATAAAACTTGTACGAAGTAAATCCCTTTTTTTTGCCATGCTTCTCCCTACTGCAAGTCCCACTTTGAATTTACTTTCAAATATATTGTTTTATTCAAATATTTTATTTAAAAATGGCGATGAGCGCTAAATATATTTATTATAATGGATTCATGCCACCGTAACATAGTTCAAAATGAATGAGTGCATTAAGGCAACCATCCGGAAGGTTGGAAGTATTGAGGAGCGATGGTTGCATATTACGCTTGCCACGGGTGCCATGTTTTTCCCGTGCTGGAACTTGTTTTGGCGAAGAGATGGAATGTGACAATCTGCTAAAAAACAGCGTATTGACGGCTTAGAAGAATTTGTACTCGTACCGGTACACAACCCTAAAGTTATAGTCGGAGTAGTAGGTGTCAACTTCGTCAACTATTCCCTTGCTATCCAGCTTGTAGTTACGGTGTGAGTAATCGGTAGCGTTATCCTCATACCATTTTTCCTCCACAATATTTCCTTGCCCATCATACTTATATGAGCTGTAGAGTAGCCTGGTATTGTTTGGTTTGATCAGGTAGGTTTCAATGAGCTGATTTTGTCCATCGTAAACATAGCTGTAGCTTGCCCTAAGCTCGCCGGCGTAGTACTCCGACTTGGAAATGGGAAGGTTGTTGGCGTTGTAGGTAAATACGGTACGGGCGAGTTCCTTCCCATCGCCCGAGGTGTTTTTCTCGTCGAGTAGATTTCCGGCGGAGTCGTACTTTCTTTCGGTTATTTTGCTGAGGGTGCCAACGGGTTTAAATATTGAAATTTTGGTGTTGTTACCGTTATGCTCGTATATCCATTTTTCTTCTACCTGGTTGGCAGCGTTGTAGCGTATAATTTCTTTTTGCTTGCCGTTGGGAAAATAGCTGTAGGCAATACGGTAAGTGGTTCTTCCATCAAAACCAAGTTCTGAGGCTTTATTCCCATTCTTATCGTAGGTAAATACCTGTCTGAATGCCAGCTCAATTCCCTTTTGACGGTAGTCTTGGTATTGGAGGTATTCTATTTTACGGTTTTGGTTGTCGTACTTGTAGGTGTGGCGCGACGAAACGGAACCGTTTTGCTTGTAGTTGATTATTTCAACTTCATTCCCATTCTTGTCGTAGTTGGTTACTACGGTTACGTAGCCTTTGGGGTCAACCTTGTCCTTGTTAAATTTATGAGTCCACTGTGAAACGGAGGCAATTTTGTTTTTCTGAATTTTCTCACGACTCATGAGCTCACTCCGTGACTGGGCGAGTACGATAGTGCAGGTTGTTGCCAGACAGAGGGTTGCTAAATATCTTTTCATTATGAACATTATTGAGTCAAAAGGACTAAAATTTTGGGAAAGGATACCAGCTTAAAAAGAAGTCAGTTAAGGTAAGTAAGTAATTTTCCACAAAGATATTCAAAAATTTATCAATTTTCATACCGAAGTTTTATACCGATGGTTATCCCGTGCAGGTTGAGCAAGAATTTTGATGTCGTAATCGGCCTACCGGATTACGGTTATGATAAGCTACTGCAAAGGGTTGGTTTATAGGTTTTCGTCGTTGTCGTCCTCATCAATTTCAATGGGGATGGTTACGGCCAGGATAAAGAAGTGGCGGTTATTCTCATATGGGACAAAGTGGTAGTATAGCTTTCGCTTTGATTTGCGGGCAATGTCAATTAGACCTAATCCAGCGCCCCCTTTTTCGGTAAGCTCACCGCCAATCATTTGTTGAAGAAATAAACTTTTAAGCTCGGTGGGGGAAGCGTTGTTTAGGCTGATAAGGCGTTCCTCCAGGGGTGCCATTTTGTCGTTCCGAATTAGGTTCCCCGTTACAATGAAAAAAGAATCCTTTTCCCTTCCTACCACAAACAACCCGTTTCCTATTTGCCTTTCCTTTTCGTCATAGTCGTCGGAGTGCTTGGTGATGTTTTGAAGACATTCTATCATGATGTGGAAAACCCGCTTACGTATTGACGTGGGGACATCCATATCGGAGATTTTACGGTTGGCCATAAAGGCAAACGAACGCATAATCTGGTGGTTCATCTCACCCTTATATATAAGGGGAAAACCACTAGAGGCAATTTCGCTTGCCAGGGTAGATTTTATGAAATAAATGATGTTATCCATTCAGGAAAATGAAGGTTGAAGATATGAAATTTCTTCATTTCAATTCATCTCTTGGTAGGTAAATATAGGTAAATAATTTATGAATACTATAAATTATTGGATAAAACGCTCATTTTATCCAACGAAAAATTTATCCAACGAATACTTCGATAATTGTACATGTAGAAACAGGTTGTAGGCTGATATTTTTTATTTCTGCAGGAATAAGCATGGTTTCGCCTGTTGCTATTTTTTCTTTTCCATTGGGATAGTTTACCAGGACATCGCCTGCGAGGCAGATGTACAGCACAAAGGAGTCTATCATGAAGTAATCCCTTTTAAGGGGTTGGGTAAGGGTTAGCTTGTTTACGGTAAAGTAGGGGCAGCTGGCAAGCTCTATGGGAGTGTTAAGGCTTTCAGTAATATTTCTTTTGGGGTTTGAAACCTTGCTAAAATCAATGGCATCCAAAGCCAGGCTGGTGTGAAGTTCACGAGGTTTCCCAGTCTCGTCTAGCCTGTCCCAATCATAAATTCGATAGGTAATATCGGATGTTTGCTGTATTTCGAGTAGCAAAACACCCCGCCCAATAGCGTGAACTCTACCTGCAGGAATGTAGTAAACATCCCCTGCAAGGGCTGTTTCCACGTTGAGGAGGTCGGTAAGTTTCCCAGTCGATAGGCTCTCCAGGTACTCCTCTCGTGTAACATCCCGGTTAAATCCGGTAATGATTTTAGCGCCAGGATCGGCATCTATCACATACCACATCTCGGTTTTCCCGTAGGCATGGTGCCGTTCTCTTGCCAGCTCGTCGTTTGGGTGTACCTGGATGGATAGGTTGTCGGAGGCGTCAATGAACTTTACCAGGAGCGGAAGCTCTATCCCAAACTTTTCATAAACCGAATTGCCTACCAGATCCCCCATGTATATTTCAACCAGCTCCTCCAGGTTGTTCCCCTCCAGGAAGCCGTTGGCTATTACCGAAATATTATCGCCAACTGCCGATACTTCCCAACTCTCGCCACAATTTGAAATATTCTTGGGAATGTTTTTGTTTAGCCTTTGCCGAAGCTTGTTACCGCCCCATATTCTAGGCTTGAATATCGGTTTAAACCTGAGTGGATACAAACCCTTGTTCTCCATGATGAAAGTTTTCCTATTCGATTACAAATTAATTGAAAATTTTTAACTTCGTTAGTTTACCTTTGTCTATTATTTATTAACAGCCATCGTATGCTTATTGTTGGAATAGCCGGCGGGACAGGATCTGGAAAAACAACCGTTGTCAACCGTATTATAGACCTGTTGCCTAAGGGCGAAGTGGTTGTTCTGCCCCAGGACGCATACTATCGTGATAGCTCACATTTGCCCTTGGAGCAAAGGCAGGAGATAAATTTTGATCATCCCGATTCCATTGAGTTTGAACTGCTGGTAGAACATGTAAAATTGCTAAAGGAGGGCAAGGCAGTTGAGCAGCCCATTTACTCCTACCTAACCTGCACCAGAGCCAAGGAAACCATCACCATTAAACCACGCCACGTGGTAATCATTGAGGGTATATTGATTTTTACCTGCCCCGAACTTCGCAACCTGCTGGATATTAAGGTTTTTGTTGATGCCGATGCCGACGATCGCCTTTCGCGTGTTATTGCACGGGATATTGTGGAGCGTGGGCGCTCGGTAAACAAGGTGCTCGATCGGTACGAGAAAACAGTTAAACCCATGCATCTTCAGTTTATTGAGCCCACCAAGCGGTATGCCGATATCATTGTGCCACAGGGAGGGAATAATGCAGTTGCTATTAGCATTCTTGCTTCCATTATCGAGAAGACTCTTAGGAATCATAATCTTGTGTAGCCATGCTTAAAGATGTTTCTCCGGAAAATATTCTTTTCCTCGACATCGAAACGGTACCGGCCTATCCGGCCTATACCGATTTGCCCGAAGCTGACCGTAAACTCTGGGATAAAAAGGCAGCTCAGCTGGTTAAGGATCATGAAACTGCAGCCGATATTTACGGAAGGGCCGGAATTTATGCCGAGTTTGGAAAAATTATTTGCATATCAACTGGTCTGGTCGTCTCAAAAGCAGAGGAGCGATTCTTTAGGATTAAATCATTTTTTGGTATCGATGAGAAAATCCTACTCGCCGATTTTGCCGAAATGCTTACCCGGTTTGAAAAGCGTAAGGATGTTAACCTATGCGCCCACAACGGTAAGGAATTTGATTTTCCCTATATAGCCCGTCGGATGCTTGTTAACGACATTAGAATTCCCGACATACTCGACGTGTCGGGCAAAAAACCATGGGAGGTTAGGTTTCTTGATACCATGGAGCTGTGGAAGTTTGGCGACAACAAGCACTACACGTCGCTTAACCTTTTAACCCATATCTTTGGAATTCCTTCACCAAAGGATGATATTGACGGCAGTCAGGTTGCCGAGTGTTACTATCTTCAGAACGATCTGAACCGGATAGCCACTTACTGCGAGAAGGATACCCTTGCTGTTGCCCAGCTTTTCATGCGGTATAAAGGGTTACCACAGATTGCCCCCGAAAACGTGGAGAGGGTAAATGGTTAGCCTTTCTGCAGAAATTCCAATATGCTTTTTGTGAACGCCTCGGGTTGTTCGGCATGAAGCCAATGGGTTGCATTTCTAATAGTTACCAAGCGGCAATCAGGGTAGTAATCGGTTAGCCGAACTTCGCTATTCTCCGGTAAATAGTTTGAGTTTTCTCCCTTTACGAATAGCACTCGGGTTGGGGATTTCTTACCGCACTCCAGATTTACCCCCGTTATCAGCTCCCTTAAACTACTTTCGAGAACCGGTAGGTTAAGGCACCAGCTGTAGCTCCCCGAAGCGTCTCTTTTTAAGTTTTTTAGTAGAAACTGCCTCAACTTTTGGCTGGGAATGCTACCTGTGAGCATTTTTTCGGCCTCGTAGCGCGACTTTATTGATGTAAGCGGAAGGCTTAGCATACCCTTAATTATAGATGAATGCTCTGCAAGCGACAACCTGAAAACCTCGTCGTTTGGCTGGTATGGCCAAGGAGCTATATCAGCAACAACTAGCGATTTTACCATGTTGGGAAACAACGACTGGTAGAGCATGGCGGTTCGGCCTCCCATGGAGTGCCCCAGCAGGTGAAAGTTGTCAATTCTCAAATTGTCAACCAGCTCGGCTAAATCGTTCGCCATATCCGGGTATGTATGGCTGCTGGAATGTGGACTTTGCCCATGGTTACGTTGGTCGGGAAGGATTATCCTATGGTTTGCGCTTAACCTTTTGGCTATTCCCATCCAGTTGTCGGACGAACCATAAAGCCCGTGTAGTATGACGAGCGGAAAACCTTTGCCTAGTTCCCGGTAAAAAAGTTTCATCAGCTGCGAAGCTGTTGCAGGTATAGCTGAATGGTGTTTTCGAGTCCGTAGTATAGCGCATCGCTAATGAGGGCATGACCAATCGAAACCTCAAGCAGGTTGGGTATATGCCTGTTAAAGTAGCTTAGGTTCTCAAGATTCAAATCATGGCCGGCATTAAGCCCTAATCCCACCTGCTTGGCAGCATCGGCTGCAGTAATAAATGGCTCTATGGCTTTTTCAGGGTTTACTTTAAACATGGATGCGTAGGGTTCGGTGTAGAGTTCTACCCTGTCTGTTCCGGTATCAGCAGCATGCTTCACCATTTCCGGATCGGCATTAACAAAGATGGAAGTTCGTATTCCCTCCCGTTTAAAAGTTGCTACCATTCGTTTCAATAAATCCTTATTATTTATGGTATCCCAACCGGAGCTGGAGGTTATAGCATCGGGCGGATCGGGAACTAGGGTTACCTGTTGGGGCTTTACGCTGAGTACCAGCTCTATGAACGACTCAACGGGATAGCCTTCAATGTTGAACTCTGTAGTGATGATTGGCTTTATGTCCCTGACATCCTGATATCGAATGTGCCTTTCGTCTGGCCGTGGGTGAACGGTGATTCCCTCTGCTCCAAAACGCTGGCAATCTATGGCGGCTTTTAGCACATCGGGGATATTTCCACCCCGGGCATTCCTAAGTGTTGCAATTTTGTTTATATTTACACTCAAACGTGTCATACCAGAATCTTGATATAGTTAACTTTGTGCAAAAGTAACCATTTTTTTCAAGCCGCCTACCATGATAGCTCTGGAGATGATTTCGGATGTTATTCCTGCCCTTAAAACTTCGGATACGGGCCAAACAGCTCTAAACTGGATGGATATTTTCAAAGTTTCACACCTACCCATTGTTAACAACAAGGAGTTTTTAGGGTTGGTTTCAGAATCGGACATTTACGATTTGAACATGCCCGATGAACCCCTAGGTAACCATTACCTATCGCTAAATAGCCCTTATGTTATTGAGGACCAGCACATATTTGAAGTTATGGAAGTGCTTTCGCGTCTGAAGTTATCGCTGGTGCCCGTTTTAGATAGCGGTAAGAACTACCTTGGCGTGATTACCCTGATGGAGCTGCTGCACTACTTTGCCGTAGAATCGGGAATAAGCCTGCAGGGGGGCATAGTGGTGCTGGAAATGAATGCCAACGATTTCTCCATGTCTCAGGTTTGCCAAATTGTTGAGGGAAACGATGCAAAAATTCTTGCCGCCTACGTTACCCCGCACCCCAACTCCACCAGGATGGAGCTTACCCTAAAGTTGAATGTTACCGATTTGACGTCTATCAGGCAAACGTTCAACAGGTACAACTACACCGTTAAAGCTTCGTTTCTTAAGCAGGATGATGAGGCCGACATGCTGAACGATAGGATTAATTTTCTTTTTCGCTATCTCGACATATAAACTAAACAATTCGACCCTATGGTGGTTGCAATTTATGGAAAAGCGGTTGAAACGGAGTATCTTCCCTCCTTGGGTGAACTTTTTAACCAGCTGGTTGAGCATAATGTAGAGGTTTGGGTTTACAGACCCTTCATGGAGTATCTCCTAGAAACTTTCTCGGCCAAGCTGCCTGACTTTGAAGTTTTTAATACCGGTAGCGATATAAACGGGAAGGCTAACATACTTATCAGCATTGGGGGTGATGGCACGTTTCTTGATTCTGTTTCGTTTGTCCGGTCATCTGGCTTGCCTATTATGGGCATTAACTTTGGTAGGTTAGGTTTTCTGGCCAACATTGCCATTCCCGACATGCACAATGCCATTGATTTGCTGATTGCAGGGAGGTTTAAAGTTGAACATAGAAGCATGCTGGAAGTTGTTTCAACGCTGGAGCAATTTAACACTTTTCCATTTGGGCTGAATGATTTTACCATGCAGAAAGCTAGTTCGGGATTTCTTAAGGTGAACGCTTACGTAAATGGGGAGTACCTTTGTGCCTACTGGGCTGACGGGCTTATTGTCTCTACTCCAACCGGTTCCACGGCCTACTCGCTTAGCGTAGGCGGACCCATTGTTAGCCCAAACCTTTCTGCCCTAATCCTGTCGGCTATTGCACCTCATAACCTTACTGTGCGTCCGTTGGTAATCAGCGATGACAACATCCTACTGCTCGAGGCTGTTGGACGTGATGGCAGTGTTATGCTATCGCTGGATTCCCGAAGCATAACATGTAAGTCGCCGGTTACCGTTACCGTTAAGAAAGCTCCTTTTTTTGCCAATGTTGTCAGCATGGAGGGATCGAACTTCTATCATACCCTTAGGGGAAAGTTGCTTTGGGGGATGGATAAACGAAACTAATGGCAGCTAAAGCTGTTGGATTGCATGGAATGGAATTTTTAAATAGTTAATTGTTATATATTTGTAGTTGATAATACTGGCTAATGAAGAAATCCTTTATAGTGGTAGGGATAATTCTTTTTCTTTGTCTGCCTGGCCACTCCCAGGTATGGAAACGAAATAGAATTGAAATATTTTTGGGAGTTCCCATAACCCATTACTTTGGAGATATTGGTGGGACCAGCGATCCTAGCAGTATGATGGGGATAAAGGATATCAGCATCAGGGCAATACGACCTGGTTTCTCGGGAGGGTTGGGTTACAGGCTAACTGAGCGTTTTTATGCCCAGGGTACTTTAACTTTAGGCCTTTTTGGAAACTCGGACAAGGGCTCTAGGAATGAAGCACGCAACTACGCCTTTTCTACTTTTGGAACCGAATTAGCGGCAGTTGCGCAGTTCTACATTATACCCGAGAGCGACCAGAACTACTTCTACAGCATCATGCAGGTTCGCGGGGGTTTAAGAAAAATTAACAAACCTTTTAGCCTGTACCTTTTTGCCGGCGGTGGTGGATGTTTTTATAGGGTTAAACCCCTTAATGACCTTGTTGATTCCGATAGATTTGACGATTCACAGCATACAGCAGTCGTAGTACCTTTTGGTCTGGGGTTTAAATATCAAATTCATTCCAGAATGTTGCTTGGAGTTGAGCTGGGAGGACGATATGTGCTATCTGACTACCTTGACGGATTTTCACCAGAACCCTCAAAATATAATGACTTCTACTACGTTTTTAACTTCAAAGTGCACTACAGGCTTCCCAGTAATAAAATTTTAAGAAAGCCCCAATGGACATTCTAGCTAACAGGATATTTTTCAGTTTTTTGTCAAGTTTACTTGTTCTTTCATTTTTTTTGTTGTTGCCCTTCAAATCTCACGGCCAGGATAAAAGGGATTTTGGTGTTCAGGCGGGAAGCACATACTACTATGGCGATTTCAACGAGGCAAAACCGCTCTACCAACCCTCCTTTGCCATGGGGGTTATTTTTCGATACAACTTTAACACGCAGTACTCCATTAGGGCTTCAGCGTTGTATGGCGCAATTAAGGGAGAATCACCATCCGGTTTTTTTTTACCTTTGTCCGCCTCTACTACTTTTTCTAACACCTTACTTGAAGCGGAGGTGATGGGAGAGTTTAATTTTGTTAGCTTTAGCCCTTTAAGCACCAGGAAAAAGAAACTCTCTCCATATGTAAACATTGGGTTAGGCGTTGGCCAGCTAAGTGGGTCTGTTTTGTTCCATATCCCTTTTGGGGTAGGACTTAAGTTTTCACCCGGTAAACGGCATACGTTAGCGATGGAGTGGCGATTCCATAAAACATTCAACGATGAGCTGGATAGCTATGCTGCACCTGATGATGGTAAAACACCTTTTCTACACAATAACGACTGGTTCTCGTACATTGGGCTAATATACACCTATAGGCTTTACAACTCAGGCAATGTTTGCCCGGTGTATAAGTAACTTTTTTTTACTATGGACATTAAAAATCAGATTGATAAGAACAACGTTCCGCAGCATGTTGCCATAATTATGGATGGAAACGGACGCTGGGCCGAGAAACGGGGCCTACCCAGAATTTTTGGGCATAAAAATGGTGTAGGTGCAGTTAGGGCAGCCACCGAGGCTGCTGGCGAAATCGGCGTAAAGTTTCTTACCCTTTACGCTTTTTCCACCGAAAATTGGAAAAGACCCAAAATTGAGATTGATACCCTCATGAACTTGTTGATTGAAACCATTGATAATGAAATAGGTAATCTTAATAAGAATGACGTCCGCCTCATTACCATAGGAAACACATCGGCCCTTCCAAAAAACGTTCAAACCAAGCTAAAATATGCCATAGATAAAACCTCGCAGGGGAAAACCCTGACAACCATTTTAGCGCTAAACTATGGGGCAAGAGCCGAAATTACCGAGGCTACACGAAAAATCCTTACCGAATACCGGAATGGAAAACTTGACGAGATGAGCCTATCGCCTGAAGTTTTTGGCGGGTACCTGCAAACAGCGGGAATACCCGATCCGGAACTACTCATCAGAACTAGCGGCGAAATTCGCCTTAGCAATTTTCTACTATGGCAGCTAGCCTACGCCGAGCTCTACTTTACCCCTGTCCTCTGGCCCGACTTTAGCAAAGACGATTTTTTTAATGCCATTGTTGAGTACCAGCACAGGGAAAGGCGTTTTGGAATGACCAGCGAGCAGCTTTAGCTCAATTCGCATTTTTTAGCTTGTTCCCTGAGGGTCATTTACCTACTTTTGAACCCAGCCTCTTATTTGTATATAGAACTTTGGCAATTGAAAATATATTATTTTTACACCCCAGTATTAATTAGCAAAATTGCAGTATGCTAAAATCAAAAATATTTTTACTTCTACTTCTTCTTAGCAGCGTTTCCGCTCTGGCTCAGGAGCCCTCGTTCAGCTACGAGGTACCTAAAAAATACTGTGTCAAAGAGGTTAGGGTGTCGGGTATCAAGTTTCTCAATCCCGATGTGCTGGTATCAGTTTCGGGTATTAGCGTTGGCGATTCAATCCTTGTCCCTGGTGATGCCGTAACCAAGGCTATTAAAAAGCTATGGAGCCAGGGTCTATTTTCCGATATTAAAATTTCGGCTACAAAAATTGAAAATTCAGATATCTACCTCGATATTTTTCTTCAGGAGCAACCCCGTATTTCGTCTATCAACTTTGTTGGAGTGAGAAAAGGTGAGGTTAGCGACCTTAAGGAGAAGTTGAAGCTACGCAACGGAAGCCAGCTAACCGAGAGCATCCTTAAGAATAGCGTGGAGATTATCAGGAAGCACTACCGGACTAAAGGATTTCTGAATGTAGATGTAAATCCCATTCAGGAAAATGATACCGCTTTGGCCAACATGGTTAAGCTTACTTTTGATATAAGAAAAAATGAAAGGGTGAAAATTGACCAAATTACATTTGACGGCAACACAGCATTTACCGATGCCCGCCTACGTAAATCCCTTAAAAAAATTCACCGCCGTGATATCAACATTTTTAAATCGGCAAAATTCATACAGTCCGACTACGACGAGAGCAAGGATAACCTGATAGCATTTTACAACGAGAATGGTTACCGGGATTCCAAAATTTTGAAGGATTCCGTTTTTACATTGAACAACAAGCGAATTGGCATTAACTTCCTTGTTCACGAGGGGCCACAGTATCACATTCGCAGCATTTCCTGGATTGGTAACACCAAGCTTCCCTCCGAAGCCCTTACTGCCATACTGGGAATGAAGAAGGGCGACGTTTACGATAAAACCCTTCTGGAAAAGAGGCTTTTCACCGACGACAACTCCATTTCGACCGTTTACATGGATGATGGCTACCTGTTTTTCAACCTCGATCCGGTTGAAAGCCAGATTCAGAACGACTCCGTTGACCTGGAGATGAGAATATACGAGGGCGACCAGGCCACCATTAACAAAGTGCTGATTGTTGGCAATACCAAAACAAATGAACACGTAATTCGCCGTGAGCTTTGGACCAAACCGGGCTACCTGTTCAGCAAATCGGAAATAACACGCACCATCAGGGAACTTGGCCAGATGGGACATTTCGATCCCGAAAAACTCGACGTGCAGCCCATGCCAAATCCCGCTGAGGGAACGGTCGATCTTAAATACGTGGTGGAGGAAAAAGCCAACGACCAACTCGAGATATCTGGAGGATGGGGTAACAAAATGTTTGTTGGAACGGTTGGCATAAGGTTTACCAACTTTTCCGTTCGAAGACTCTTTGACAAGGAGGCATGGAGGCCTGTTCCTTCGGGTGATAGCCAATCCCTATCACTTAGAGCTTCTACTAACGGAACCTACTACAAAGCCTTCAGCTTCTCCTTTACCGAACCCTGGCTGGGTGGTAGAAAACCAACCAACTTTTCCTTCTCGGTTTACCACACCATTCAGAATGGCGGAGTGGACTACTTCTACCAGACGAGTGATAAATATTTTAAGGTAACCGGAGCTTCTGTGGGTATTGGAACCCGCTTGAAATGGCCCGACGACTACTTCAGCATTTACAACGAAATTAGCTACCAGAACTATAACCTGAAGGATTGGACGGGATACTTTCTTTTCAGCAACGGCCAGTCGAATAACCTAAGCTACAAGATTTCCCTTACGCGCAACTCAACCGATCAGGTTATCTACCCCCGTACAGGATCCAACCTTAGCCTGTCACTTCAAATTACCCCACCATACTCGCTTTTTAATGGAAAGAACTACTCGGCACTTTCCGGAAGCGAAAAGTACAAATGGATTGAATACCATAAATGGACCGGGCGAATTCAATGGTATGTTCCCCTGGTCGAAAAGCTGGTGCTCTACTCCAACTTCCAGTTCGGAATTATGGGTTACTTTAACAGCGATATTGGCCATTCACCCTTTGAGGGATTTGATGTAGGCGGTGATGGTATGTCGGGCTACAACCTTTACGGCAAGGAAACAATTGGCCTGCGTGGGTACAAGAATGGTTCTCTTACCCCGTACACCCTGATAGATGGTAGCTACGTTGGCGACGGCCATGTTTACGACAAGTACACCGTTGAAATCCGCTACCCTTTAACCCTTAACCCACAGGCCGCCATATACCTACTAACCTTTTTTGAGGCTGGAAATGCATGGCGTGATGCCAGCGAGTTCAACCCCTTCAACGTGCACCGCTCGGCAGGCATTGGCGCAAGAATGTTCCTTCCCATGCTGGGGATGCTTGGAATTGACTGGGGATACGGATTCGATAAAATTCCCGACAATCCCGACGCCCATAAAGGGCAGTTTCACTTTATTATCGGAATGCCATTTTAACAATTCTTAACCCTTATATCAACCCTATTTCAATAATTGGCAGGCATGTTGATATATCCTTAACAATTCAGCTTCAACTTGAAATACTTAGCCGATTACTTTTGATACTTTAAATATTTGAAAATGACCAGCTTAATTTTACTCGCAACCAGTAGTCGCATTTAAGTTTAAATAAATTACACACCAATGAAAAAAATACTCCTACTCCCAATTGTCTTGCTGATTAGCACAAGCTTGTGGGCACAAAAATTTGCTTTTGTCGATTCAGAGTACATCCTCAATAAAATTCCTTCCTATAAGGCAGCCCAGGAGCAGCTTGATAAGCTCTCGGAGCAGTACCAAAAGGAGATTGAGGGCAAGTATGCTGAAATTGACAAGATGTATAAGGACTACCAAACCGAAAAGGTCCTTTTAACCCAGGAAATGCAAAAAAAACGTGAAGATGAGATAATTTCCAGGGAAAGGCAAACCAAAGAGCTGCAGATGAAGTACTTTGGTCGCGATGGGTTACTCTTTAAGAAAAGGGAAGAGCTGGTTAAACCCATTCAGGATCAGGTTTTTAATGCCGTTAAGGAGATAGCCATCGAAGGGGGGTATGCCATTATTTTCGATGCTGCAGCATCACCCAACATGCTTTACACCAATCCCCGCTACGATAAAAGTGAAGATGTGCTCCTAAAATTAGGGTATAAATAATTTAATTTTTATATTTGCTTACTTAAAAATTGATAATCATGAGAAAGATATCTACGATTGCTTTCATTCTTTTTCTATCAGCCACTGGTGTGAAAACCTATGCGCAAAGCTATAAGTTTGGGCACATCAACAGCCAGGAGATTCTAAGTGTTATGCCCGAGAGGGATAGCGCTGTTGCCAAGCTGGATAAGTTTACCAAGACGTTGCAGGATCAGGTTGAGGAGCTTCAGGTTGAATTTAATAAGAAGTATCAGGATTACCTTCAAAAGCGCAGCACCTTTACTGACGCCATCCGCGAGATGAAGGAGAAGGAGCTTACCGAGATGCAGCAAAGAGCTCAGGAGTTTCAGCAGGTAGCCGAGCAGGACTATCAACGCTACCAGGGTGAGGTTATGAAACCGGTCATTGAAAAAGCAGATTCTGCAATTAAAAAGGTTGCCAAGGCTAACGGGTTTACCTACATATTTGATACCAGCACCGGGGTCATCCTTTACTTTTCGGAGCAAAGTGTTGATATAGGTCCATTGGTTAAAAAGGAGCTGGGGATAACGAAATAATCAGCCCTGATGGCTTATACTAGGGATTTGCCGACGTATGCGGTTTATCCCTTTTTTCATTTATTTATATTTTGTTCTTCTATGGCTCAGAAGGGTAATCCATGGAGTAATCGTTAGCATCTGCCTGGGCTATTGTCATGAATATTTCATTTTTCCCAAATTAAGGTTATCGTTAATTGCTTGGTAGTAATCCTATAGGAATTTTTGACTCCGGGTCAGGCGGATTAACGGTGCTGTATGAACTTTTAAAAGTACTGCCCCGGGAATCCTTTGTTTACTTTGCCGATTCGGCAAATTGCCCATACGGGCCCAAACCCCAGTCGGAGGTGATTGAACTTTCTGACTGCATTACCCGTTTTTTGCTGGAACAGGGTTGCAAGCTGGTGGTTGTTGCATGCAACACCGCAACCGCTGCAGCTATTGAGCACCTTCGAAGTAACTTTAAAATTCCCTTTATTGGCATGGAGCCGGCTATAAAACCCGCCTCACTTAATTCCAAAACCAAAAGTATTGGCGTGTTGGCAACTGCCGGAACTTTTAAGGGGAAACTTTACATCGAAACCAGTAAAAAATATGCCTCTGATGTGAATGTCTGCTACCAGGTGGGAGAGGGTTTGGTTGAGCTGGTTGAGGCCGGCAAGGCCGATTCGCCCGAAGCTGCCGAGCTCCTTCATAGGTATGTTGACCCAATGGTAGATTGCAACATCGACCATCTGGTTTTAGGGTGCACCCATTACCCTTTTTTGATGAACTCCCTAAGCCGGATACTGCCTAGAGGTGTTGAAATTGTTAATCCTGCACCCGCTGTTGCCCGGCAGACACTTCGCGTGCTTTCCGAAAACAACCTTTTAAACGATGGTAGCTCCTTGAGCAAGGTAAGCTTCTACTCAAGCGCCTCCGTGGAAATTTTGAAATTCCTCGCCGAAAAACTCGGTGTAATTTCTAACCATGGACCGGCAGTCAACTTTACCGGAGGTGTAAAACTTTGCTGTCGTTAATGCACCTATTTTATTGATTCTTAAACTTACCCTACTACATATGAGAAGAGAAGTTGAAATTGTGCTGGAGAACACTAACCAAAAGGTTCGGATAACCCCAGGTTTGTCGCTTATGGAGCTAACCGGCATATTCAATATCAAGCTGGAGCACCAGGTGCTGGGCGCTATGGTAAACAACCAGCTGAAGGAGCTGGACTACGAAATTTTTACTCCCAAAACAATTAGATTTATTGATATTACCCATCCTGCAGGAATGCGTATGTACCAACGCTCCCTTTTTTTCCTGCTGCATAAAGCTGTCGGGGACATACTGCCCGGCTGCAAGGTAAGGATTGAACATTCTGTTTCTAAGGGATTTTATTGCGAGATCGATGGCTTCGAGCAGCCGCTTGACTTGCCCCTGGTGTTTTCAATTTGCGACAAAATGCGCGAGGTTGTTGCTGCAGATATCCCATTTCGAAGAGATAAAATCCTTACCACCGATGCAGTAAAACTCTTTGAAGATCTTGGTTACACCGAGCAGGCCAAGCTCTTTGACACCCGGCCAAAACTTTACACCTCAATTTACTACCTGGGTGATTTACCCGGTTACTTTTTTGGGAATTTGGTTCCTTCAACCGGCTACCTAAAAGTATTCGACCTGGTTAAGTACTACCAGGGTATGCTCCTCCGCATTCCAAAGCGTTCAAAGCCCGACGAGGTGGAGGATGTAGTTATTCAAAATAAAATGTTCGATATTTTTCAGGAGTATAAGGACTGGACTCATATTCTGGGGGTAGGTAACGTTGTTGCTATTAACGAACAGGTTGAACAGGGAAATGCCAGCGAGCTGATAAAGGTTTCCGAGGCCCTACATGAAAAAAAGGTTGCCTACATCGCCGATAAAATCCACTCGCTGGGCGACAAAGTTAAAGTTATCCTAATTTCTGGCCCATCCTCGTCGGGCAAAACAACATTTGCCAAGCGGCTTGCTGTGCAGTTAAGGGTAAACGGCATCAGACCCTACACCATCTCGCTTGACAACTATTTTGTCGATCGGGATAGAACCCCCCGGGACGAGAATGGGGATTTCGACTTCGAAGCATTAGAAGCACTTGATATAGAATACTTTAACAGCGACTTGCTCAGGTTGCTTAACGGTGAAACGGTTGAGCTTCCTAAATTCTCGTTCGAGAAGGGCGCCCGATTCTTTGATAACACCCTAATGAGAATCGATCCTAACGGCATGATTATCATTGAGGGTATTCATGCCCTTAACCCAAAGCTCACCCCGTTAATCCCATCCGACAAAAAGTTTAAAATATACGTTTCAGCGTTGACCTCCATGTCGTACGACGGAATTAACCGTATTCCAACCACCGATAACAGGCTTATCAGAAGGATTGTCCGCGACTACCGGTACAGGGGTTACAACGCCCTTCAAACAATCGCCCGCTGGGAGAGTGTCCGTAGGGGAGAGGATAGGAACATATTTCCCTACCAGGAGGAGGCTGACGAAATGTTTAACTCTGCCCTGCTTTTCGAGTTTGGCCTTCTTAAGAGCTATGTTGAGCCCCTGCTTCAGGAAGTGCCGCCCAATAGACCTGAATTTGATGAAGCCGACCGCCTGCTTAAATTCCTTTACTATTTCAATACCATTTCAGACAGCGAGGTTCCTCCAACCTCGATTATAAGAGAATTTTTAGGGGGTAGCGCTTTCTCCTACTCTTAAAATGCCATGTTAAGTTATTAACATGCTATATAGTTGAAAATCAATTCAATGAAATTATTTTGTTTATATATTTTTTGCCTTAACCTGCTGCTTCCCATGATTTTTACCTTGTTCTCTTGCTTTTAATTATAATTATTCACTATAATTGTAACAAATTAACCCTAAACCTGAATCCAAGCTATAATGGCAAGGCTATTTATAGTTATTATCAACATAATAGGTATTACGCTTGCTGGCATTTTGGGAGGTGGTAATGTGCTGGTTACCATGAAAGCTCCAAGTCGGGTAGATGCAGGTTCGGAATTTGATGTGGAAGTGCTCCTAAAAAAGGCTGGTGTTGATGGTTTTGCCCGATTTCAGCAGGAATTACCCCTAGGCCTCACTGCTGAACTAATAGAATCATCCCTTGGCGATTTTACTTTTGAGGATCAAAAGGTAAAGGTAGTATGGCTTAAGCTTCCTGCAGCCAAGGAGTTACGATTTGTTTACCGAATTCGGGTTGACGAGCGTTTAAAGGGGAGTTTCAACCTTGGTGGAGTTTTCTCATACATTGAAAATAATGAGCGTAAAACTTCTTCCGTGCAGGCAGCACAGATTTCTATCACCCCTTCAGCTCGTATCAACCCTTCGCTGATAGTTGATATCAACGAGTTTCAGAATGTCATTCCCGTTCAAGCCCCTGTTTCTATGCTGGCTTCGAACGTTAAGTGCATTAGGCAAACCCCTATACCCACCGGCGAGGCTAACGATTTGCTGGTAAAACTATTGGTTAATAAGGGTAACGCCCAGAAATTTGCAAAGATTGAGGAGGATATACCCCAGGGCTTTCAAGCAGAGGTGGTAGATGCCAAGGATGCCATTTTTACTTTTAAAGATCAAAAGGTTAAATTTCTATGGATGAGTATGCCGCCCGACCCTCGCTTCATTGTGTCGTACCGGCTAATTCCTATTAACGGAAACGGGGAAGCCGTTGTCAGCCTTTCGGGAAAATTTTCCTACCTTGTTGGTGAGGCTACACGGGTAGTTGACATTATCCAAAAGGATGTTGACTTGGGCAATCTCGACCCGAAATCCATCGAGGGATTGCTGGCCTCCATCCCGGGCGCTGAAATTGCAGCTCCCTCTTCTTCAAGCTTCAGCAGCAGCTTTACATCTGCTGGCTCCGATGGTGGAATAGATATTCCTGTTCAGTACCAGGTAATTCCAGAGAAATCAAAAAAAATAGCCCAGCCCGAACAAAACATGATGCTCTACATGCTGGAGCCTGAAAAAGGGGTTTACTACAGGGTTCAGGTGGCTGCCGGGCATAAGCCCATCAACATCAAAAGGTATTTTTTACGACATAATGTTACCTACGAGGTGCGAACCGAGAAGCATGAGGGTTGGTATAAATACTCCATAGGATCGTTTAAGGAGTACAAGGAAGCGCGCGACTTTAGGGTGCAAATATGGAATACCACTAAAATTAACGATGCGTTTGTGGCCGCCTACAACAACGGTGTTAGAATTACCGTTCAGGAAGCACTAATGATAACCAACCAAACTTGGTTCAGATAGCTAGCTGTTAAAGTTCTGATGAGAAGGTTTATTGCCAGAAATAAAATTACACTCTTTACCCTCTGCATTTCGGGTATGCTCCTTTGCACCTATAATTCAGCCCATGCACAGGATGATGAGGAATACTACAAAAACTTGCTCGATACGGTTGTTGAGGTTATTAACCCCGTTTACAAACCGGTTCTATCATTTGGCGCAGGAATCATGAGTTTTTGGGGGGACGTTCAAAACCCTGTAACCAACCCTGTTAACGGAAAGTATGGTTTCAAATTTAACGTTTCAACGCTTTTTGGGAAGAACTACTTTAAGGGAAATATTTTTGCGATTTACGGCCAGTTTCAGGGTCAGAACTTTGATATTACCCGTCAGATGCAGCTACAACCATTACCCCTAGACGATATTGGAAATCCCATTTATCCAAACTCCTCATTCCAAACCGAGTTCTGGCAGGTTGGCATAACTGCTGAGTATGGTTTCGGTCATCTATTTGGGCTGGTTAAGCGCTTCAAACCATTTATCGCAGTTGGTGTTTCAACTATGTTTTTTACGCCTAAGGGAAATGTCAGGTATGGGCCTACCGGTGACTTCTACTATGCTTGGTCCGACGGTTCGCTTCGTGATTTCCCCGAAAATGGTCCTAATGCCTACTTAGCTCAAATAATCAAACTCGATAATAGCTACGAAACAGACCTTTCCAGCGCCGATTTGTACAGAATTGGTTCCTACAGCCAGAATACCTTTACCATTCCACTTGACCTGGGTTTCGATTTTTACCTGTCCGACAGGGTTAACTTTAGGGTAGGTGCTACCGTTAACTATGCCTTTTCAGATTTGCTGGACAACTATAGCAGCAAAACTGCCAGCACCATGGGCTACCCCAATAAAAACAGCTACAACGATATATTCGCATTCACCTATTTCAGCATGAACCTCGACCTTTTCTCCGACCCAAAGACCATGCTGGTCGAGAGGGTGTTTGCTGAACTTAGTGGTACATTTGACTACGGGGTTTTCTTTGCCGATCAGGATGGCGATAATGTGTTGGATAGGTTTGATGCATGTCCCGATACACCTCCAGGAGTGGCCGTGGATTCGCTTGGTTGCCCACCCGATTATGACAACGACGGAGTATTCGACTATATGGACGATGAGTCCAGTACCCCTGAGGGAGCAATTGTCAACGAGAGGGGAGTGCAGCTCTCGGCTGATGTGCTTTCCGATATGTTTAGCAAAAACTCCATGGCAGTGCCCAGAAGTGAGGTTAAGGTTATTCCCCTCGCAAATGTCTGGACACGAAACGCAACCTTTACTCCTGGTGCAATTCCCGATAAATTCCGCATCGTTGATGCAGATGCTGATGGATATATCTCTTTCCAGGAGCTGCTCAAGGCAATTAACGACTTCTTTGATGAGAAAAACACCTTTACCCCCGATGAAATTTATGAGCTCAACGAATACTTTTTCTCACAGTAAGCAAAAACCTAAAACCAATTAACCTATAAACCCAAACAACCCTATATAACCTAACCTAAAACCCTTTTACTACCTGCCCTACAGAATTCCTGTAGGGTTTTTTTAAACTTCAGGGTGATAAATTTTGTCAGGAACAAGCAAATGAAGGTTACGGTATTTTCTGTTGATAAGTCTTTGGTAGATTTTTTGAACAACCCGA
>DCDD01000194.1 GCA_002316235.1 Bacteroidales bacterium UBA1064
TTTAGAAATATTAACAACAAAAAAATAGGTGGCGGTACACTGACACAGCAATTATCGGGGTGAACAACAAAATTAATAAGCCAACAAATTTCAGAAATTTTAACCTAACCAACGGGTTGGAATTATATGATGCAAAAAAAGAACATTTTTTTATACAGTTGCCAAATATTATATCTTTTTTTACGGATATAGCTATCTTTGTTCGGTCGTTTATCCTAAAATCACTTGATTATGTATAGATTATTTCTACGGAATGTGCTGGCAGTATTTCTCATGCTTGTGGCTTTGGGTTATTCCGAGGCTCAGGAAAAAAAAGCCTACAAGGTAAGCTGCATAGGTTTTTACAACCTGGAGAATCTTTTTGATACGTTGCCTGGTCCTAATGATGTTGAATTCACCCCTGATGGCCCTAACAAGTGGAATTCCGAACGTTACTACCATAAGCTTAACAACATGGCAGAGGTTATAGCACAAATAGGTGACGAGATGTTCCCCGGAGGGCCAGCGGTTCTCGGGGTCAGCGAAATTGAAAACCGGTTGGTGCTGGACGACCTGGTAAACACTCCTAGGTTAAAACAATCGAACTACCAAATTGTTCACTACGACTCGCCCGACAGACGAGGCGTTGATGTGGGTTTGCTATACCGCCCCGAGTTTTTCAAGGTTACCTCCCACCGATCGGTCAGGCTGAACATTCCAGACAACCCTGAATTCAGAACCAGGGATCAGCTGGTTGTTAGCGGCTTGCTTGATGGCGAAACCATTCATATTATTGTTAACCACTGGCCATCGAGAAGTGGTGGGGAAAAACGTAGCCAGCCATACCGAATTGCAGCTGCTAAGCTCTCCCGCTCCATCATTGACTCAATTCGAGCAACCGATGCTGATGCCAAAATTATCCTGATGGGCGACCTGAACGACGATCCCGACAGCAGGAGTATCATAGACTACCTTGGGGCAAAAAACAACGCTGACGGGCTGAGGTCAGGAGACCTTTTCAACGTTATGGCCAGTCTTTACCGTGAGGGAATTGGAACTCTTGCCTACCAGGACTCTTGGAATCTTTTTGATAATATCATAATCACACAGCCCTTGCTTGGCAAGGACAGAACCAGCTGGGTATTTTATAAGGCAAAGGTGTTCAACAAACCATTTTTAAGGCAAACTAGCGGGCAATATGCTGGGTACCCTTTCAGAACCTATGTGGGTGCAAATTACTCGGGTGGCTACTCCGACCATTTTCCCGTTTACATATTCCTTATCAAGGAAAAGTAGCAAACTTGTTTAATCAGCACCCCTGCCAGGTATAACCACGCATCAGCAGGTCAAGTGCAGGAAAATCTCCCAGATGAAACCTGCTGCCAGCACCAAGTATGCTACATACCCTATCTTTTAGCCATATGTTGGCAATAATAGTTTCGGTATGAAGTGAACGCAAGCATAATGGTAGCTGAATTATAGCCAGATAGGCCTCGGCCACATCAACATTGCCGGGCTCTATCCTATTTATTCATTTTGGCAAAATATTCTTTAAAGCATTCACGTTTAGGTATCATTTAAAGCGTAGCCGGATGTGAAAAAAATACCCGAAGTTTCCAACCGCTTCTTTTCAACCAACCTGTTTTTACTACTTCTGCTTAACCTGATTGTTAAGCCGTTCTGGATTTTTGGCATAGACAGGTCGGCTCAAAATGCCTTGGGGGCAAGTGATTACGGGTTGTACTATGCCCTGTTCAACTTCACCCTAATTTTCAACATTCTACTCGATTGCGGGGTAACCAACTTCAACAACAGGGAAATAAGCTTTCATCCGCAACTTGCCGGTAAGTACTTCGCCAACATCCTTTCCATCAAGCTAATGCTGTCTGTGGTGTATGTGGCGATAACAGTGGCTGTTGCACTGGGTATGGGATATGGGCATCATCAACTTGGCCTGCTATTCATACTAGCAGTCAACCAGTTTTTATCGTCCCTGGTAATGTTTATAAGGTCAAACCTCAACGCCCTTCATCATTTTGGCCTAGATAG
Source organism: Bacteroidales bacterium UBA1064 (assembly GCA_002316235.1). Lineage (GTDB taxonomy): Bacteria > Bacteroidota > Bacteroidia > Bacteroidales > Tenuifilaceae > UBA1064. The sequence continues at coordinate 2,029 of DCDD01000194.1, forward strand.
CGTGCTGTCGGTGCTGGATAAGCTCATCATGATTCTGCTGGGCTCGGTACTTCTTTGGACCCCCCTCAGAAAGAATTTCACCATAGAAGCATTTGCTGTAGCTCAAACCTTGTCGTACATGGCAACCGTTGCGGTATCGCTAATATTTCTTACACGAACAACGGGCAGGCTTCGGATTAAATTCGACAGGGTTTTATCCCTTAGCATGTTAAAAAATAGCTTGCCATACGCCCTGATGGTTTTGCTGATGACGGCCTACAGCCGTTTAGACTCAGTGGTAATAGACCGGCTGTTGCTCAACGGCAGCGAAGCGGCAGGAATATACGCTCAGGCATTCAGGCTGCTCGATGCCGCCAATATGCTTCCATTTCTTTTTGCTTCACTTTTACTCCCAATTTTCTCAGGCATGATCAAGCAAAAAAGGGAGTTCGGCCCTTTCCTTAATTTTTCCTTCCTGCTACTGGTGGTGCCGGTAGTAGCCATTGCGATTCCAACAATTGCCCACAGGGCGCCAATTATAAACCTTCTTTACCACGAACATGTTGATTTATCCGCTCCGGTTCTGGGGCTGCTTATGATTTCTTACATCTTCATTTCAGTGGGTTACGTGTTCGGAACACTGCTTACCGCGAATGGGAATATCAAGGAGCTCAACATCGTTTCAGGAGCTGCCGTTGTTGTTTGCCTTTCTGTCCAGATAACGCTCGTGCCCAGATTTGGGGTAACTGGTGCGGCAATTGGCAACATGGTCGTAAACTTCCTGGTAGCTGTTGCACAGGTTACTATTTCCCTCAAAAAGTTTCGCCTCACTCCTGACAGAACGATGGTTTTTCGCTTTTTAGCCTACCTTCTATTTTGTCCACTGGCCACTGTTTCCATTTTAAATCTGCATCTGGGCATGGCTTTCTCGTATGTTTTGTCCATTGCGGTATCTCTTGGTTTTGCCTTAGTGCTAAAGCTAATTGATATAAAACAACTTCTCGCCACCTTCACCACTGAAAATACTCCTAACATGAAGGGGTGAAATCATCATTTTTCATTTACCGGTTCATTATTGAAGCATACGAAAACTCATAAGGATACACGCTGCCACAAAACATTAGTAGTGATGGACAGCTTCCTTAAAGAAATTTTGCACATTTAAAAACAAACTTATATCTTTATGGGCTTTAAGAAATTCAGGTAAATAACGATGGGCATACTAGTTGAAAAAAGTGCCGATTGTCCGTATATCAATTTTTCGGAGGATGGGATTCTGGAAATAGAAGGAAGGTCCATTACCGAAGACCCCTTTACCTTTTGGCAACCTCTTTTAGAATGGGTTGAAACCTACACGAAGCATCCGTCTCCAAAAACTGAGGTAATTATTTACATGGAGTACTCCAACAGTAGCTCCAATAAGTACATCAACGAGCTACTACGAAAGCTGGAGGAGTGCCATCGCAAAACATCCAGCGTACGGGTTACCTGGCGGTACGAACAGGACGACGAGTCGATTTACCAGCTCGGAAGGGATTTTGAATCCATGCTTCACGTCCCGTTTGAGTTTATAGAGGTGAACACCAGCGCCGATAGCTCAAAACGGATTAGGGTTAAGAACAAAAGCAACGGTAGCGAAGCTATAATTACCCATAGATACTGGGAAGCTATTGTACGGAATGGGCATGGCGAGGACTACCAGATACTTCAGGAATTTTCCAACTAGCATAATTTTTGCATATTTGCCCCAATAAAAATTTTGTAGATGCTAAAACTCGAGCTCAAGGAAACCGCAACAACCCCCTACATCAACTTTGACCCTACAAGCGGGGTTATAAGGATGGAGGGCAGGTCGATTCCCGAAAATGTTATTGATTTCTACCAGCCCATTCTTGGATGGGTGGAGGAATACGGTAAAAATATTCAACCCGAAACCACCGTCCATTTGAAATTCGAGTACTTCAACACCAGCTCCTCGAAACGAATTTTTGACCTGATGAAAAAGTTCGAAAAGATTGGCATTGAAACCGGTACGAAAGTTACCATCAACTGGTACTATGAGGAGGATGACGAAGACATATTTTTTGCAGGCAACGACTACAAGGCGCTCATCAACAAGGTGGAGTTCAACCTGATTGAGATTAAACCCAGCTAAAAGCATTTCGTTCTGTTTACAAGCACGCATACAACAAAATAATTCACATACAATGACCCTTAATGAGGTTCAGGATGCCATAGTTGAGGATTTCAGCATTTCCAACGATTGGATGGATCGCTACCAGCAGCTCATAGAGCTGGGTAAGGAGCTGCCCCCAATTGACGAAAAGAAACGCACCGACCAGTACCTGATAAACGGGTGTCAGAGTAAGGTTTGGCTGGATGCCGAGCTGCGTGACGGAAGGATTTTCTTCTCAGCCGACAGCGATGCCATAATCACCAAGGGGATAGTGTCGCTGCTCATCAAGGTACTCTCGGGTAGAACTCCCGAGGAAATCATCAACGCCGACCTATACTTCATTGACAAAATTGGATTAAGGGAGAACCTCTCACCTACCCGCAGCAACGGCCTTGTGGCCATGGTTAAGCAGATGCGCATGTACGCACTCGCCTACCAAACCAAACTTAACCAGCAAAAGGATAACCATTAACAACTGGGGAAGCCTATTAATTCTCCCACCACAGGTTGACTTAGCACGATGAACTTATGCTCAGCTGAAGCTGGTGGGTAAAAGTTCTGGCGATTAATCCGATAGCCTGTTGTTTACGCGATACTCATCTTTCTCTTTTTAAAAGTTCCATTTATAACTTGAATCCATCATCAATAAAAAAGTTTACACCAATGCTCGAAAAAAAACTTTACGCTAACGGACAGCCTGTTTACAAGTTGGCCGATGGAATGCTAATTTTTTACTACAAAAACGGGACAGTAAAGGCTGAAGGGCCATATCCTGACAACATGATGGAGGGAGAATGGCGTTTTTACAGGGAGTCGGGTCAACTTTGGCAAATCGGAAATTTCAAAAACAACCAAAAACATGGTTCCTGGATACGGTATGACAGGAATAACAACGTGGAGTACCAAGAGACTTTTGAACACAACAAGGCCGTAAACCCTAAACGTCGGTAACACTATTCTCATGTTTTACATGAAAGATATGGCTAACTGCCTCAGTATATAGGTTTATAAAAAAATCACCCTCCATGCAGCATTCCGCATCGGATAGAAGTCTATTGAAAAGATAAATGTATTTTCCACGGAGCAAAAATGATTTTCTTTTTAAGCCAAAGGCTAAGCCTGCTACTTACAGGGATACATCGATTTGAAGTAAAAATCTTTCTAAAAAGAGTAAACCATGAGAAGATTTATGATTACCGGCACATTTGCCCTGATGACTTCAATGGGCAGCTATGCGTACGCGCAGGGACAAGTTACAATCCAAAACGACAGCAAGGATTTTGTAGGGGTAAAGAATAGCATCTCCGCTACAGTAAACCTCTACCAGGCTTCCACATACAAGGTTGAGATAACAACCAGCCAGAAGGTAGCCGACAAGCTGGAGATTTCGGTAGAAAACGGTCTGCTGAGCATCAGGGAGAAGGACCAATCATGGAATCATTGGAGTTGCAGCAACAACACAGATGACGAGGTGGTGGTAAACGTTTGGTCTCCTAAATATTCAACGCTTGAAATAAACGGTTCGGGCGATATGCTTGCAAAAACCCCCATCAAAACAAACGAAATTGAGGTAAAGGTTAACGGTAGCGGCGATGTAAAAATAAATGAGCTGGAAGCCGAAAAAGTTTCCCTCAAGACAAACGGCTCGGGCGATATTGCCGTAAGTGGGAAAAAGGAGGCATCAACGCTGGTAATCAAAATCAACGGTTCGGGCGATATTGATACCCGCAACCTGGTTACCAGGGTAGCCGACGTAGCCATTACCGGTTCGGGTGATGTTTCGGCCAACGTACTGGAAAAATTTACCGCCAACTCTGTTGGTAGCGGCGATATTTACCTCTCAGGAAACCCACAAGTTGATGCAAAGATATTAGGTTCGGGTGAGATAGTCCGTAAGTAGCATCAAGCAACAACACGAATAGGTTTAAGTGAAAATAGAGGTTTTGCTGAAATGGCAGGGCAAAGGGAGCAATTCCGATGCCTTTCCATTTTTGAAAAAAAACTGCACCATTGCCTATTCGAATGGTTCCCAGTTTTTTGCCAGTCCGCCAATTCCGGTTTCCCTGTAAGCCACCTGAATATCACGGCCGGTTTCGGCCATGGTTTCAACTGCCCGGTCAAACGAAATTTTATGCCCTCCATCAGAGGAAAGGGCGTACACTCCGCAGGAGTATGCCTTGGATGCAGCAATGGCGTTACGCTCTATGCAGGGTATTTGCACGTAGCCCAACACCGGATCGCAGGTTAGGCCAAGGTTATGCTCCATACCCATCTCGGCGGCATACTCAATCTGGTTTGGAGATCCTCCAAGAACCTGTACCATTGCAGCGGCAGCCATGGCGCAAGCAGTTCCAATTTCTCCCTGGCAGCCCACTTCTGCTCCTGAAATTGAAGCATTGTGCTTAACCAGGTTGCCAATTAATCCCGCAGTAGCCAGCGCCCTATGAATTTTTACCTCGGTAAGGTACTCTTCCCGGCTCAGGTAGAACAGTATGGCTGGTAAAACTCCCGACGAGCCACAGGTTGGCGCAGTTACAATTCTTCCACCTGCAGCGTTTTCCTCGGCAACTGCCAGGGCAAAAGAAAACAGTAGGCCAAAGCTTTTTAAAGTTCCATGACTGGTAAGTGCTTTCGAATACTGCGATGAAGCCCTCCTGGCAAGCTTTATCGGACCAGGCAAAACCCCCTCGTTTTCAATACCCCGTTTTATCGTTTCCCTCATGGTATGCCAAACTCCCTGCAGAAATTCCCATATATCCTTTCCCTCGTTATCCTCCACAAACTCCCAAAAAGTCTTCCCTTCCCTCCTACACCAGGTCAAAATATCGGTCATGTTGTTGAGCGAATAAACCTCACTGCTATTCAACACCCCGCTTTTATCCTTTAAATCACCGCCGCCAATGCTGTAAACCTCCCACCGGTCAAGCGCCTCGGCACCCTCGTCGGTCAACGCCTCAAATACCATCCCGTTAGGATGAAGCGGTAGCGTTTCCTCAGGCTTAAACACCACCTCCACTGATTTTGGAAGAAAACACTTTCGTAAAGCGCTATCGGTTTGGTGACCCCTACCCGTTAGCGCTAAACTCCCAAATAGCATTACCCGGAAGTAGCTCACCTCAGGATGCTTCTTTATGAATAGCTCTGCAGCTCTTACCGGCCCAATGGTATGGCTACTCGACGGGCCATACCCCTCCTTATAAACCTCACGAATTGATAGCATTTGTCTTAAAAATTTAGGCTGCAAAGCTGTATCAAATTTTTTAAAGGGGCAAACGGCTGAAAGTAATGCCCCCACAATTTTTACTGAAAAGTATAAATGTTGCCTCTCTGCGGGCATGTCGTAATAAATTTTTAATTTTGAGAATCTAAACATGCCAAGTTGCGCAGTAGGTTTTTCGGCACTTGATCCAAAACATAACGAGCCTGTTTGCCCGATACATACTTATTGCTATTGCACCACGGCATGTTGTCCTTCATCCATAAATTGCAAGAATCATGAAACCCATTATCCAGGCGACCTCAATATCAACCGTAACATACATATCGAATTTACTGATAGGGTTAACTATAGCGCTCACGCAATTCTTCACAGCTGAAGCCTATTCGCAGGATACCCTTAAAACCTACTGCAACCCAATTAATATTGATTACGGCTATAGTCCAATACCAGCAGCAATTGAGCAGGTAAAACATAGGGCTACAGCAGACCCGCTGGTGGTGGCATTCAAGGGAAAATTCTTTTTATTTTCTACCAATCAGCATGGCTACTGGTGGAGTAGCAACATGGCCAGCTGGAACTTTATTCCCAGAAAATTTTTACTCCCCCGACACAAGGTTTACGACGATCTCTGTGCTCCTGCGGCCTTTGTGCTGGGCGATTCCCTTTTGCTAATCGGCTCTTCGAATAACCCCGATTTTCCCATTTGGGCATCCACCAACCCCGCCGCCGACGATTGGCATATTGCAATTGACTCATTCCCACTAGCAGCATGGGATCCCGCCTTCTTTGCAGATGACGATGGCAGAGTATATCTTTATTTTGGCTCCAGCAACCTTTACCCAATTTACGGCTGTGAGGTTAACAGGGCAACCCTGCGCCCTCAAGCTGCTCCAAAGCCCCTGATTAGCCTTAACGACAGTATTCATGGATGGGAACGCTTTGGCGAGTACAACGACAATACCTTTTTACCCCCATTCATAGAAGGGGCATGGATGAACAAGCATAACGGACATTACTACCTTCAGTATGCGGCGCCTGGAACCGAATTTAGCGGGTATGCTGATGGCGTTTACATTGGCAGCAATCCTCTTGGACCATTTCGCTATCAGGAGTTCAACCCCTTTAGCTACAAACCAGGTGGTTTTGCCCGTGGGGCCGGACATGGTGCAACTTTTTGCGATTACAACCAGCAATGGTGGCATATCTCAACAATTGCCATTGGAGTAAAAAATAATTTTGAACGTAGAATAGGAATGTGGCCGGCATACTTTGATGCCGATGGTACACTATACTCTCAAACTGCTTTCGGCGACTATCCCCACTACCTTAATGGAAAATTTACCGAATGGATGCTGCTCAACTATCAAAAACCCGTTACTGTTTCAAGCACCCTCTACGGTTACTATCCCAATTTTGCGGTTGATGAGGATATTCGCACATACTGGAGCGCTTCTACAGGCAACGCTGGTGAGTGGATTTGTACCGATTTGCTCGACACCTGCCGCATATACGCCTTTCAGGTAAACTACGCAGATCAGGATGTTCAGCTTGTTGGCAAGCAAATGGGAATTTACCACCAGTACAGAGTCTGGGGCAGCCTCGATGGTAAGAGCTGGTCGCTACTGATTGACAAGTCGGAGAATAAAACCGATGTTCCTCATGACTATGTTGAGCTAAGTACGCCAGTAGAATTTCGTTTCCTTAAGCTCGAAAACCTCCATGTCCCGGTAGGGAAGTTTGCCATAAGCGGCTTTCGTGTTTTTGGAAAAGCCAACCTGCCACTTCCTGAATCAGTTGAGTTCTTCTCCGTACTTAGGGGCAACTCCGAACCCCGCAATGCCTGGCTGAAATGGAAACTTCAGGATAACGCAACGGGATACCTTATTAATTTTGGAGTTCGTCCCGACAAACTATACGGAAGCATAATGGTTTATGGCCATAATGAATACTATTTTAGCGGAATGGATAGGGATAAAACGTACTATTTTACCATAACCCCATTCAATGAGAGTGGTTGTGGGAACAGATCGGCTGTTGTTAAATCGGAAATCCCTTTACGTTAAACATTTTCAAAGCAGCTAGGAGTTAAACTAAAATTTTTGTAAAGCAAAACAGTATTAGCCACCTGATGAATTCTAAAAAATTGTTTGGTAGTAGAATGAATAGTTGGTTTAAGAGTCTCTCGGCTTCAATAGCTAAGCATAGAGTCGGCATACTCACCACCATAATTATTCACCTGTTGGTGATTGCGTCATTCTTGGTTTTCAAGATAGAGGATAGAACGGAGGAATATGCATCAACCATTGAAATGGAGTTTGAGGAACCCAAGGCGCAGGAGGAATTGCTAGTTGAAGAAAAGCCAGAGCAGCTCCTCCCAACCGATGTAACCGTTCCCAGTCGTGAAATGGAGGCTATAAAGAATTTTGCGGTAGATGCCACCCAAAAGGAGCTAAACGCAGGATTGTCGGACGAAAAAAACACGGATGCCGACAACCTGTACAGCGAAGCTAACCGCATAAGGGAGCAAATGCAGGAAAACAAGGAGCGGTATGAGCAGGCTATGAAAGAAGCTGACATAGCCATTCCCAATACGCCTGAAAAAAATATACCGGAGGAGAAAAAAAATATGTACAAGGGGCCAACGGTAATCTCGTATAACCTGGCAGGCCGGAAAGCATACAGGCTACCAGTCCCCTCCTATAAATGCGAAATGGGCGGGCAGGTGGTTGTAAACATTGAGGTGCTGTCCGATGGCAGCGTTTCAAATGCCACAATTGACTGGGCGAACTCGGTGAATGACGAGTGTATTAACAACTCGGCCATTATGGCCGCGTTGGCTAGTCGTTTTTCCTCAACCCAACAATCAACAGGAAAGGAAAAAGGGAGCATTACGTACCTATTTGTGGCCCAGTAGATTGGCAAAACCGTTTAGAATGCAGCCATTAGCAGGTTGATGTCCCGCGACGGCAAGTTGTACAGCCGACCAAGGTAATCGTTGGTAAGGATTCCGTTAAAAACGTAAACCCCATGCCGCAAACCCGAATCCTCCTTCAGCTGGTGCTGGAAACCTCCAGCCTCACCAATAGATAGCAGCAACGGTGCAAAAACATTACTCATGGCAATTGAGGCTGTTCGGGCAACCCGCGAGGTAATGTTTGGCACGCAGTAGTGAACCACGCCATACTTTTCGAACGAGGGGTTGTTGTGGTCTCGAATCTCCGATGTTTCAAAACAACCACCCTTATCAATGGCCAGGTCAACAATAACGGATCCATGCTTCATGTTCATCACCATCTCCTCGCTAACAACGAAGCGCAAGTTCGACTCCTCCGGGGTAAGAGTTCCTATCACCACATCGGCCGTCTTCAGCACCCGGGCCAGCACTTGCGGATGGAATATGGAGGTGTAAAGACGTTGCCCCAGTAAATTCTGAAGCTCCATTAGCCGCTTAATGGAGTTATCGAACACCTTGACAGTAGCGCCAAGCCCCAATGCCGCACGAGCAGCAAACTCGGCAGCTGTTCCGGCGCCCAGTATTACTACCTCAGTGGGGCTAATCCCGGTGATACCGCCGAGCATAACACCCTTACCCTTATTTACATTACTTAGATACTCAGCTGCCACAAGCACCGACGTGCTTCCAGCAATGGAGCTCATCGCCCGTATAAAAGGAAAGGAGCCGTCGGAATCGCATATGCTCTCAAAGGCGATAGCGGTAACCTTTTTTTGAATTAGCTTACGGAGGTAGTCACCAGTGGAGCTGTTTAGATGGAGCGACGACATGATTATCTGGTTATCCCTAACAAGCTCGAACTCGGAGGGAATAAGCGGAGCCACCTTAAGAACTATATCGCTGCGGTAAACCTCCTGTGAAGAGGTAACAATGCGTCCACCCTTTTCGCTATAGTCTAAGTCGTTGTAGTTTGCCTGCTTTCCTGCATCCTTCTCAATGATGATTTCGTGCCCGCCCTCAACCAACATCTCTACGGCTTCAGGGGTTAAAGGTATCCTGCTTTCTGTTGAATCGGCCTCTTTGGGAATCCCTATCACCAGCTGCTTGTTTTTCTTTACGAATTCCAGCCTTTCCTCCTGAACTAAAAGTCCCTTAGCATGTGGAAATTCAGGTAAATTCGATGCAGTACGTTTCATCCGTACAAAATTTTTGGTTTCTGATTGCAATTATCTTACCCCATACCTTTTAACCTTCGGGGTTGAACTTATTGAAAACCCATATTCTGGTTTCGCCGAACTCGTAAGTAACGCTCGGTGGTTGAACCGTATTTGAGGAAGCTCCCTTACATGGGCATTTCATGATGGTTGTTCTAAAGCTGAGAGGATATCCTAAAAGATAAACATTCGTAAGATTTGCTCTCAATCCCGCCAGACTTGGGCTATTATATACGAATCTGCGTGAAGTAAAGTTATAGTAATATCGATTTTTACACAAAAAAAGGTTAATCAACCATTATGTCAAGTCTCCGGGAAAAGTCGGGATTAACGGTAATGAATAGCTTTACAGTTTGGTCGGAAGGTAAAATATCCTCAACCAGCTCGGGCCATTCGATGAGGCAGATTCCTGTGGTGGAAAAAAAATACTCCTCATACCCAAAATCGTAAACCTCCTCAATACGGTTGATTCGGTAAAAGTCAAAATGGTAAACAGGCTGCCCGCTTCTGGTCTGATACTCGTTAATCAGCGCAAATGTTGGGCTTGCAACAATGTCCTTAACGCCAAGCGCATGGCAGATTGCCTTTATGAGGGTAGTTTTCCCTGCCCCCATTTCGCCGTAAAAACAAACAACATGGTATTGCTTAACAATTTCAGCCACCTCGGAGGCCACGCTATCAAGCGCCTCAATTGTCGGAATTAACAAGCTCTTCATTCTGAAATGGGTTTCCTTTATTGTTTTGCTATAGCCAGCGTGGTAGTTGTATTCATAGAGCGGGATATGAAATAACTGTATGAAATTTACACGTATAGCAAGCTAGCTGGCAGTGCATAGATTACTTTGGTTTATAGTGATGTTGTCGGGTATGGATGAATCGTCGGTCAATTGAGTTTTTTAACCATCTACTTCCGCTGCATTTCTCGATTGGTAACATGGGCTACCTGTTTGGAGTGAGCACTACCACCGGAATAATCATCTCCTCCAACGATATTCCCCCATGCTGAAAGGTGTTACGGTAGTAGCTGGCAAAGTAGTTGTAGTTGTTGGGATACACAAAAAAATTACTTCCATAGGCAAAAATAAAGGAGGAACTTACGTTAGGCTTTGGCAGATGAGCGGTTTCGGGGTCTCGCACCTCAAACACCTCCTTGGTATTAAAGGCTAAACTTCTCCCCAGCTTATACCGGAGGTTAGTTGAAGTTGCCCTATCGCCAACCACCTTAATGGGGTTTTGAACTCTAATTGAACCATGATCGGTGGTGATTACAACTTTAATATCGAAACGGGCAGCTTCGAGCAGGATATTCCTCAAATCGGAGTGCTGGAACCATGATCGAACCAGCGAGATGTAGGCCGCCTCGTCGGAGGCCAGTTCTTTCATCATGTTGGAGTCGGTGCGTGCATGCGACATCATATCAACAAAGTTGATCACCAGCACGGTAAGGTTGTTGTTCAGCACCAGGTTAACATTATCCGCTATGGGCATGCCCGCCCGCAGGGTGTTACCTTTTTCGTAGTGAACCTTATAGCTTTTTCCGAGCCGTTGCAGCTGGGAGGTGAGCAGCTGGAGCTCATAGTTGTTTTTCCCCTCATCATCATCGTCGGAAATCCAAATATCGGGAAACATTTGCTGTATTTCCAGAGGCATCAACCCCGCAAAAATGGCATTCCGGGCATACTGGGTAGCAGTGGGCAGGATGCTGAAGTAAACATCATCCGACTCTA
>DCDD01000128.1 GCA_002316235.1 Bacteroidales bacterium UBA1064
GTATTTCTCACCATAGAGAGCAAGGAGAATCACGGAGGGATTTTAATGAATTTTCTTCGTTTATATCCGTGTCCTTTGTGGTAAAAAGCGTTTGCTATTGCTTAAATTAAGCCTACTTTAGTAAACACCTAACCTATTGAAAATGGTTTCTTCAAAGGATTGATAGGTACTTTGGAGATAAAAATATTGGTAGCTGCATGAATTGAAATACTTCAGAAAGGTATAGGGCAAAACAAGCTTCGCCGCTACACTAAAACTACGGTTTGGAATTAATAAGGAATGGAATAACAATTTAGCAATTTTATTGGTTGGTTATAGCGTCAAGTAGCTCTAAAATTTAAACCTCACCATCGCCTTAATCTCGCTTCGGGTATTAGCCTCTACCAGGTCGGCGCCCTGTCCCAGCTCGTCCAGCTCGCTGAAGTAGGTCTGTGAGTACCGCAGCCACACATCCAACCGATTTTTTAAGCTGTACTTGACCATTACAAAAAGTCGGGTTCCTTTTGAGTAGTAAGCTGGCACTGTAAAAGAGTAGAGCATATCGCTTTCGTAGGAATAGATGCGACTATTCCACGATGGGGTATCGAATACGGCGAAGCGTGCATTTACACTTAAGGGGAAACGTTTGGGGTTTAAGCTGATGTCCTGTGCCACTAGGTAGCCTTTCTCGGTGGCAAGGCTGTCGTTGCTGAATGCTGATGCCTCAAGTGTGGTTTTTAGCCTTACCGTTTCGAGGGGAAGGTAGCCGAGCTGCAACCTTAGGCTCTGCGTGGTTTGTCCCACTACAGGTGTAACCTGTGCAGTTGAGCCCGACAGGTTCTTTGGTGCCTCCTTGCCCCTGTACCTTATGGTGAGGGAAAAGTTTTCTGCTATTACAGCGTCCGATTGAGCCATGAACTCCCTACCCTCCGATGGGGCATTCACCTGGTATCTCAGCCACGGAAATTTAAAGATATCAACATAGGTTGTTAGCTTCCAACCCTTTGCGGGGAGAACGGATAGCCCGGTGTATAACCCTCTTTCGTTCGATACGCCGCTTCCCTCGGCAAATCCATTGGTGTATCGGGGGTTGAAGTCTCGGGCGTACATCCTGCCAATCATGGCTAGCTGAACGGTGTTGGTCAGCCGGAAAAAACCGCCCGCAATACCTGCAAGCTTCATCGTTGGTAGCTCTGCTGCAACCTCTCCAAACAGCAGGTGTTTACCCAAATAGGCATCAACGTTCATACCTAGAGCGTTCTTTGTTGCGCGGATGGGCTCCAGCTGGTAGATGGCAAGCGTTTTGGCGTTAACCCCCTCAATTTCTGAGTGAAAGAATGTTAAGCCCGTTTTCACTGCCCTGAGGTTGTAGGTTAGGTTCGCACCGGCTACCATCTCCTGTAAGGTGTTTCGGTTTGCAATCTCGGAGGTTGTTCGGTGGTAGCCGGTTTCGGGAAGCGACGAAAAGGCCAGATCACCATCATCAAGCGTATCGGCTATGCCGGCATCAATGTGGCGGTAGGAGCCAAAAATGGTTAAATCGGCCTTTAGAACAGGCATGGTAAGACCAACTCCCCGTAGATACTGACTCTCATAAGCTGACGAATGTCGCACCAGCCCACGTCCACGTTTATGCCCCGAAAGAACATTACCCGATTTTCCAAATGAGATGCCGTTCCAAAAGGTGAGTCCCTGCCCAAACTCGGCGTGGTAGTCGCCCACCACCAGTTTTTTAACCCTACCCACATCCGAAAGGACTATATTCCCCGAGAGGTAGTCAAACCCGGTTTTGAATGTCCCATCAAACATGGGTTCGCCAGCATCCTTCTCAGCTATTAAACCTACCTGAAAGTGCTTTCCTCCGCTATAGGTGTAACGGGTATAGTAGGAGTCTTTGCTCCCCGTGTACCGTGATGCTGCGGAGTATGAATCGGAGTACCCGGCCGATGTTTCCAAAGGCGTTTTAAACCGAATGCTGATTTCATTTCTACCGCCTAGCAGCTCGCTGGCAGTTACAGCCTGTTCGGCATTTTCGACCTTTACAAAAGGAAGTAATCTTTGAACGTCAACCAAATCGAATCCCGGAACAGCTTGTAGCTCGTAAATGCTAAGTATGGAGCCGGTTGAGTCCCTGTAGTCCAGCAGGCTCTGTACCTGAAAATCGCTGAGGAAGATTAGCTTTAGCAGGTCATCCTTTTTTGCTGAGTTCAGGTTGATTTTGTTTTCGGACAGCTCAAGCAAATCTTCAGCCAGTTGGGAGTAGTCCTCGTCGGTTTCTGCTTTTGAGGTAAGATCCTCAATAATGTCGGCTATCACCTGCTGGGAGTCCATGATACCCTGCGGGTATGCTGACCTGAGGGGAAGGAGGGCAATAATTCCGGTTGCGATTAAGGCAATATATGTTGAAATCCTCATGGCTAGGAGTTCTTTTTGCTACCCGGGCAGTAGCTCACCGATAGCTGCGGGGTATAGCCTAAAATCCTGTGGTAGCCAAAGGAAAGATCAAAATTTATGTCCTTAACCATCCATCCAAAACCACCGGTTAGCCCTTCAGGGTTTCCAGATGAGTAGCCAAGCCGGAAGCAGAAATTCTTAGTTGCCGTGAACTCGAGACCGCCCCTCACGTTAGGACTACTTTCGGTGTCATCATCAACCTGAAGGGTAAGTACAACTTTCTGGCTGGGTCTGAATGTGGCCCCTGCACCAATTATTGGCGGCAGCGATTGGCTATCATCGAATGAGGATCGGGTAGGGTTAAAGATGTAGGCGCCAAGGGTTAGTTTCTCTACCGGGGCATATAGGATTCCACCTTCAACTGTGAAGGCATTCCTGTCCTTGTACTCACCCGCCATCTGCATCCGGTGGTAGGCAAGTCCGATTCCGGCCATGAACTTCTCCGAAAATTTCATGCCATACGACAAGCCGATGCGGGTGGTGTTTAGCTGGCTGTAGCCGAAATGCGAGATGTCAACCCCAAAAGTGCCAGGCGAAACAGGAATCAGGACTCCAAGTGTGCTCAGCCCAAGCTCGCTGGTCAGAAACCTGTTTTCGTGGTGGATACCTGCCCAGAAGTTGCGGTTTACAGCTAACGCAGCTTGGTTCCTAAACCCTGCCCAGCTGTCGTTCAGGGCAACCCATGCTTGCCCCATGGCAGCCCCTTGGCCTCCGGTTGGCTTATCGGGAATGGAGGCTTTAGCTGTTGAAAACAGCATTAGGATGGCCATTGTGGTAACCACTCTCCCGGACATGGCAGGTCCACCTTGGTGTGGAAGTTTCTAGTTTGTCTTACACTTGAATTTCACGTTTGCCAACTCCTGGTTGGCTTTTACCACCTTTTCGCCTAGCGATTTCTTGAAGTCAACCATTACCTTTAACATTTCGGGTTCGCCGGTAGCAATGATTTGGGCGGCCAAAATGCCGGCGTTGCGTGCCCCGTTGAGGGCAACTGTTGCCACAGGAATGCCGGCAGGCATTTGAAGCATGGACAGTATCGAATCCCAACCATCAATAGAGTTGGACGACTTAATGGGAACACCAATAACCGGCAATGGGGTTGATGCGGCAATTACACCTGGCAGGTGTGCTGCACCCCCTGCACCGGCAATAATCACCTTTACGCCTCGGGTATGAGCGTTTTGGGCAAACTCCATCACCATCTCGGGTGTTCGGTGGGCCGACAGGGCGTTAATTTCAAAGGCTATGTTCAACTCGTCCAGAAACTTTGCAGCGTCTTCCATAATCGGCATATCCGAAACGCTGCCCATAATAATGCTTACCTTTGGTGTCATTTATAAATGGCTGATTAGTTTTCAACAAAGATAAAATTTTTTTCGAAATATGCCTTCCTGTTTGCTGCCATGTTCAATAAATCCCAATTTACTTATGGTTCAGTTTTAAATTTAAAAAATCGGGCTAATTTTGTTGCATAATTACTGAGTAATGGATGATAATAGCTATAAAAGTCAAATGAAGCAGGTTACGCTGAAGGATAGGACATTCCAGCTAAGCTACCCCGAGGCAGACATTCAGAAGGATATTGATGTAACGGCTTCCAAAATTAACTGGGACTATCGAAATGCTTCCGATATCCCGTTATTTCTTTGCATACTCAATGGTTCATTCATGTTTGCCGCCGACTTGCTGAAGCGCATTACTTTTCCCTGTGAGGTCTCGTTTATTAAGTTGGCCTCCTACCAGGGCGACACCTCAACTGGAGTGGTAAATCATTTAATTGGCTTAAATGAAAGCATTTCCGGTCGCACAGTGATTATTGTTGAGGATATTGTGGATACCGGGGTAACTATTGCCCAGCTCATTGATGAACTTCAGAAAATGAACCCAAAAGAGGTAAAGGTGGCTACTATGCTCCATAAACCTGATGCCTACAAGGGAAGCATAAAAATAGACTATATTGGTCGTTCTATCCCCAACGATTTTATTGTTGGCTATGGCTTAGACTACCAAGGGCTTGGCCGTAACCTACCCGATATTTACACGGTTATTTGATGGTTTTCTTGGAGGGTTCGGGTGAATGTTGAGGCCTGAAAGTTAATGTTGGGACGCTCGAACAGCGAGCCGTAAGCCCTGAAGGGTGAAAGTTATTGGGAAAGGGAAGGGGAAATATGCTGTTAAACTTGGGCCAGCTAAGTGTTAAATGGTTGGGGATGAATTATTTGAATCTATTACAGCCGAGATTTTTTGAATCCGTCAAGGAGCCGGACAAGTTCCGTCAGGAGGCAGATAGGTTTATTATCTTTTATCCTTTAACCTTTATCCTTTTACCTTGATTTTTAACCTTAATG
>DCDD01000011.1 GCA_002316235.1 Bacteroidales bacterium UBA1064
GGCCATCCTTATGCTATTCACCCATCAAAAAAATATTGAAAGGCTGTTTAAGGGGGAGGAATCAAAATTTCACTTAAAAAAGAAACCACATAACGAGCCCGATAAGCCTAAATAGCCAGTTTATGAATTACTTTATCGGCTTTATTTGACCTAACCTGAATAGCCCTATAAGGCAAATGCAAATTTTTTATGCCCCAAATATCACGGGAAGCAGCTATACCCTGCCTGAAGATGAGGCACGACACTGCCTAAGGGTTCTTAGGATGAGGGTGGGCGACGAGGTTGAGCTGGTTGACGGGAAAGGAAATCTTTTTACCGGCAGGATAGCCAATCCCGACCTAAAGGAGTGTACTCTGGAAATTGTTCGGAAAGCCAGCAATTTCGGTGAGCGCCACTTCTACCTTCACATCGCAATAGCTCCAACTAAGAATGCCGATCGTTTTGAATGGTTTGCCGAGAAGGTTACGGAAATTGGAGTTGATGAGATCACACCTCTTCTTTGCGAGCGTTCGGAGCGCAAATCGGTAAATTCTGAAAGAATTGAGAGAATTGTGATTTCGGCCATGAAGCAATCCGAAAAAGCCTATCTACCCACACTGAATACAATGACTAGCCTGGAGAAGTTGGTGGCAAGCACTCCTGTTGATTTTGTTAAGCTAATCGCCCACTGCAACGAGAAGGGCATACCGCATCTTAAAAAAATGGTAAAACCAGGCGATAAAGTGCTCATTCTCATTGGTCCCGAAGGCGATTTTTCTCCTAAGGAGGTGGATTTTGCACTCATAAATGGTTTTAGAGCAATCAGCCTTGGCAATTCCCGGCTAAGAACCGAAACGGCTGGTATCGTCGCTTGTCATGCGGTAAACATGCTAAACACTGAAGATTTTTCATAAATTTACCACCATCTTCTAAATAAAATTGGCTTGAGAAGACTACTAGTGGGCGGGTACCGATTTTCATGGTTCCACATTGCTGCAGCATTGCTGGGAGGAGTGGTGCTACTTTTTATTGTTGCCCCAATTTTGGGGATGATTATTTCCACCCCCGCCAAGAGCTTGATTGAAACAGCAGCTGAGCAGGAGGTGGTGAGGAGTATATGGCTTTCGGTTTGGGTAGCAATGGCGGCTACGCTGGTATTTGCCCTTTTCTGCATACCACTTGCCTACTTGCTGGCGAGGTTTGACTTTCCGTTCAAAAGGTTAGTATTGGGAATTATCGATTTACCCATTGTTATACCCCATTCTGCAGCTGGTATTGCCGTACTTGGGCTTATTGCCCGTGATGGTCTCTTGGGACGATTAACTTCTCCGCTGGGCATTGAGCTGGTGGGCTCACCGGCTGGTATTGCAATTGCCATGGCATTTGTGAGCGTGCCATTTTTGATTAATGCCGCACGCGAGGGTTTTGCCCTTGTTCCCGAGCGTCTCGAAAAGGCTGCCCTAAGCCTTGGCGCTTCTCCAATTACGATTTTTTTTACTGTGGCGCTTCCCCTTGCATGGCGTAGCGTGGTGTCCGGACTAGTTATGATGTTCGCACGCGGTATGAGCGAGTTTGGCGCCGTGGTGATTGTAGCTTATCATCCCATGGTGGCTCCCGTTTTAATTTTCGAACGGTTTGGTGCTTTTGGGCTTAAGTATGCCAAGCCGGTTGCCGTTTTGTTTATAGGTGTTAGCCTTACGGTGTTTATCATCATGCGACTTCTTTCACGTAACAGGTCGAACCATGCTTAGGGTTGAAGGGGTTTGCAAAAAGTTTCAGGATTTTAGCTTGAACCAGATTTCGTTCACGGTTGACCAAGGGGACTACTTCATGCTGTTGGGGCCATCGGGGGCAGGAAAATCGTTAATTCTCGAAACCATTGCTGGACTGCACAAACCAGACTCCGGAAAAATATTTTTTCAGGGTGTCGATATTACCCATATTGGGGTTAGGGAGAGAAATTTTGGAATTGTGTATCAGGATTATGCCGTTTTTCCCCACCTTACAGTTTACGGCAACATTGCCTATCCGCTTCGCCGGAAAGGTATAAGGGGTAAGGAGTTGCATAAGCAGGTAACAAGGTTTGCCGAAAGGGTTTCGGTAGCGCATTTGCTAGCCAGGCATCCTCAAACTCTTTCGGGAGGGGAGGTGCAGCGAACTGCTCTGGCTCGTACATTGGCCATGGAGCCGCGTATCCTGCTTCTCGACGAACCTCTTTCGTCTGTTGATGTTAAGCTTCGGTCTGAGCTACGCTCCCTGCTTAGAAGCATAAATAGCAGCGGCCAAACGGTGATTCACGTTACCCATGACTACGAGGAAACCCTTGCGCTTGCATCCCACCTGGCAGTAGTTAACGGGGGTTGCATTGAGCAGGTTGGAAGTGTTCAGGAGATTTTTCAGAATCCTCGCTCGGAGTTTGCTGCCATGTTTGCCGGAGTTCATAACTTTTACCCCGCTAGTATAGTAGAATTTTCGGAGCATGGATTAACAACGGTCAGGTTGAACGACACTATTGCTATATGCTGCTACACCGAAGGTTGCAATGGAGAGGGCTTTGTTTGCTTTTCCGAGGAGTCCGTTATCCTCTCAACCGAGAAACCGCATCAGAGTGCTCTTAATGTTTTTCGGGGTAGGGTAGTGGAAATTTTCCCCCAGCGTTTTGGCCTAATGGCTGTTGTTGATGCTGGGTTTAGGGTGCTTTCGAAAGTAACCTGGGAATCGGCAAGCCGTTTCGGTCTTACCCCCGGTGTTGAGGTGTGGGTATCGTTCAAGGCAAGCTCAGTAAGGTTTATCCCTAGGGCCAGCTAATTTACCTGGGCCTGCTATATGATGAAATTTTCCTGCTATTCTGGTAAACCATTGAAACATACTGAATGCCAAAAAATATCAACAGGAATACGATGGCGTAGTAGTAGAGCGAAAGTGTGAGGAAAAAAGTCGCTGCAAAAATAAAAACGCTCCAGAGCAAATCAACAAAAGTAAGAACCACTCCCCATAGAATCCCGCTTTTAATAACCGTTCCGAGTAAATCAACCAAAATGCTTACCAGCAATGATAGGGCTTGACACCAAACTACCCAATCTATTATGTCGGGATTGTTTGGAATAGCCCTAATGCCATGTTCCATGCTGTTAAGTAGCAAATCCTTCCAGTTGATGTATAGAATTGCCAGGAGCAATGCGTTGATAAAAAAAACCACCGGCATTAGTACAAGCCCTTTTACCTGAAAATCATGTTTTTGGGCCAGTCGGTTTTTATACTGAACGATTAGCTTGCCTGAAAAAATCCAAATCACGATTGCAGGAATAGCTATTAGCCAGAACACCCACGATTCCCAGCTGGCTGTTTTCTCAACCCAGCTTAGGAGATTCGGAGTTGGTGTGGGTTCAATCCGGTTGAGGTAGGAAGCTGCAACATATCCCTTTTTAGTGCCAACCTTAACCGTCACCCATTCGGTATCCGAGACAATAGCATTTATCGTATCGCCCTGTTGAAGGGTGACAACTGGGGCAGAAGCGGTTGAGGGGGAGCTGCGAACAATTAACGTTTTGGCCTTTACCACGTAGCGTTCTCGAATGTTATAGCTCCCGGGTTTCAGGCATGAGGCAACCACCAATGGTAACAGGAGGAAAATAATGCACCTAACCCCACTTTGCCTCATAGTATAGAAAGTTGAATCCAGCACAAAGGTAATGTCTGAAGCAAATGCAGCAAAAAAATTAGTTTAAAAAATAAACCTAATGGTTAAAGGGGAAGCGGTTCTACTGTTTGCTAGTCATTTCATTAAAAGCTAAACACCCTTCAGAAGGTAACAGGATATGTTCTTCTTTTTTCTTAAAGCTGAAAGCTATGCTTAGTCTATGTTAACACCTAAGTAAAATTAAAAGTCTAAAAATCTTACTCCAGGAATTCTAATGTTTTGGCCAAAGCGGCATCCAAACCTGCCGGGTTTTTCCCTCCGGCTGTTGCAAAAAAGGGTTGGCCACCACCGCCCCCTTGAATTTCCTTAGCCGCCTCACGAATAATGCTTGTTGCGTTTAGCTGCAAAGATTGGACAAGGTTATCGCTTATCATAACTGTTAGAATTGCCTTTTCGCTTGCCGTTGCCCCGATAGCCAGGAAAAGGTTTGGAACTTCATTCCTTAGCTGAAAGGCTAAATCCTTGATGGTAGTTGAATCGTTCAGGCCTACCTTTTGGCAAATAACGTTGATTCCGTTTCGCTGTTCAATACTTTGCTTAAGCTGGTGCTTAACTTCGGCCAACTTTTCAGCCTGCAGGCTTGAAATCTCTTTTCGTAGCATTTCGTTATCGGCTACCATACGGGCAACGGTTTGGGATACATTGGAAGGGTTTCCCAACAAGGACTTAATCTCCTTAATGGTATCCTCCTGAGAGTAAACAAACTCCTCCGCTTTTATCCCGGTAATAGCTTCAATTCGCCTTACTCCTGCAGCAATAGCGGTTTCGGATAAAATCTTGAAAAATCCTATTCTACCTGTTGCTTCAACATGTGTGCCGCCGCACAGCTCAACGGACTCGCCAAAATGGATAACCCTAACCCGGTCGCCATACTTCTCGCCAAAAAGCGCCATGGCACCCATACTTCGGGCTTCGTCTATAGGCATGTTCCTTTTCTCATCAAGATGAACATTTTCACGAATAACGCTGTTCACCAGTCTTTCAACCTGTCGGATTTCGTCCTCGGACATTTTCTGGAAGTGCGAAAAGTCGAAACGTAGGTAGTCGGGATGAACCAGCGAGCCCTTTTGCTCAACATGTAATCCCAGTATTTTTCGTAGGGCGTTGTGAAGCAAGTGTGTAGCTGAGTGGTTGGCTGCTGTGCTTGCCCGTCGGTTGACATCAACCGATGCCACGAATGTGCCGTTAGGGTTGGCCGGCAGCTTGTCAACAATATGTATCGTCAGGTTGTTTTCCTTAATTGTGTTCAACACCCTGATAGCTTCGCCCTCGCCGGTTATGGTTCCCGAGTCGCCTACCTGTCCGCCCGATTCGGCGTAGAATGGGGTCTTATCCAGCACCAGCTGGTACTGTTCGTTTGACTTTACCCTTACGGTGCGCATCCTGGCAATATGTACGTTACAGGTGAGCGTATCGTAGCCTACAAACTCCGCCTTTTCGTCATCGTTCACTACAATCCAATCCATTTCCTCTACCGCGGCATCGGCTCTGGAGCGTTCCTTCTGCAGCGCCATTTCGCCATCAAACCCGGAATGATCGACCGACAGGCCATTTTCCCTTAGTATTAGCTCGGTTAAGTCGAGTGGAAATCCATAGGTGTCATAGAGAACGAAGGCGTCTTTTCCTGAAATTTCCATTTTGTGCTCTTTACGGGCGCGCTCAACCAGCTGGTCGAGCATGCGCATTCCGGTTTCAAGTGTTCTGAGGAAAGCTGTTTCCTCGCTGGTAATGACACTTGTAATAAGCGATTGCTGTTTCCTAAGTTCAGGATACTGGTCGCCCATCTGCTCGGTTAGTACCGGAATAATACCTGCCATGAAAGGCTCCCTGAAGTTGAGAAATGTGTAGCCATATCGAACAGCCCGTCTTAGTATGCGGCGAATCACGTAGCCTGCCTTAACATTCGATGGCAGTTGACCATCGGCTATGGCAAAGCAGATAGCTCTTAGGTGGTCGGCAATTACCCGCATGGCCACGTCGCTTTTGGCATCAGCACCATACTTTAGGCCGCTTATGTTCGATATGCGGTCTATGAGCGGTTTGAAAACATCCGTATCGTAGTTGCTCTTTTTCCCTTGAACCACCATTGATAGGCGTTCAAAACCCATACCGGTATCTACGTGCTTTGCGGGTAGGGGTTCAAGCTGGCCATTAGCCTTGCGGTTAAACTGTATAAAAACCAGGTTCCATATCTCAATTACCAGCGGGTGGCCGGTATTCACCATCTTTTCCCCGGGGTTAGCTTTCCGCTCATCTTCACCACGCAGGTCTATATGGATTTCGGTGCAGGGACCACAGGGTCCGGTTTCGCCCATTTCCCAGAAGTTATCCTTCTTGTTGCCCTCAATAATTCGATTAGAGGGTAGGTGTTTTGCCCAGCAGTTTAACGCCTCATAGTCCTTTTCAACACCCTCATCGGGGCTTCCTTCGAAAATTGTAGCATACAACCTGGTGCTGTCAATTTTAAGTACATCTACCAGAAATTCCCATGCCCAGTCAATGGCTTCGTTCTTGAAGTAGTCGCCAAACGACCAGTTTCCCAACATTTCGAACATGGTGTGGTGGTATGTATCATGACCGACCTCTTCCAAGTCGTTATGTTTTCCTGAAACCCTAAGGCATTTCTGCGAGTTGGCCACTCTTTTGAATTTTGCCGGAGTATTGCCCAGAAAAATATCCTTAAACTGGTTCATTCCGGCGTTGGTGAACATAAGGGTTGGATCGTTTTTCACCACCATTGGTGCAGAGGCAACAATGGTGTGCGATTTGCCTTCAAAAAAGTTTAAAAATGCCCGACGAATTTCTGCAGAAGTCATAAAATGCTTGCTTTGAAAAGGTTAACATTTATTAATTAATCATTTTTCAAAAAAAAAATTATTTTTGGCATTGAAAAATTCATTTTTTACCATAGATTTGTTGCATCTTATCAAAAAGGAGGCAAACATAGTTACAAAAGTTAAAAAAGGATGGTAAAAGTAAAATATCATTTCAACCCTCATACCCTTAAATTTGATGCTGTTTCCCTGCCTTTTTATAAGCGGTTGGCAAAGATACTAATTCATTTGGGATTTTACCTTTTAGTTTTTGTTGTTTTGGGGTATGGGTTTTCCATGGTGTTTGATACTCCAATAGCGCAGGGTTTGAAGCGCACCAATTCTGAGTACTCGCTAAAGTATGAAATGGCCTTGCGGCAGATGCAGGAGTTCAATGACATACTTACTGAAATTGAACAGAAGGATAACAACATCTACCGGGCAATTTTTGAATGCGACTCCATTCCGTTCTCCATTAGGAGGGGTGGTTACGGGGGTTCGGAAAGGTATTCCGAGCTGGTAAACAACAGTAACTCGCATTTGCTGGTGAAGACTTTTAAAATTCTTGATGAGCTGTCATGGCGGGCCTACATCCAGTCCCGTTCACTCGACGAGGTTACCGAGTTGGCCATCAATAAAGAGCGAATGATTGAGTGCGTTCCTGCCATTCAGCCCATTTCTGTTAAAAATCTGGTTAGAATATCCGACTTTTTTGGCTATAGGAGAGACCCAATTACCCGTGCTCCAACTATGCACGAGGGTTTGGACTTTGCTGGGCCTATTGGAACTCCCATTTACTCAACCGGCGATGGTATTGTTATTGAGGCCGGCTACTCCTTTAATGGCTACGGTAACCAGGTTATGATCGATCATGGGTTTGGCTATAAAACCCGCTACGCACACCTTAGCAAGGTAAACGTTAAGGTGGGTGAAAGGGTTAAACGGGCGGAGGTGATAGGCAAGCTTGGCAATACCGGGAAGAGCACCGGTCCTCATTTACACTACGAGGTGATTGTTCGGGGTAAACCCGTTAACCCGATAAACTACTTTAACGATATGACCGAGCAGGATTACGAGGCCATGCTCAAGAATTATTCTAGCCAATTCCTTGATTAACTATCTACATTGGAAAAATGGCAAAGTACAAGTATAAATTCCATCCCGAGCAGCTAACATTCGTTAGGGTTAGAGCTACCCTTAAAGAAAAGTTGTTTGTTGCCTTGAAGTACATGGTGGCAACAGCTATTGTTGGTATAATATCCTACCTGGTTTTCCCTTTCTTTATCGATACCCCCGAGGTTCGAAAGTTAAAGCGGGAGAACCAGGAGCTTATGCTTAACTTTGAACTTATCGACAAGCGGTTGGATCAGCTCAGAGCGGTTATTGAAAACCTACAGCAGCGCGACGATAACATTTACCGCATCATTTTCGAGGCCGAACCTATTCATCCTTCTGTAAGAGAAGCGGGGATGGGCGGTGTTGACAGGTACTCCTACCTCGAAGGCCTTTCAAACAACAAGATTATTGTTGAAACTGCCCGGAAAATTGACCTTTTAAGCAAAAAGGCTTACATTCAAAGCCGTTCGTTCGATGAGATTTCCACTCTGGCTAAAAGAAAGGAGGAAATGGTACGCTGCATTCCTGCCATTATGCCTATAAACAATAAAGACCTCACCCGGATGGCCTCATCGTTTGGCATGAGAATTCATCCATTCTACAAGGTGTTGAAAATGCACACGGGCATGGATTTTACATCCCCGTTAGGCACCGAGGTTTACTCAACAGGCGATGGGGTTGTTACCAATGTGGAGTATGCCCAACGGGGCTATGGCTACAACATTATTGTTGACCACGGATTTGGCTACAAAACCCGCTACGCCCATTTGGGGAAAATTATTGTTAAACCCGGCCAAAAAGTTAGGCGGGGCATGGTTATTGGCCTGGTAGGAAACACGGGAACTTCTGTTGCGCCCCATCTTCACTACGAGGTTATCCGTAACAACACGCCGGTTAACCCAATTAACTACTACTTCAACGACCTTACACCCGAGCAGTACGATAAGCTGGTTGAAATAGCATCCCAGCCAACCCAAAGCTTTGACTAAACGATTCTTTTGAACTAATGCCTTACAAGGAAAAAAATATCGAAAAATTCTACTTTTCCATTGGAGAGGTAGCCGAAATGCTCGGCGTTAACGCTTCCCTTATCAGGTTCTGGGAAAAGAACTTCGACATTATTCAGCCCCGTAAGAATCAGAAGGGTACGAGATTCTACACCAAGGAAGATATTGACAACCTTAAGCTAATTTACCATCTGGTAAAGGAGCAAAGGATGACCATTGAGGGGGCGAGGAAAAAAATTGCCGAGGACAAACATTCCGTATCCGATAGCTTTAAGATTATCGAAAGCCTGAACTCCATCAAGCAAATGCTACTGGAAGTTCGCGATCAGCTCGATTAGCCAAATTCTTCAAGTTTCCAAACCCAAATGAAACTCGACGAAATTGTTTCGTATTTTGAAGAGCTTGCCCCAACAGCCTACCAGGAGGAATACGACAACGCTGGTCTTATTGTAGGCGATGCCTCAATGGAAGTAAAGGCAGCTCTTCTCACTCTTGATGTTACCCCCGAGGTTGTTCTTGAGGCCATTGATAAAGGAGCTAACCTGATAATCTCACATCATCCTATTATTTTTAAGGGTATTAATAAGTTTACCGGCAGCAGCTATGTTGAAAAAACAGTAGCAGCAGCCATCAAGAACGATATTGCCATTTTTGCAGCCCACACCAACTTCGACAGCATGATGGGTGGAGTTAACTTGTCAATTGCCCGTAAGTTGGGTATTACCGATCTGGAGATTTTGCAGCCCATAAACAATGGGCTTTTCAAGCTGGTAACCTTTGTCCCTGTCGATAGCGTGGAAAAGGTTAGAGATGCCATGTTTAAGGCCGGAGCCGGTCAAATTGGAGGTTACGATTGCTGTTCCTTCGGCTCCGAGGGCTTTGGGACATTCCGCGCTGGCGACAACACTCACCCCTACGTGGGCCAAAAGGGCGAGATGCACAGGGAGCCCGAGGTTAGGGTGGAAACCATTCTTCCAAAAAATATCCTTGCAAGAGTGGTGGAAAAGATGATTGAAGCCCACCCATACGAGGAGGTGGCATACGATATTTACCCTCTCGAAATTCCATACAGGCAGGTTGGATTGGGAATGGTGGGGAATATTGAGGAGCCTGTTGCTTCAGTTGACTTTTTAAGACAGGTAAAGGAAGTGTTTGGCGCTGGTGTGGTTCGCTACACCGCGCTTTCACGTCAAGTTATCAAAAGGGTTGCATTCTGCGGAGGTTCAGGTGCCAGCCTGATTGGAAAGGCTATTGAATCGGGCGCCGACATATTCATTACCTCAGATATCAAGTACCACCAATTCTTCGATGCCGATGGCAGAATTATCATTGCCGACATTGGGCACTTCGAGAGCGAACAGTTTACTATTGAATTATTTTATGAGTACCTTTTGAAAAAATTCCCTACCTTTGCGGTCTTAAAATCAAGGGTAAATACCAATCCAATTAACTACTTATAGCTTGTAAAATATGGCAGCAGTGAAGAACAAACCAGCTGAACCTACCGCCGAGCTTTCGGTGGAGGAGAAATTACGTTTTCTGTACATGCTTCAGCAGGTTGATTCTAAGATTGACCGGATTAGAATGCTGAGGGGAGAACTTCCCCTTGAGGTTCAGGACCTGGAGGATGAAATTGAAGGGCTCGAAACCAGAATTGATAACCTAAAACAGGAAATCAAGAGCCTTGAGAGCGAGGTGTCTGCCAAGAAACAGGAAATTAAGGATGCCAATACGCTTATAAAAAAATATCAGGAGCAGCAAAAAACTGTTAGGAACAACCGGGAGTTTGATTCGCTCTCAAAGGAAATTGAATACCAAACATTGGAAATTGAACTTTGCGAAAAGCGAATTAAGGAGTTTACCCAACAGGTAAAGGATAAGACTCTTGTTATTGAGCAGTCGCAAAAGTTGCTTGAGGAGCGAAAACTCGATCTAAAGGGAAAAAGAATGGAGCTCGATAATATTATAAACGAGACCCAGAAGGAGGAAGAGGAGCTTATTAGGAAATCCGAGGAGTATGGAAAGATTATTGAACCCAGGCTTTACACAGCATACCGTCGGATTAGGGGAAATGCACGCAACGGCTTGGCTGTTGTTACCGTGCAGCGTGATGCCTGCGGGGGTTGCTTCAACAAGATTCCTCCCCAGCGCCAGCTCGACATAAAGATTCATAAGAAAATTATTGTGTGTGAGTACTGTGGCCGAATTCTGGTGGACGACTCTTTGGCCAGCATGTAATAGAAACAACCTTCGTATGCCTCCAAGCGGTTTAGTCTTGGGGGCTTTTTTATTGCTTACTCCTCGTCAAGGCTTTTATTCCTTCCTAAACCCTGAACAACCACTACCACTTCACCCTTAACGGTTTTCGAGTTGAAGTGTGCTGCCACTTCGGCTAGTGTTCCCCGCATTGTTTCCTCATGCAGCTTGGTCAGCTCCCTCGAAACGCTAACCCTCCGGTCGGGGCCGAAAACAGCCATGAGCTGCTCCAGCAGCTTTACCAGCCGAAAGGGCGATTCGTAAAACACCATCGTGCGATCCTCGTCTTGAAGTGCCTCAATTCGCTTGCTGCGACCCTTTTTCTGTGGCAGGAACCCTTCAAACACAAATCTATCGCAGGGCATACCGCTCTGAACCAGCGCAGGAACAAAAGCTGTTGCCCCGGGTAGGCATTCCACCTCAACTCCCCGTTCCAGGCAAGTGCGCACGAGGAGGAAACCCGGATCGGAAATGCCAGGTGTTCCGGCATCCGATATCAGGGCAACGTCAAGTCCGGCGGCTATCTGTTCGGCAATTGCTTCAACCGATTGGTGCTCGTTGAACTTATGATGCGATCTTAGTGGGGTTTCGATGCTGTAATGCTTAAGCAGATTCCCACTGGTGCGGGTATCCTCTGCAAGTACTAGTGAAACCGAACGTAGTACCTCCAGCGCTCTTAACGTTATATCACCTAAATTTCCTATTGGCGTAGGAACAATGAATAGTTTGGACATAGATTGGAGGTTAGCGTGTTTTTTTACTTTGGTGAAGTTTCAATTTCAAACATTTTGGGTGGGTGGGGCTTTACATCTGCCAGCGCTATCAAATGTTAAAAAATGAACATTACTAAAAAAAGTAACAGGGAAGGGCAGGAGGTAGTTACAGTGCAAACTTCCTGCGCAATAAATCGATAAATTTTGAAGCAGCTTCGCTGGTTGCACTCCAGCTAAAGTTATCCTGAAGGTAAATAATGGCCTCGTTCAAGTCGTCCATCTCGTTAAGACGGTTTACCGTTTCGGCATAGAGCGCCGAATCGCCATCAAACAGCTCGTTGGTGAACAGGAACTTATCGTTAATGCCTATTGCCTTGGCAAGGTCGGTAATGGGCTTGTTCTGCAGCTTGGTGCCCATATCGGACCTGCGCGCTTGGTTAGCAATAGTTTCGTTAAGTGACTTTTGCTTGTCCTGAAACTTATCGGCCAACGTTGCCGGTCGATCGGTGCTGGCTGCTCCGGGGGTTGGTTCAACCTCAATACTTTTACTTTCATTTGTAGATGGAGCCTTTTCCCTGAACTTTTGTATTTGCTCGGGTGGTTTCTTTGAGTATGAACCAGCTGGAGCAACAGGTTCAACATTATGGCTTGGGGTGGATAAAGGCTGATCTCTTTTGATGCCTTGAGTTGTAGTTTCGGCATTTGCCTTAACGGTATGCTGGCTATGGGCTTGATGGGTAGGTTCAGCCTGCTTTTCAACGCTAAACAACAGCAGCTCGTAGGCTTTGGCAAGTTTGTCAAGCAGTATGTTACGTTCAATTGACGGCAGATTTTCGGATGCCAGGGCTCTTTCAATTATTTTCATGCTGTCGTCTAAAAGTGTTTTCGAGTCTCGAAGATATTGCATCACTGTCAACTGTTAAGATTTTTCGACCTTCAAAAATAAGTTTTATTAAATTTGTATGTAAAACTAACGCTAATAATTCATTTTAGACCCATGCCTTTTATCGAAAATTCTGTAAGCAACAAGCGCAATGGATGGATAGAGGTTATTGCCGGTTCGATGTTTTCGGGTAAAACAGAGGAGCTAATCCGCCGACTAAAGAGAGCAAAGTATGCCAGGTTGCGCGTGGAAATTTTCAAGCCCCAAATTGATACCCGTTACTCCGAGGAGAAGGTGGTATCGCACGATGCCAACTCCATTATCTCCACGCCGGTTACTTCATCGGGCAACATTTTACTGCTGGCACAGGATGTAGATGTGGTAGGAATAGATGAGGCGCAGTTTTTTGATATGGGACTACCTAGGGTTTGCACCCAGCTTGCCGACATGGGGGTAAGGGTAATTGTGGCAGGGCTTGATATGGATTTTCGTGGTAAACCCTTTGGCCCAATGCCAAACCTGATGGCTATTGCCGAGTATGTTACCAAGGTTCATGCCATCTGTGTTCGCTGTGGCGAGTTGGCTCATTTCTCGCACCGAACTGCCGACACCGATAAACTAGTGGTGCTGGGCGAAACCGACATATACGAACCCCTTTGCAGGCACTGCTATAATGAAGCCTTGAGCAAAAGCAAAACCTAACAAATGGCCTATCGGGAAGTTAGCTTTCGCATTAGTCGTAAGAACTTCTGGTTCATAACCTTTCTCATAGTCCTTCTACCCATTTCTTCAAAGTACCGGTTGCTCATCTTTGGTAAACGAACGCAAGGCGTGGTGGTTGCCAACGAGGTGAAGTCATCTGCTTTTTATCAGTCGCATGGTTACGACTCCTACCCGGTTATTGAGTTTAATGCAGATTCTCTAACACTAAGAATGTATGGCCCCGAGAATACCAACTATGAAGTTGGACGTAGGTTTACAGTTATTTACAACCCCGACAATCCATATAACTGTATGATTTTATCGCTCTCCTACTTTTATACCGGGCGTGGCGTTATTCTGCCCGGAACAATTATGCTTTTATGGATTTCATTTTACCTGACCTTTAGAAGCAGGGATAGCAAAAATAACCCTCGAAAGGGTGAAAGGGATTCTCCGTAGGCGTAGTGAAATTGAGCATTGCAGTTGAAGGTTATAGTAAGAATGCAGCTTTTCGGATTCACTTCCGGGTGTTCAAGTTACGCTTGTTTGAGCCTGGTTTTCCTGAATGATTGGCTGAACCACTATATTCCTATATTTTCCCTGAAAGGTTTCGTATCTGGGAGCTAGTAAAAATTGTTACTTACACAGAATATGGTCGTAGAGCATGCTCTGAAATTGGGATTTTATATTGATATAACTCAAAACCAAACAGAAAAATTGCAAAATTACTAGCGGCATGATGTACGAATTATTCTCGGAATTGTTTAAAAACCAATTGTAGAATCATCATGCGTATAGGAGAGTTGCCGAAGTTTAAAGATGCGATAGAGGAGTTGAAAATATAACTCTCTCTGTGCTGCTCCATGCTCTCTGTGGTAAGAAAAGCCCAACCACGGAGGACACAGAGGTACACGGAGAAAAAAATATAGAGAAATGGAAGAGAATCTGATAACAGAAAAAATAATTGGATGTGCTATAGAAGTACATAAACAATTAGGAGCGGGTTTGCTCGAAAGTGCTTATGAAGAGTGTTTGTTTTACGAATTAATAAACAAAGGCCTTAATGTAAAAAAGCAACTCGCATTACCATTAGTTTATAAAGAAATTAAGTTAGATGCAGGCTATCGTATAGATTTACTGGTTGAGAATAAGGTTATTATTGAGATAAAATCAGTTGATGCTATCGCTGATATACATAAAGCACAACTGATGACCTATATGAAACTGGCCAACATTAAACTTGGATTATTAATAAACTTCAATGT
>DCDD01000186.1 GCA_002316235.1 Bacteroidales bacterium UBA1064
AAAATTGATTTAGCTGAACTTCGTTAGTTGAGAATTTTTACTTCATCGCTTACATGGGTTGATGTAAAACACGTAGCCGTTTCGTAAAGAATTTCAAGATGGTGAAGGGGAAAATTTTAGGTGAAGCCATATTATATGATTTATACGGAGCTAAATTGGTGCAACAGCTGGCTTTAAAGGTAGGCAAAAAAGTTGAAACCAGCAGTATCAACCTGTGGGTGACCAAAACCTGGAGGGAATGGCATGTAGTGATAACTTTTTAATTTTTTCAACTATTGGCCGGGGAATTTGCCAACACGGGGATGTGCACTTGTGCAAGCTAATCAAACCTTTGCTGTATAGAATGGATGTTACCCTGAAGCAGCTGCCGTTGAATTTATGTAGTTGGAATCTACCCAAATGAAAAATATTGTAGGTTTAGGAGCTGGATTTAAAGCAGGAAAAACTTGAAAAGGATTGATTTTACAGTTGAGTGGCATAACAGCGTAACCTCTTCCAATAGTATTTGTGCTCAACGTTGCGAGGAGGGTGCTGCTGAAGGGCTGGTTATTGCCGCCATGTTTCAGGAAATGGGCCGAGGGCAACGCGGCAACTCGTGGGAGAGCGAAGCTGGCAGAAACCTGACATTTAGCATACTGCTTAGGCCAGGGCATCTCAGGGTTGATGAGCAATTCTACCTGTCAAAAGTTGCTGCTGCTTCCGTGTGCGACTGGGTGAGTGCTTACGTTTCGGGCGGTGACGTTACCATTAAGTGGCCTAACGACATCTACATTGGCGATTCGAAGGTAGCCGGCATTCTGATCGAGAACAGCTTTAGCTCGGCAATGCTAAGTACATCGGTGGTTGGCATTGGGATAAACCTGAACCAGCAAACCTTCCCGGACGATATTCCCAACCCAACCTCGCTAGGGTTAGCTACCGGGATGGAGTTCGATCTGCACTCCTCGCTCGCAGAATTTCTGGAATGTTTTGCCCGGCGGTACGAATTGCTTTCCGATGAGCAGAGCCGTTTTCAGCTGGACGAATACTACTTAAAGAAGCTTTACCGGCGAGATTTGTACCATGGGTACTGCGACAAAAATGGTAACTTTAAGGCTAAAATTGCTGGTGTAAAGCCTACGGGGGAGCTGGTCTTGCAGCTTCCTACGGGTGAGTTGAGGGTATATGCCTTTAAGGAGGTTATGTTTCTTATTTAAACGTGTTAGTAATTTACTGTCTGGCTACTTTTAAACTTTTTTTTAAATCCGGAATCTATTAAACTAGCTAAGCAATGTTTAACATGAACATTAAACTGTATGAAACTATGAAAAGATCTGTATTTGCAGCATGTTTTATTGTAACGGCCCTTTTTAGCCAGCTGCTTTTTGGCCAGGAGCCACAAAAGGAATCGGAAAGTTACGTTTTTACCCCAATTAAGGAGCTTAAGGTTACACCGGTTAAGAACCAGAATCGCTCAAGTACCTGCTGGAGCTTTTCAGGTGTTGCCTTTCTGGAATCGGAGCTGCTTCGCATGGGTAAACCCGAAGTTAACCTTTCGCCCATGTTTGTAGTGAGAAATGCTTACGTTGAAAAGGCTGATCGCTTTGTCAGGTTCAACGGCACCAATAATTTCGGACCTGGAGGTTCGTTTTTCGACGTGGTTGAGATGGTAAAAAAGTATGGTATTGTTCCCATGGAGGTTTATCCTGGCTTGAACTACGGAGAGGATAACCATGTTCATGGTGAGCTTGATGCGGTTACCCGTTCTTTTGTTGATGAGATAGTTAAGAATCCCAACAAAAAACTTTCCACCGGTTGGAAACCCGCATTCATTGGCATAGTTGATGGCTACCTTGGGCAGGTTCCCGCATCGTTTACCTACAATGGGAAAACTTACACACCCATTACTTTTGCACAATCGCTTGGGATTAACCTCGATGACTACGTATGTATTGGTTCGTACACGCACCACCCGTTCTACAGCAAGTTTGTTCTGGAAATTCCTGACAACTGGATTCATGGCGAGGTTTATAATTTGCCCATTAACGAATTTGAAAGGGTGTTAGATAACGCAATTGATAATGGTTACACCATTGCATGGGGTAGCGACGTGAGCGAAAAGGGTTTTAGCTGGCGTAATGGCGTGGCAGTGGTTCCCGATATAAACAGCGCTGAAAATGCGGGTTCCGATAAGGATCATTGGGTTCAACTCTCCCAAAAGGAAAAGGAGGCTAAGGTTTACTCCTTTGAGAAACCTCTAAAGGAGATGGTTATTACCCAGGAGCTGCGTCAGCAGGCCTTTGATAACTATCAAACAACCGATGATCATGGTATGCTGATTATGGGCAAGGCTAAGGACCAGAACGGCAACATCTTTTATAAGGTGAAGAATAGCTGGGGATCAGAGGGTAAGTATAACGGTTTTTTCTATGCTTCTAAACCCTTTGTGCTGCTTAAAACTACCGATATTATGGTTCATAAAAATGCCATTCCCGATGATATTGCCCGCAAGTTAAACCTCAAGTAGCCCTTTAGTTGTGGGCAAATTCTTTTGTCTATTCTTGATGAAGCCAGATAGTATGCATTACCTGGCTTCATCACTATTATGTTTTCGTTACCTTAGGTTTAGGAAAGACAGCTTTTCCCTGAAAACTGTTCACTCTGTATAATGTTGGCGATTATGCCGGATGATGGGTTAATCCGATGACGTTTTTTTACCAAAAATTTTTAAAGTGGGCATATTTTTAGCTAAATTTACCTCAACATATAAATGCTAAACTGCCATGGCCGAATTAAGCAGCCTTTATATTAAGGGTACATCCAAAACCCCTCAGATTGATTTTAAGCCTGGCATGCTACAGGTTTCGGGAAGGTCTATACCAGAAGATGCCGTTGAATTTTTTCAACCGGTGATTGGGTGGCTGGAGGAGTACCTGAAAAATCCCGAACCACTTACCAGGCTTAACCTGAGAATGGAGTACATAAACAGCGGCTCGAATCGCTTCATTTTTAACCTTATCAAGATGCTCGATGACGCCTATTTAAAAGGCCATAGCGTTTTGGTCAACTGGTACTATGAGGAGGACGACGATACCATTAGGAATCTTGGCCGCGATTTTCAAGCTCTAGTTAAGGTTCCGTTTAAAATGGTCGAAATTGTTTAGGTATGGCCTCCATTTAACGTGTTAATGAAAACTCCTTTCAGAAAATTTTGAATGCTGGTATGCAAGCTTATTTCAGTAAGGATTAGGGGTTTACTGTATTTGCCACACAACTTTAATTCATAAATACCCTGCGTTGATGTATAAATGTAGAATTTGCGGGTACATCTATAATCCGGACGAAGGCGACCCTGCCTCGGGCATACCCGCCGGAACTCCTTTTGAAGAGCTGCCTGAAAGTTGGCATTGCCCTATTTGCTATGCAACAATAGAGTATTTTGATGAGATTCCCGAGTAGTTCCCGTTGAAGTACCGAGTTACATAGCGGGTAGGCTACCTAAATACTCGGGATATTTTGAAGCACATCCAGCAGAAGCTTCCAGAACTTCATGGTTGAAGGAATGTTAAGCCTTTCGTAGGGAGAGTGTGCCGCTTTAATGGTTGGGCCAAACGAAATCATATCCAGCTCGGGATATTTCTCAAGAAATAAGCCGCATTCCAGACCGGCATGGATTGCCCTTACAACCGGTTCTACTCCAAAAAGCCTGATGTACGAGTTGCGGGTAATGCCCAGTATTTCAGAGTTGGTGTTGGGAGTCCATCCTGGGTAGCCATCGGAATGCTGAATTCGGGCATTGGCCAGCCGGAAAACACTTTCAACCATGTTGGAAATATCCTTTTTGGCCGACTCCACTGAGCTGCGCTGGCTGGTGGTTACAAGTATCTGGTTGTCCTGTATAAATTTCACCGAAGCCAGGTTGGTAGATGTTTCAACCAACCCTTTAAGCTGCCTACTCATCGAAATAACCCCATGTGGGCAGGCATACAGCGCGTTTAGCAGGTCGTATTGGGTGGGCTCATCAACCACATAGGGAGGTAGGTCGGCGTTTTCAAAGGTTATGGATAAATCGGGTTCAACATCATGGAGCTCGGCTAGAATGTCATTTTTGATGAGTGTAAATTCTTTTCGTAGGGCAGCCCTATCCTCCTCGTGTATGGTAAAAATTGCATAGGCCTCACGGGGAATGGCATTTCTAAGGTTTCCACCATCTAGCATGGATAGCCGTAGGTCGTAGCTGTTAACCCCCCGCCAGAGAAAACGGTTGATAATCTTAATAGAGTTGCCCAAGCCCTTGTCAATGTCGTCACCTGAATGCCCTCCCTTTAGCCCCTTCACGGTTAGCCTGAAAGCGGTAGAGTTGGTGGGTACTTTTTCAGTGTCGTAGGCAAAGGTAGCCAGAGTATCAACTCCACCGGCACACCCAATAAATAGTTCTCCCTCATCCTCCGAGTCGAGGTTAATCAGAATTTTACCGCTAAAAAAATTCTTTTCGAGCTCGTTGGCTCCTGTCAAACCTGTTTCCTCGTCAACAGTAAAAAGGCATTCCAGCGGTCCATGCTTAATTTCGGTTGATTCCAGTATGGCAAGCTGGGCGGCTATCCCTATTCCGTCGTCGGCGCCCAAGGTGGTTCCATTGGCCTTAACCCATTCTCCGTCAATGCCTGGCACAATTGGGTCGGTTTGAAAGTTATGCGCCACATCGCTATTTTTTTCGCAAACCATGTCCATGTGGCACTGCAGCACTACGGGCTTGAGTTTTTCAAATCCGGGATAGGCAGGTTTTTCTACTAGCACGTTTCCGGCATGGTCGGTTCTTACTTTAAGGCCATGCTCCCTGGCAAAATTTTGCAGGTAGGCAATGACCAGCTTTTCCTTTTTTGATGGGCGGGGAATTTTACAGATTTCCTCAAAGAATTTCCAAAGGTTGTTGGGTTCAAGCGAGCTTAACATGGTGATATGGGTTAAAAGTTAGGTATTGTTATGTCTTAAAATTTTGGGTAAACATAACAATTTTTCCAATTTTGAGGAACCTTAGCAAACATATTGTAAAACATGAATTGGTAAGCGGTGGAAGGAAGTTTCTTTATGCTTATTTTTTAATGAATAAAAATGTTAAATGGGGTTGGTGGGGAAGGGTATATTTTTTATTATTCAAGGAAAGTGAGCTACCTTTGCAGCAAGCAACTAGGTCATGATTGAACAGCCAGAGATCATAAACCTGCTGGTTACGGCTATAAATACCAGCGTAAGAGCAGGTTCAAAAATCATGGAGGTTTATAACTCCGATGATTTCCAGGTTAACCTCAAGTCTGATAGAACACCCCTCACCTTGGCCGACAGGGTGGCTCACGAAGAAATAAAGAATACGTTGTACAAAACTTTAATACCGGTTCTTAGCGAGGAGGGTAGAAGCATTCACTATGTGGAGCGAAAGGGTTGGGAGTACTTTTGGATTGTAGATCCTCTGGATGGGACAAAGGAGTTTATCAAGCGCAACGGAGAGTTTACTGTAAATATTGCCTTAATGTATGAGGGGTTTCCTATCCTGGGCGTTATCTATGTTCCTGTTACCGAGTGCCTTTACTATTCCATTCACCCCGAGGGTTCGTTTAAGGTTACAGGTATCAAGCCAACAATGGAGGTGAATTTAACCTACTCTGATGTGTGCTCCGGGGCCAAGCGCCTACCACTAAGCCAAAATCATAGCGGTATTGTTGTGGTTGAAAGCCGGTCGCACAACTCGCCCGAAACGCTGGAATTCATTTCGAACCTCGATAAAAAGTACGGTGGCATTACCCGTATTTCGTGTGGGTCTTCTCTTAAAATGTGTATGGTAGCCGAAGGGATAGCCGATATTTATCCGCGTTTATCGCTTTCCTCTGAGTGGGATACTGCTGCTGGTCAGGCTATAGTTGAGGGTGCTGGGTTTCAAGTAATTTCGTTCGATTCGGGAGATAGAATGTCCTACAATAAAGAAGAGCTGATAAATCCCTGGTTTATCGTTCGTAATCCAGCCCGCTTTGAGGTTTAAACCTCTAACCCCAGAACTAATACGTCGTCAACCTGTTCGTAGGTACCCTTCCATTTTGAGAAGTACTCAGCGAGTAACTCAGAATGCTGTTTTATGGGATAGTTACCTACTGAGAGTAGAAGATTCTGGAAATCGGAATTTCCAATTTTTTTCCTTTTGGTTTCGCTAATCTGGTCGGCAAAGCCATCGGTAGTGAAGTAAAGCCTGTCATTCTTTTTGAGTTTAATGGATGACTGGGCAAAAATCAGGGTGGCCGATTGTCTGTCAATATTTCTCTCAACCTTTAGCTTGTTAACCTCCCCCTCTCGCACCAGGTAGAAGTTAAGGTGATTTCCTGAGTAGCAGAGTACTTGGCTTTTAGGGGAGTAGCTGCAAACAATAAAGTCGAGTCCGATGATCAGGTTGGAGTCAAAAATAGAGGCTTTTTTTCTGATTAGCTCGTTGTAAAGGAAGGTAGAGATTTTCTGTGGCTCCGTAATGTTGTTCACCCCAACGGCATCCCTAAGCAGATTTATAGCCATCAGGCTCATGAAGGCACCGGCTACACCATGTCCGGTGCAATCGGCAATGGCAAAAGTAAAATTATCATCACGGTTTTCATCCCACACCCAGAAAAAGTCTCCGCTTACAATGTCCTTGGGCATGTAGAGCAGGGAGTATCCACTGAAATGCTTACCAAACGAATTAATGTCAGAGGATAGGGATTTCTGTATTAGCGAGGCGTACTCCAAACCTTCTGTCATCCTTTGGTTTGCCGATGCTATGATGTAGTTTTGCCTCTCTATTTGGTCGGTTTGGGCTTGTAGCTCTTCCTTCTGCTGGTTTAGCTCTGTGTTGGTAACCTCAAGCAGGTCGCGTTGAGATTCTATTTCCTCCTTCTGAGCTTGTATTTCCTGGTTTTTATCTACTAATATTTTTTTATCGGCTCTTAAACGTTTTATGGCTAAAGCGGTTAGCCCAAGAAAAGCTACTACGGCAATTGTGATGGTGAGTAAAAGGAGGTTGTATGTTTTCTGGCGGTTTAGCTTTTCAGTTTTAAGCTCATTATCCTTGGTTAGCAAGGTAATTTCACGTTCTTTCTTCTCAGTTTCAAATTCAACTCGGAGTTGGTCTATCTTATTCATATTTTCCAGCCCGCGCAGGGAGTCATCAAGCGATTTGTAACGTTCAAATAAAGTAAGGGCTTCCGATGCACGTCCAGCTTGCTTGGCAAGCAGGTAAAGCCCATGATAGGAGTCTCTAATCCATTCGGTTGAATTTATTCGTTTGGCAACTTCCAGGCTTTGCAGGTAGTAGGTTCGTGATTCAGCGTAATTTTTCTGATCATAGGAAGCTTTCCCCATGTTTAGGAGCGTTGCAGCCAACCCGTTTTCATTTCCGCTCCTAAGGAATAGCTGCCTGGCTTGCTGGTAGTATCCAATTGCCGCCTGAATGTTGCCCATTTCAATGTAAAGCTGACCTATATTGTTGAGGGTTTTGCCCTGGTCGTCAATGTTGTTCAACTTTTTATCCACCTCAAGGGATTTTAGGAACATCTCAAGGCTCTCGCTAAATTTTTTCTGGTTTTTTAGGATGATGGCCATGTTGTTGCATACCCTACCAATACCCTTGCTGTTATTGAGTTTATTGTAAATTTCCAAAGCACTCTCATACATTTTCATTGCCTCGGTGAGCTTCCCTTGTGAGTCGTAGATTAGGCCAATGTTGTTGTATGCATTAGCCATACCCAGCGAGTCGTTGAGTTGTTCGCGCAGCCGAAGCGATTCGTATAGTTTTTCGGAAGCTTTGGTGAGGTTTCCCATGTTCCAGTAAATACCTCCAAGAAGATTGAGGCTTCGTGCAACATTTTGGCTATCGTTCAGATTTTTGAAAAGTGAAATAGATTTCTCGGCATACACAACGGCGCTATCGTGAATACCCATGTTAAAAAAACACCCGGCAATCATCTTGTAGGCGTTGGCCAGCGGCAGCATGTTAGTCTTTGACCCACCGTACTTGCTGGCCAGCTCTTTTTCAACTTCAAGTGCCTGCTGAAAGTTACCCTGCTGGTAGTATAGATCTCCCCTGAAAGATAGCACCCGGTTTACGCCATCGTTGTAGTTAAGCTTCTTAAACCTGCTAAGTAATTCGTTTAAGAGGGAATCGGTTTGAGTAGGGTTTGGCAAATCAACGGAAATCAGCTTCTTAAAAACGGCATTCAATGAAGCAGTATCTTGTCCGGCCTGGTTTAAAATTCGGGCTAAACTATCGGTAGCCAATGGAGCAGCTGCAGTGCCCAACACAGCCAGAAATCCTACAATTACAGGTAGAGCAACCCTTTTTAATGCTTTCATGGCAAGCTGAAATCAGCTTTAAAATTAGCTTAAGCTTTTCTCCCGGCTGGTAAACCCTACAACAATTTACAAAGATAGCCTTATTTGGATTAAAATGCAGCTGGGTGAATTTTAATCAAGCCGATGTAGTATAGGGCTGCTTGTTAGGTTGTTTCTTTACTGGTTGCTATACTTTATGCGTTTCTCAATATCCTCAATCTGGGCTTTGAATCTTTTGTCGGTCTCCATTAGGTTGTTAATTGTTTTGCAGGCATGGAGAACTGTTGCATGATCTTTACTGCCGATCACTGCACCTATTGTTGAGAGGGAGGACTTGGTGAGGTTTTTGGAAAAAAACATGGCAATCTGGCGAGCCTGCACAATTTCTCGTTTTCGGGTTTTTGCCTGGAGCACATCTACTGGTAAACCAAAGTACTCGCACACAACCTTTTGTATGTAGTCTATGGACAAATCCTTTCTGGCAGGGTTTTTAACCAGTTTTTCTATCATTTCTGATGCCAGCTCAATGGTAATTTCCCTGCCGTTGAGGGTTGACTGTGCAAGCATGGAGATGAGCGCTCCCTCCAGCTCGCGGATGTTCTGGGTAATATTGGAGGCTATGTATTCAATTACCTCTTCAGGGATAACAATGCCGTCGTTATAAACCTTACGCTTAAGGATTGCTACACGGGTAGCGAAGTCGGGTGTTTGTAGGTCGGCCGAGAGTCCCCATTTAAAACGGGAGAGCAGGCGCTGCTCAAGCCCCTGTAGCTCAGCGGGGGGTTGGTCGGAGGTGAGTACTAGCTGCTTACCGGTCTGGTGCAGGTGGTTGAAGATGTGGAAAAAGGCATCCTGGGTTTTTTCCTTTCCGGCAAATTCATGCACATCGTCCAG
Source organism: Bacteroidales bacterium UBA1064 (assembly GCA_002316235.1). GTDB lineage: Bacteria > Bacteroidota > Bacteroidia > Bacteroidales > Tenuifilaceae > UBA1064. The sequence goes on from DCDD01000186.1 coordinate 9,220, forward strand.
AATGAGCACGTCAATACTCTGGTAAAAGTGGATAAAGTCGTTAATGTTGTTATTTTTTATGTGGGCATCTACAAATTGGGTTTGAAATTTAGCTGCGTTAACGTAAAGGACGGTTTTCTCTGGAAACTTTTGCTTTACTTCAATGCCAATAGCCTGTGCCAGGTGGGTTTTACCCAGTCCCGAGTTGCCGTATATGAAAAAAGGGTTGAAGGGGTTATTGCCTGGTTTTTGGGAAATTGCCATACCGGCCGAACGTGCCAGCCGGTTACAATCTCCTTCAAGGAAATTTGCAAAGGTGTATTCCTGGTTGAGCTGGGGGTCAACATGGAGTTTTTTTATACCGGGGATTATAAAAGGATTTTTTATTGGCGGTTCTTGTAGGTTCTGTATGGATACCGGTTTATTCTTAATTTCGGTTTTATTCTGAGTGGGGAACTTTACCGTATAGGGGGTGCCGTTGTTGTACCCGCCATGCTCCATCACTACGCTGTACTCCAATTTTGCATCCGATCCCAACTCTTTTCTCAGTGTTTTCCGGAGAATGTCTATGTACTGCTCTTCCAAATACTCATAAAAGAATGGGCTGGGAACCTGTATGGTGAGCACATTCTGCTCCAGCCTTACTGGAACTATTGGCTCAAACCATGTTTTGAAGCTTATCGGAGGAACGTTGTCTCTTATAATATTCAGGCAGTTCTGCCATACCTCTTTAAAATCTAAAACATTCATTACCATAGCTAAAAAACCTTATGATTTTTTTTTACTCTTTTCTATTTCCTCAACAAAATTGTAATGAATTTTTTTAAAAAAAAAGGTGGTTAGGGCTTGAATTTCCCTTTAACATTACAACAGGTTAGCTATCATGGTAATAATTTTTTTTCATTCGTAAAAATTTTTTAATTAGCTAATTAACAATTAGATATCATGTTGATAACGTAAAAATTTGAATGTTAACTATTTGTTAATACAATATTAAGCTTGTTGTTTACCCAGCTGCACTGTAACTATTCAACCCTGTGCATGTTGGGGTTAACATGCAGATATTAAGATGTTTACGTTTCAGGCTATTCTTTAACCTTCTCGCCGGAGGATTGCGACCTGTTTAGATCGATTAATGAGAAGCTAACATACCTTTTGGGGTTGTTCTTGATGTCGTTAATAAGCAGGTCGAGGCTCAAAGTTACCTTTTGCAGGTTGGTGTAAAGGCTGTCGTTGCTGACAAGGTTGCCAAGGGTGCCCTCTCCGGAGTTTACTTTAGCTATTATAGCCTGGATGTCATTCAGGGTGGTTTCCAGCTTTGTGAAGGTTTGTGCCAGGTTGATGTCGGCCAATGAGTCGCTCACCGACGACACGTTTTGAATAATGTTGGTAAGCTCCTTGTTGCTTTTCTTGAGGTTACTGCTAACCGATTCGATGTTGCTAAAGGTGGTTTTGAGCGAGCCCTTAGGGGAGTTCAGCATGGTGTCGAGTGCTGCGCTTATCTGGCTAATGTTGTTGAGGCTGGCATTCAGGTTAGCTATACCCTGTGATAGCTGGTCGCGATTCTCCTCGTTGAAAACTTTTTCAACTACCAGCAGCGTATTGTTCAGCTGAACCATGAGCTGCTCAGCTTTTTCTTTAACTGGGGTCATCTGGTGGCCCAGCTGGTCAATCAGGCCTACCTCAATGACTCCAGGTAGGGTATCGCCGGGTTGGTAGTAGGCCGTGTCGGACGAAATTTCCAGCTTAATAGCCTTACCGCCCATTAAATCGGCGCTGATTAGCTTGGCAATGGTGTTTCGAGGCAACTTGTACTTCTTGCTAATCAAAAGGTTAACCTTAAACTTCCCCGATTTGATGTCGTTGAACTCAATTTCTTCTATCAGGCCAACCTTAAACCCGTTGATGAGAACATCATTGGTGGGTTTTAGCCCATCAACCGATGTAAAAACTACATAGTATGTATTGTTGGAGCTGAACACGTTTTTCCCCTTTAAAAAGTTGATACCCCAAAACATGGCAAACAAGCAGGCCACCATGAATATCCCTATTTTTGCTTCTTTGGTAAGTTTTATTTTCATTTCTAAAGTAGTATTAACATTTAACTAGCTGGCAGATGGCAAAGATACACAACCACATCAATCTGGGGTAATTTTCTCTTCACGTTGCCCGCGGCTATTTAAAATATTTATTGCTATTGTTTGTAATGGTGATTAGTGTTAGCTGGTTCTGTACGTGTAGTCAGTTTATACCTGAATAAGGGTAAGTAAAATTTCCACCTATCAATTTTTGGTTTTGTTATCCTTAATGGCTTGCTGTAGCGCTACAGGAACTCCATTTTTTGTGGCAATTACAAATGCATCGGGAAATTGCTTACGCACTTCCCTACAGAGTTTAAGGGCTTCGTCGTAGGAGCTCAGGCTGCCTACGCAGTACTTATAGGAATCGTTTATGATAAGCTCTTCAACTGTTTTAATATTCTGAAAATTAGGTGAATCGAGGGGGATTGGCTTGTTTGAGGCCATTAGTTGCACCTTAAAAATTGGGAAATCATGGCTTTGGCTTGTGCTGGATGGGGGTTGAACCTGGGTGTTGCCTTTCTGTTCAACGCTGCTGTCGGCTGGCTTAGTGAGCTGTATTTGTGCCAGCTGGTTGCTGTAGCTATCCACGTTTTTCTTGTATTCCTTAAAGGCTCGGTAAATTGAGGAGGCAATGTAGTCCTGACCCTCCTGGCTATTCAGGTACTTCTCTTCGCTGGCGTTGCTGAGGTAACCCACTTCAACCAGGACGCTTGGCATAGAGGTTTTCCATAGCACAAGGAACCCGGCCTGCTTTACCCCTCTGTCCTTTCGGCTAGCCCTGTCTCTAAAGTCAGTTTGAATCAGGTTGGCAAGCGAGAGGCTTTGATCAAGAAAGGCATTCTGAAGCATGGAGAAGATTATGTACGACTCGGAAGAACTTGGGTCGTAACCCTCATACCTTGTCGAGTAGTCATCTTCATACGAAATTACAGCGTTTTCACGCATGGCAACGTCCAGGTTGTCGGCCGATCGGTGCAACCCCATCACGTATGTTTCGGTGCCAAAAGAAGTTCTGTTTGGGGCGGAATTACAATGAATGGAGATAAAGAGGTCGGCTTTTGCTTCGTTGGCAATTCTACTCCTCTCGTCTAACGGTATAAAGGTGTCGTCGTTTCTGGTGTAGATTACCTTCACCTCAGGGAAGTTCTTTTCAATGTAGCTTCCTACCTTTAGAGCAATGCTAAGGGCAATGTCCTTTTCCTTGCTTACCCGCCCAACTGTTCCTGGGTCCTTACCTCCATGCCCCGCATCAACTACCACCCTGGTGAGCTGATAGGAGCTGCTGGTTTGGCTCAAAGCTTTTTCTCCAACCGCCAGCAAGAGGGATAGAACCACCAGCAAGGGTATTGGTAAAAAATGTTTTAAGCGCAGCCCCTCCATTATTCCCTAAAAATTTTTTAGTAGTTTTGAGCTCAATTTTGTTACAAAAATACGACTAAAATTGAAATTCAGGGTAACAACGCTTTTTATTGTTTTATATAGCTCATTAGGGTTTGCTAGGCAGGCCATACCTTTTTCGCCCAATTTTGTATTGCAGGTGCCACTTCAGGATACGGTGCCCGCTACCGATACAATTAAACCTGCAGCTGGCAAAAGCGTGCTGGAAGACCCTGTGATAAGTAATGCTGAGGATTCTATTACTTACTCTATTGACGGGCAAACGGCCTACCTCTATGGCAACGCTGTGGTAACCTACCAAAATCTGGAGCTAAAGGCAAAGTACATCGAGTTTAACATGGCAACCAAGCAGGTTTACGCCTGCGGTTTGCCCGATAGCACGGGGAAAGTGGTTGGTCGTCCGGTGTTTAAAGAGGGTGGCCAAACCTACGAGATGGATGAAATACACTATAACTTCGATACTAAGCGGGCTAAGATTACTGGCGTGGTTACCGAGCAGTCTGGTGGTTTCATGCACAGCAAGGTAACCAAGATGCTTGAAGACCAGGTAGTAAACCTGCAGGATGGTAAGTACACCACCTGTGATTTGGATCATCCACATTTTTACATAGCCATAACCAAGGGAAAGATGATTCCCGATAAAAAAATTATTGCCGGGCCTGCATACCTGGTTATCGAGGATGTACCGCTACCAATTGGCATTCCCTTTGGGTTCTTTCCCAACACCCGAAAACGGCAAGCAGGGGTAATTCTCCCAGAGTATGGCGAGGAAAATATCAGGGGAATTTTCCTGAGGGGTGGGGGTGTTTACTTTGGCATGGGCGACTACATGGACGAGAAGCTTACGGGCGATTACTACTCAAAGGGCTCATGGGGGTTACGCAGCCAAACCACCTACAAGGTTCGCTACCGGTTTTCCGGCACTATAAGCCTAGAAGCATCATCATATGTAACCAGTGAACGTGGCTTGCCGGACTATAGTAAGGATAACACCTACTGGATAAGGTGGAACCATACACAGGATGCTAAGGCAAACCCCAACTCCACCTTTCAGGCCAACGTCAACTTTGGCTCATCCAACCATAACCGGTACAATGCCCGAAACATAAATAATGCCCTGGCAAACACTTTCAACTCCAGCATTTCGTACTCAAGAATATGGCCGGGTTCACCCTTCAGCATGTCGGCTTCGCTTAACCATTCGCAAAATAACATAGACAAGTCTGTTGATCTAGGTTTTCCGAAAGTTTCGCTCAACATGAGCCGTATTTACCCATTCAAGCGTAAATTGAGCGTTGGGAAACCCTCGTGGTACGAAAAGATTGGGTTGAGCCTTAACACAAACCTTGAAAACAGGGTGCAGGTGAAGGAGGATAACCTGTTTAAAAGCTCGGTGGTTGACAGCATGCAAAACGGCGTGAGGCACGATATACCTATTTCAACCTCATTTAACCTGCTAAAGTTTATAACCATTAGCCCAAGTGCTAGCTACAACGAGTTCTGGTACTTGCAAACAATCAACAAGCACTGGGATCCCGATTCACAGGTAGTTGTGGTTGATACCATAAAAGGCTTCAAGCGGGGATACCAGTACAGCACCGCCGTGTCCATGAGTACAAAGATTTATGGGACATTCCAGTTCGGAAAGAAATCAAAGGTGCAGGCAATCAGGCATGTGATTACACCCGGTATTTCGCTGAGCTACCGTCCCGACTTTGCCAAGGAGAGTTTTGGATTCTACAAGTCTGTTCAGGTGGATTCAACCGGAAGGATGGCACAGTACTCCATTTTTGAAAGGGGAATTTACGGTGGGCCGGGAGGTGGAAAATCGGGGGTCGTGAACTTTTCTTTAGGTAACATGGTCGAAATGAAGGTGCTCTCGCCAAAGGATACTGCTAACCCGGTTAAAAAGGTAAAAATTCTGGAAGGGTTCAGCATCAATACCTCCTATAACATGCTGGCCGACTCTCTGAACTGGTCGGATATCTCCGTTAGCGGCCGCACCAATCTTTTCAACAACATCAACATTAACTTTTCCGGTGCATTTAGTCCCTATGCAATTGATGCTAAGGGAAGCAGGTACAACAGGTTTGAACTTGATAGGAGCGGCAAGCTGGCGCGTTTTACCAGGGGCAGCGTTGGGCTAGACTTTGCGTTGAATAGCAGCAAGGGTAGCGCCTCTTCAGGTGGGGATCAGTCCAGGTCGCAGGGAATGGGTGGAAGCAATCCCCCCTTAGGAACCGCACCCGATGGTTCGTCGTTTGGTGAGTCTCTGGGCACACAGTACGGCATGGATTATGTCGATTTTAGCGTTCCATGGAACCTCAGGGTAAGCTACAACCTGAGCTACTCCAAACCTGCCTATGTATCCTCCTTAGTTCAGACCCTGACCTTTTCGGGCGATATCAACCTGACTCCAAAATGGAAAATTGCCTTTAGCTCCGGGTTCGATTTGAAGAGCCGGCAGCTTACAACCACGTCCCTCAATTTCTACAGAGACCTGCACTGCTGGGAGATGCGGCTGACCGTTATACCTATTGGATACTACAAAAGCTTCAGCTTTCAGATAAACGTTCGCTCCTCCATACTTCAGGATTTAAAGCTTACCAAGCGCGACCACTACCTCGATAACCTGGGCGAATAACCGGGCTGATTTTCTTGATTGCTTACTAGCATGATAAATTTTTGTCGAAATCTATATTTATTACACTAAAATTTGTTAATCATGAAAAAAATTATCAACACAAATGATGCTCCTCGGGCAATTGGCCCATACAGCCAGGCTGTTGAGGCCAATGGGTTTCTTTTTGTGTCGGGGCAGGTTCCCGTGAATCCATCAACCGGTAAAATTGTAGAGGGAGGAATTGCTGAGCAAACCGAGCAGGTAGTTAAAAACATAGGAGCAATTCTGGCGAAGGCCGGCCTTACCTATGCCAACGTGGTGAAAACTACCTGCCTGCTTAGCGATATGGAGAATTTTGCCACCATGAACGAGGTATATGCTCGTTACTTTACAGCTGAAATGCCGGCAAGGGCTGCCTTTGGGGTTGTTAAACTCCCGCTTGGAGCCTTGGTGGAGATTGAGTGCATAGCCATAAGGTAGAAAAAAAAACCTGCCAACGGCAGGTTTTTTTATGCTGGATGAGTAGTGCTATTCCGATACTACATCAAATTCGATGCTGACCTTCACCTCCTTATGCAGCTTTACCTCGGCGGTGTAGGAGCCAACCTCTTTAATTTGGTCGTCCTGAATGAAGATTAGCTTGCGGTCAATTTCAAATCCTTTCTCGGCAAGCGCCTCCGAAATCTGAATGGTGTTCACCGAACCAAAAATTTTACCGGTCGAGCTGGTTTTAGCTCCAATGGTAAGCTTCAGGCCGTTAAGCTTTTTAGCCAGCTCTTCGGCATCGGCTTTAATTTTTGCCTCCTTATGGGCTCGCTGCTTGGTGTTCTCGGCCAGCACTTTTTTGGCCGATTCTGTGGCAATGGTGGCAAAGCCTTTAGGAATAAGATAGTTTCGAGCGTAACCGTTTCGAACGTTTATAATATCGTTTTTACTTCCCAAACTGGGCATATCCTGTAATAGTATGATTTCCATTTGCTTATCTCCTACCTTTAATTATTTCATCAAATCGGTTACAAATGGCAGTAGGGCTAAATGCCGGGCCCGCTTAATGGCAGTAGATACCTTTCGTTGGTACTTTTGCGAGGTTCCGGTTAACCGCCGGGGAAGAATTTTCCCCTGCTCGTTTAAAAATTTTTTTAGAAATTCCGGATCCTTGTAGTCAATATATTTAATCCTGTTTTTCTTGAAACGGCAGTACTTCTTTTTCTTGACTTCTACAGTTGGGGGTGTGAGGTATCTTATTTCTGATTGATTCTGGCTCATGGCTTAATCCTCCATTGTTTTAGGTTCCACCTTTTCTACCTTGTTGCTGCGCTTTTTCTCGGCATACTCAACAGCATACTTATCGAGCTTAACGGTAAGGAAACGGATAATACGCTCGTCGCGACGGTACTGTGTCTCCAGCTTATCAATCAGCTCACCGGGTGCTTTAAACTCTAACAGGTGGTAAAATCCGGTTGTTTTTTTCTGAATGGGGTAGGCCAACTTTCTTAATCCCCAGCTCTCTTCATGGATAATTTCACCCCCATCTTGGGTGATGAAATCCTTGAATTTAGTGACCGTTTCCTTCATCTGGGCCTCAGACAAAACGGGAGTAGCAATGAAAACGGTTTCGTAATGGTTCACCATAAAATATGATTTTAGTTAATAGGGTGCAAAATTATAGCTAATTTTTAAATCTTCCAAATACACAGAGGGTAGAATTCTCAAGAATAAATAGCATCGGCTTAAGGTGTTTGCGGTTTGCACCCTCATGTTCAGGGAAAACTTGTTGAAGCCTAAACCTGTTTATGGCGCAGTGGAGGTTGGACAATTAACCTTGTAGCTTCTTTTTTGCTGAGGGGAGGCAAGGGTGTGTGCGCTACAAATTGGAGAACCCATTCAGGGTTGACTTTGCTATAATTTCTAAGCACCCATCCTATGGCCTTACATATAAAAAATTCACTGCTAGGCAGCAAGGAATGAATTGTGGCGGCGAGAAGTACTTCGTCGGTTTGCTGCTTGTAGTTAAGCTGGAAGATTAGTGCCGAGCGTTTAAGCCAAAGGTTGTCCGAGGTAACCCATTTTTGAATGAACGGTTTCCGTTGTTCAGGAAATGAGGCAAAGTACTCGCCCATGAGCCGTGAGGCAATGTAGTCAACCGTATCCCACCACGATTTGGTGGTTACCATGTTCTCGTATAGGCTTATATCGGCTAGCTCCAGTTGTTTATGGAATTTGTAGGCCATTTCTTGGGCAAAGTATTGAAATTCCCGTTGGGGTTTAAGCCAGAGCCTGTTGATGGTTGAGCCGAGTTCGTTTTTAGCAGGCAGGTGTTCCGGTGTAAACAATAGCTTTTGAATCTCTCGTCGGTCAGCCGACTGAATGCCGAAAAACTCAAACTGATTTCGCATGTATTTTTTTTGTTGAAGCGCCACCGCTGGATTGCCCTTTTGTAGGAATTTTACTTCCAGCTGCTCTACGAGGTTGTCCATTTGCTTGGTTGTAGTTTTTCGTATTATATTTAAGCTACTGCTACAGGATTATTATCAAGGTTCGGCCCAATCAAAGCAAGGCTTATCCGCACAACGTGGATAAACAAGTATGGGGTGCTGAACTGCATGGTTTTTGCTATGCCCAGCGTACCAACGGGAAATCCATGCGATGGGGAAGCATGGGGTTTTTAGGATATATGCGTATTCCGCATTCAAAAGCACCCGGCTCTACAGGTATGAGGTTGAGCCTGTAGGTAACCCTGGAGCCTTCAACTGCTTGAACTTGAAATTCATGGACCCGTTTAACCTTTACTTCGCCTCCTTCAATTAGGTCGGCCAGCACCATCTCAACCCCGATTTCGTCGGGACCAAGGGAACCCATGTCCAGGATAACCTCGGCGGTGTACTCTTTACCCATGATAATGGCCTCGCGCGAAACATCAAACTGTTTGACCTGAATGATTTCAATTTCATCCCAGTTACGGGTAATCCGTCGTTTCCATGACGAAATTTTTTTGGCTACCTCAAAGTCGTTTTCTATAAGCTCGGAGGAACGGAAGTAGAGCTTATTGTAAAACCTGTTCTGGTAGTCGTTTATCATCCTAAGGGTGGTGAAGTTAGATGCTACCTGGGTCATGGATTTACGGATGAATGAAATCCATTTATCCGGTATATCGTCGCTGTTACGTTGGTAGAATGCGGGAACAATTTCGTTTTCCAGAATGGTGTATATCATTTCGGCATCAAGTTCATCCTGAAACTCGGATTCGGCGTAGGTGCTCTCCATGGGAAGTGCCCATCCGGCATTTTCGCGGTAACCTTCAACCCACCAGCCATCCAGGACACTGAAGTGAAGCACGCCGTTCATTACTGCTTTTTGGCCGCTGGTACCCGAAGCCTCCATTGGTCGGGTAGGGGTGTTGAGCCATACATCGGTACCTTGAATCATGTGCCTGGAGAGCTCCATGTCGTAGTTTTGCAGGAACAGAATTCGTCCAAGGAAGCGCGGTTGCTTGGCAATCTCAATGATGCTTTTTATGAGGTCTTGTCCTGCCTTATCGTTAGGGTGTGCTTTTCCGGCAAAGAGGAATTGAACAGGATGCTCGGGGTTATTCACCAGCTGGTCCAACCGGTCCAAATCTTTAAAAAGGAGGTTGGCGCGCTTGTAGGTTGCAAAACGGCGGGCAAACCCAATGGTGAGGATGCTATCGCTAAGTTTTTCCTGTATCTCAATTACCTGCCGTGGACTTTCGAAGCGTGTCATTTCGGGGTTACTCAACCTGTTGTTGATAAGTTTGATGAGCCTTTTCCTGAGGGTATTACGAATTTCCCAAATTTTTGAATCTGGAATATTCTCCAACTCGTTCCAGGCAGGAGTTTTGTAACCATTGCTGTTAGTGGCTTGGCCGTTTTCCATAATTGATTTCCACTCCCGTGCGGTCCATGTTGGGAAATGGACGCCATTGGTAACGTAGCTGATATGTAGCTCGTTGGGGAAGTAGCTTGGCCACATTCCGGCGAACATTTTTCGGCTCACCTCACCGTGAAGCCAGCTAACCCCATTTACCTCCTGGGCCAGGTTTGTTGCCAGAACGCTCATCGAAAATCTTTGTGTGGAATCACCGGGTACCATACGACCCAGGTCCATGAACTGATCCCATGAAATCATCAGCCTGTCGGGGTAGTGGGACATGTATGTTCGCACAAGTTCTTCGGGGAAGGCATCATGACCGGCCGGAACGGGTGTATGGGTGGTAAACAGGCTGGTAGCCCGTACAACCTCCATGGCTTCGGAGAATGAAAGTTTTTCATCGAGAATAAACTTTCTAAGCCTTTCCAGTCCTGTAAATGCTGCATGACCCTCGTTAAGGTGGTAAATGTCGGCCTTTATTCCCAGTTCATTTAGCGCTCTGATTCCGCCAATTCCCAGAATCATTTCCTGCATAAACCTGTTTTCCAGGTCGCCACCGTAAAGGTAGTGAGTAATTGTCCGGTCGTTTACGAGGTTCTCCTCGAAGTCGGTGTCCAACAGGTAAAGCTCTGTTCTACCCACATCAACCTTCCAGATTCGTGCCTGCACCTGCCTTCCAGGGAATGCCACGCTAACTGTAACCCATCTGCCATCCTCGTCGCGAACTGGTAAGGCCAGCGATTGGGTGAAGTTTTGCTGGTCGTATACGGCTATTTGCTGGCCAGAGGTGGATAGCTGCTGGGTAAAGTAACCGTAACGGTAAAGTAGGCCAACACCTACCATGTCAATATTCCTGTCGGAGGCTTCTTTGAGGTAGTCGCCGGCCAAGATGCCCAAACCACCCGAGTAGAGCTTCAGTGAGCTGTGGAGGCCAAACTCCATGCTGAAGTAGGCTATTTTAGGCCCTTTGCGCTGGTAGCGCTGCATCATGTAGGCGGTAAAATTCAGGTATATGGAGTGAAGCTTTTCCACAAATTCAGCATCGTGCTCCAGCTCCTGAAAACGCGGTAGGCTAATTCTCTCGAGGAATAGTATGGGGTTTTTCTCACATTTTATCCAGAGTTCCTTGTCGATGGATTCAAATAGTTTTTTGGAATCGGTATTCCACGACCACCAAAGGTTTCGTGAAAGCTCGTCAAGGGGTTTTAGCTTTTCAGGAAGGTTCTTCTGAACAATCAGGCGGGTCCAAGAGGGTTGGGTGGTTCGGAATTTGCGCTCAACTGTAGGCAGAATTTCCTGCCTTTCGAGCTCCATGAACTGATGGGTTCGGCTACCAACCAGCGAAAGGGCTTTATCGTAAGCTTTATAGTAGTAGTCAATAAAGTTTTTCCAAAGGGCAATAGATGCAATTTCCTGCGCATTGTTCATCAGCTCGTTATAGCGCTCATGGGTGATCCGGGTGAAGGCATCAATGGTGGAGGCAATTTGGACAGTTACCTCCAGATCGTTTTCGTCGTTACGTTTGATGATGGTAATTGCGTCTTTAGGCTTTTTGTAGTTGTTTATCACCCAGTCGGCAAATCCTGCAAGTGAGGTGGTTATCGTTGGAACTTTGAAAGCTAAGCTTTCCATGGGGGTGTAGCCCCAAGGCTCGTAGTAGGAAGGGAAAACGGTGAAGTCCATGCCGATTAGCAGGTCGTAGTAGCTTTTGTTGAATATTCCGTCGTTACCGTTCAGGTAGCAGGGAACCCAAAACACCTTTACCTTGTCGGATGATGAGTTATTTAAGCCAAGCGCCCTTATTTTTTTAAGAATTGGTTCGCTATCGGGGTCGTTTAGGTAGTGGGTAACGTGAGTATCGTCAAGGATGCTATAGTTGCTATCTTTTTCTTTTTCGAGCAGGTTGTGAAAAACATCCTTTCGGGGGCCATGATGTCCGGCAGGTATAAGCAGGAATGCCAGCACCTCCCTGCCAAGGTTATTGTCCCTATTCAGCTTGCCCAGGGCATCCAAAAAAACATCTATCCCCTTGTTTTTAAATTCGTAGCGTCCGCTTATACCAACAATCATGCTATCCTTCGCAACTTCGTGCGCCAGCATGGCTTCTGCCACCTCGTAAAATTTAATTTTACCCTCAACTCTCCGCAGCTTGTGTTCTTCAGCTTCGGGTATAAAGGTATCGTCGAAACCGTTAGGGGTAAGTAGGTCAACATCCTTTTTAAGAAAGTGGCTGCATTCCCTGGCGGTTATATCGCTAACAGTGGTGAAGCAATCGGCTTGCTGGGCACTGATTCTTTCTAACGATTGCTTGGAGATAACACCAAATTCTCTGGCCTTGCTTTCAGGGTCAATTTTTTCGATGTTGCTATACAGCGGTATGTTGTTACCAGCAATACTTCGTCCTAGCACCGTAGCATGGGTTGTGAATACCGTTCCTACTTGTGGAACATTTGCTTTTAGGTAGAGCAATCCTGTTCCGGTCATCCACTCGTGAAACTGGGCTACTATGCGATGTCGTAAGCTTAGGTTGAAGTTGGTAAAACTTTCAATCACCTTGCCTGCTGCATAGCCAAATAGGGCGGGTTCAATATAGTCCCATTGTCCGGTTATGGAATCGAGCTTGAATTTTTCCCAAAAGCCTTTGAAAATCTCATCTTTTTTTGATATAAGTTGGGAAAAGTTGACCAGAATGGCTACCGGTTTACAGGGTATATTCCATCGGCCAACCCTTATGGGCATTCCGTTTTCAATGGCATGACTACGCCAGGCGGCAAATAGGTTGGTGTCTTCTATGAATTCAGCATTATGCTCAATCCCCTTTATTAGGTCGGGGCCAACAGTAATGTAGTTGTTCTTCAGCTCATTTTCAATCATCGATGCCTTTGTTGACATAACGGTGTGTATCCCACCAACCTTGTTGCACACCTCCCAGCTTACTTCAAAAAGGTAATCGGGTTTTAGCAGCTTGTCATTCATTCGTTCACAATATTTTTATGGTAGTATTTTGATTTTTTCCAAGTTTAATCCAAAATAAATAGGTTAACCATTTCATTTGTTGCTACAGGTTTGTCATTATTTGGCAGTTTCTACCGATTAACCTACTCTTTTTTCTTTTTTGTTCCCTTAGTGGTTGACTTTGAATTACTTGATTTGGTACTGGATTTGGCAGTTGTTGGGCTACTTTTAATACTGTTCTTCTTTTTTGAAGATGGCTTTAGCGCTATTTCTTCAGTTTTGGTGCTTACAACAGGCTTGCTTTTAGGTGTAGTTTTACTCTTTGGTTTAGCAACAGCCTTTGTAGGCTTGCTGCTTGTTTTTGCCTTATTACCTGGTGTGCTGGCAGCGTCAGGATTATCAACTTTAGCTTTGCCAGTTTTGCCGGTAGGCTTTGCTTGTTGCTCATTTAGCTGATTCTTTAGCTCGTTAATTTTATCCTCATAGAGTTTAATGAGCTTTTGGGGGTTGTCTAGTTCAGCTGATGATTCATCGACCAATGTTTTTTCGAGTAGCTTATCCTTAACCCTAAGGGTAAAGTCGCTTAGGATGTTCATGTAGTTGATGAATGCCTCGTAGGGTGAACCGTAGGGGTTGAAGTACTTGTGCACATCGCCATCGCTAAACCATTTGGTGCACATGTAGTAGAAGTGGTCGCTGGTTTGGAGGTAAAGCCAGTCCCTTTTGATCTCGGGGTCATCAATTTTTTCAACCTTATCGGTAAGCGCATATAGTTGGTTGAAAGCGCTATCCTGCAGTTCGTTGCCCAACCATGCGGTAAGGTCTCTTTCCTCGTCGGCCCAGGAAATAGGGTAGGGAACGTGAAGCAGGGCAACCGGTTGGTGTTTCTCTGCAGCCTCCGATGGGGTAAGGAATTCAAAATTGGAGTGACCGAAAACCCTAGATGGCAGGGCACGAAGGAAATCGAATATTCCGGTTTCAGCCCACTGGTGTTCACCAAAGGTTTCATAATCCATAAAAAGGTTAACAATTTCCTCCTTGGGATCAATGTTGTTGAGCCACCAAACAAACTTTTCGGTGGTTAGCGGCCACTCGTTCCAGTCGCGGTTGGAAAAGCGGAAGGCGATGTCATCGCTTAGCTGGAAATTTTTCAGCAGCAGCTTCAACTTAGGATTTATAGCGTTGGCATACACGAAGTTGGAACTTTTCCATCCCAGAATATGCTTGGCGCCTTCGGTGAGCATGGTTTTAAACCCCAAATCGGCAACCATGGCGCCAATTTCATCGGAATATATAAGCTCGGTGTTTCTGAAGGTTTTGGGCTTGTATCCAAGGAGTTTCTCAATTTTATTTTGTTGGGCTTCAACCTGCCGGTAGAATTCTTCCTTGCTCTTGAGCGAGGATAGGGAGTGGGAGTAGGTCTCGGCCAAAAACTCCACACTTCCGGTTTTGGCCAACCTGCGAAAGCTGTCCAGTACGTCCGGTGCGTATTGCTCAAACTGGTCGAGCGCAGTCCCCGAAATGGAGTAGGAAATTTTAAACCTTGTGCCAAACTCGTTGATTAGGTCGAGCATGAGCTGGTTGGTCGGTAGATAGCACTTTTCGGCTACCTTCCGCATGATGGAGCGGTTGGCAAAATCGTCGAAGTAGCTATGGTTTTTCCCAATATCGAAGAAGCGGTACCTTCGGAGCCTATATGGTTGATGCACCTGAAAGTAGAAGCAAATTGTTTTCATCAGCTCAAAATTTTTAACTTTATAGTAATAAGTTGCGGTATCTACACTGTTGTTTATGACCAGCTGGACGATTCATACCTACTGGAGTATATGTTTTCAAGAATTTTTCCTGCTTAGCACATCTTGATATGCTTCAATTACCTTGCTGGCGGCATTATCCCACTTCAAGCTATTCACCTCTTCCTGTCCGTGCCTGATAAAAAACGTAGATAATGCATTATAGTTCAGCAGGCCATAAATGCTATCGGCGAGTGCATCAATATCCCAGAAATCAACTTTTATGGCGTATTTAAGCACCTCAGATACACCCGACTGCTTGGAAATGATAACAGGTACGCTGGAACGCATTGCTTCTAATGGGCTTATTCCGAAAGGCTCTGAAACGGAGGGCATGACGTAAACGTCGGAGAGGTGGAACATCCTGTTCACATCCGGGCCTTTAAGAAATCCGGTAAAGTGAAATTTGTGGGCAATGCCAAGCTGGGCCACCCGACGAATCATCCGGTTTAGCATATCACCGCTTCCAGCCATAACAAAGCGTACGTTATGAGTTCGCTTGAGCACCTTGTTGGCAGCTTCAACGAAGTAGTCGGGACCCTTCTGAAAAGTTACCCTGCCCAGGAAGGTAACTATTTGCTCGGAGACCCCGCGCTCGAATTCCATGTCCTGCTCATCGGAGAAGTCCACAGCGTTATGCACTGTAACCACCTTATCTTCTGGTATTCCATAGCGGGTAATTACTATATTGCGGGTATAGTTACTCACGGTGATAACCTTGTCGGCAACCATCATTCCCCTTTGCTCCACATCGAATACTGCCTGGTTGATGTTCTCCCCACTCCTGTCAAATTCGGTGGCGTGAACATGCACTACCAGGGGTTTGCCCGAAACCATCTTGGCGGCAATACCTGCCGGAAAGGTTAGCCAGTCGTGCGAGTGGATAACGTCGAACTTTTCCCTTGCAGCCAGGTTGGCTGCTACAACAGCATACCGGGTAACCTCCTGCATCAGGTTGGGGTTGTATTTTCCAGAAAACTTAAACCGCGTTTTTACCTTGCCGGATTCATACTCAACAGTTTCTGCCTCGTTATGCTCGATAATTTTAGCGTACTCTTCGGGGTCAACATAGGGGACAATGTTGGAGCTGATCTCTAGATACTTAAGGTGCCTCCAGAACTCCTCCAGGTTCTTTGCGGAGTAGGCCACATCAACATCTTCGGCAGCAACCAACCTCACAGCCGATTTATCCTCATCGCCGTAAGCTTTTGGAACAACAAAGATGACGTCAACTTTTTGCTTGGTAAGTCCACGCGTTAAGCCAAAGCAGGCGGTTCCTAAACCTCCGGTTATATGGGGAGGGAATTCCCATCCGAACATTAAAACTCTCATACGCGTTTGGTTAATCGCTATACTTCTCAATCATTTTTACAATTCTGATTAGCTCGGCAACGCTCCATGCCTGCGATATGCAGCCATTGGGCCGTTGTGGTGGATCGCCGTCGTAAACCTCTGCCACGGAGCAAATTCCGTGTAGTGCAATATCTTCCTGCAGCGAATCAACTATTTCCTGAGCCAATCCTAAAGCGCCTTTACCCTGAAGTTTAAATTGTGCTTCAACGTAGGCTCCTAAAAGCCAAGGCCACGCTGTTCCCTGATGGTAGGCCATATCGCGTGTTGGTTGATCGCCCTCATACCTTCCCTTGTAGTTTGGGTTGTTCGGCGAAAGGGTTCTTAATCCTTTTGGGGTGTAAAGCTCATGGCTTACAACGTTGAGCACGGCAATTTTTTTCTCATCATCAATTGGCGAGTAGGGTAAAGAAACTGCAAAAAGCTGGTTGGGTCTGATGTCCCAGTTTTGTCCATTTTCGTCAACGTAGTCGGCCAGGTAGTTTTTCTCTGGAATCCAGAATAGCTCGTTGAATGATTTTTTTACCTGATCTGCAATGGGTTGCCATTCTTTCACAAACCTTAAATCTTTATTTTTGGTAGCCAGTTCAAGGGTAAACATCAGGGCGTTGTACCATAGAGCATTTATTTCAACCGGGTAGCCAATGCGGGGGGTAACCGGTTTTGCCTGAATAACGGCATCCATCCATGTGATAGCGTAGCCCTTTTCACCGGCCCAAATCAAGCCATTTGGCTGCATTTTAATGCTAAAGGGTAGCCCTTCGCGATAACCTTTCAGGATAGCCTTCATTTTTTTGCCATAATCGTCCCACACTTCGGTGTAGTTTTGTGTATAACTGGCGTATTGTTGAATGGCCCAGAAATACCAAAGTGGTGCATCGGCGGAGTTAAACGCTTCGGAATTGCCTGTTCGGACGTTGGGGAATAACCCGTTTTTTAGATCGGTGCTTAGCGAGTCGAGCAGTGCTTTGCAGGTTTTAACATCATCGAGTCCAAGGGTTAATCCGGGTAGTGAAATGAACGAGTCGCGGCTCCAGCTGCTAAACCACGGATAGCCGGCAATAATATCGTAGCGTTTTCCCCGTTGGATGATAAACTGGCGCGCTGTGTTGGCAATGCAGTTCATGAAGCTGTCCTTGGGTGGTCGCCGGGTTAGCTCGGAGTTGAATTTACGCAGTAGGGCAGGGGTTGACTGTTCGTTGGTGGCAGCCGAAAAAATTATACTTTCTCCCTTTCTGATGGAGGTTTCAAAGTATCCGGGCACAAATAGGTCTTCATGTCCCTCATATCCTCTTCTGATTTCCTCCATATACTCCACATTGTAGTACCAGTCGGGGGATGCAACAAACTCATTTTGCCTGTTCAGCTGCATGTAGAGGAACGGAAAGCCGGTGTAGAGTTTATACCTTACGCCATTGCTGCATTCTTGATATTTAGTGTTAGCCCACATATTCGCCTTGCTGAGGCTATGAACATTTCTGAAAGCCATGAATGGCTTTATCCTTAACTTTGTTGGGCTATGAGCATCCAGCAGGGTGTAACGTATCATCACCTGCTCCTCATTGTGAACAAAAAGCAGCTCTTTTTTTAGTATTACACCGCCCACCCGGTAAACGAGCGTTGGGGTTGGCTCGTACTCAAAATCAACAATGTATTTATGTCCACGTGGTTCGTAAATTCCTGGATAGCGGTGAATGCCCAGGTTGAATACCTTTTCGTGCTGCACCACCGTTTCATCAACGTTTGAAAGCAGCACGTGATTTTCACCATCAAACTCATCAATAGGCAGGATCATTAGCCCATGGTACTTACGGGTGTTGCAGAGTACAATCGTGGTACTTAAATATCCACCAGCCCTGTTGGTGCTAAGTATTTCCCTCTCTAGTGAGTACTCTAGATTTACAAGTTGATCCTTGTCGAATGCTAGATATTTCATGGCAAAGGTTAATTTTAATATATTTAGGTTATGAAAATTTTTAGGTTTTATTCCTGCTACAAGTTATCAAAAAATCATATTGAATCACCCCTTTGGGGAAACTTTTTGCTACTTTTGAGGAGCAAATTTTTGAATTTATCGAAAATTTCGTTTGCACCCAGTGTTAATTTTTATAAAAGTTTTATGCACCCTTCAAAATATTACCATTCAACAACTTTTTTTAGGTTCCTTTTTGTCCTGCCAGCTGCAATTGCAATTAGCTCCTGCACTAATTCCTATAAACGAGCAAGCATTAGCCTTAAATTGAGTGACACAGGAGAGCAATGGGTTTATGTTGGGGGATGGAACGGATTAGGCAGCGATATAACCGATTCTTTTAAGGTAAGCACACGCGGAAGGGGTAACTTTTCTCTACAAACCACAACACCCGAAATGCTTGCACTTTCGTTCGACAGGGTTCATTTTCCAATCCTGTTATGTGTTGAACCAGGTTCAAATGTGGAGGTAACCGGTACTGCAAGTTCATACCAGGTGAAGGGTTCATTTGAAAGCGCCAGGATAAACACTTTTCAGCAACGCTATAATAGTTTTTTATCTGAGGTAGCTCATCTCAGCGGCTTAATTCCAGACAGCACAGCCACTCCCGAGAGCGACTCGTTAGCATCGGTACTTATTCATAAAAGAGACTCACTTATTTCCAGCTTTAGGACATACACCCTTTCAGAGGTGAGGGCTAACCCCTACTGCCT
>DCDD01000016.1 GCA_002316235.1 Bacteroidales bacterium UBA1064
CACCGAAATTTTCCAGTAGGGATTGTCGTAGCTTTGGTAAACTCTAATATCAGGGTACTTTTCCATAAAAGCATTCATCACTGCCTCGGAGTTGCGACGAGCGTTTTGCCCCAACTCCAGGAATATGCGAATACGAAAACCGTTCATCCCCGGATTCTTAGCATTCTGAAGTATGTGCAGCTCCAACAGGTTTGAAACCACTGGATCCTGGGTAATTTTAACCTTTCCCTGCTCATTGCCTTCGTGCTGATTTTGCACAATTCCACTTACCCCCTGTCCGTGGACATGCTCAGCGGCAAATACACAAATCAGAAAAAGCGAGTTAAAGAGAAGTGCTGGTAAACTACGCATCGGAATATAATTGCACCACAAAAGTAGCAAAAGTTAGCCTAATTGCCAACCGTTGAATTGCGGACGGAAATTGTGTCGGTAATTATAAACCCGTTTTGGTACTTGTTGATGAGATTGTTCAGAGGCTGCCGGGGGATTTTAATTTTTTTTACAATGGGGAAGCTCGACCCCTTAACAAAACCCTCAACGGTTATCATTGTCAGAATCTTTTCGCCGGAAATCATCAACTTTAGGGCATCAGCAGAAGAATTTAATTTTACTTCAACAGGGATAGAGTAGATTTGGCTTGAGTTGGGTGGAATTTCAATTCTATTTTTAACTCTAACAGTTCCCAGTTCCCTTTGTTTTATCCACGATTTAAACTCAACCTCTTTTACAGTTATCCTTTTGGAATTTGGATTCTCAATCCCTACTGCTAAATTCAGCTTAACAACGTCATTCTTTAACCCGTTATACTCAACTTTGTTTATCCCGTTGATTTTAATGTCCTGAAATTTGGGTGCGCATCCGGACATTAATACCATGAAGATAGGCACAAAAGCAGCAAGAAACCTTTTAACCTTCATCTATTGTAGAATTTTAATTTAATTAGCAATAACTGTTCCATGCTGCTTATAAAAAGAAGAAAAAGCCATCGAACAAGCTAGCCGATGGCCTCAATATTGTAAAACGTTTATAAATTCTACTACTCATTTTCCATAGCAGCCACAACCTCATCGGTCATTTCCAGGTTATGGTAAACATTTTGAACATCGTCGTTATCCTCAAGCTCGTCTATCAGCTTAAGGAATCTAAGCGATGAATCCTTGTCAAGTGTTTTATAGTCATTGGGGATACGCTGTAGGCTTGCATTTTCAACTTCAACATTCAGCTCCTCCAGCTTTTTGTTCATCCGGCCAAAGTCTTCCATTTCGGTAGTTACTACGTAGAAATCTCCATTGTCATCGATACTTTGGGCGCCGGCATCTATCAGGTCAAGCTCCACCTCGTCGAGCTTCAGCTTATCCTTGGCAATAGTAAAAATGCCCTTGCGGTCGAAAAGAAACGATAATGAGCCGTTAGTTCCAAGGCTTCCACCACGCTTGGTGAGAATGGAACGAATAGCGCTAACCGTTCGATTGTTATTATCGGTAAGACATTCTATAAATAATGCTATTCCACCCGGACCATAACCCTCAAAGGTAAGCTCATGAAAGTTTTCGGGATCCTTCTCAGCCTTGGATATTGCCCGCATAATGTTATCCTTGGGCATGTTCACCCCCTTTGCGTTGTTTATAGCAAGGCGCAGCCGGGGGTTACCATCAGGATCGGAGCCACTTTCCTTGACCGCCACGGTAATTTCCTTGATTATTCGGGAAAACTCCTTGGAGCGTTTGGCATCAAGCGCTCCCTTTTTTCTTTTAATGGTTGACCATTTATTATGTCCTGACATAAAGTATTTGTTTAGCTTATTCAATTATACCATGCAAAAGTAACCGCTTGTTTTTTGCTATCAAAAAAAATCGGAAGTTTTCACACTGGTTCAGGTAAAAATATAGGTTTAGGACTTGCAGGTCTAATAAAAGTATATCTGAATTTTTAGCATTTCATTACATTTGTAAAAAAAAAGAATGGACTTTAACGGCGAGGAGCCCAACATTTTTGAAGGTATATCAACCGCAGGAACAGGCAACGGCGCAAAGGTTTACCTGGAAACATACGGTTGCCAGATGAATGTAAACGATAGCGAGGTAGTTGCCTCCATTCTGCTGGCAAACGGATACTCCATAACGCAGGAGATAAACGAAGCGGACATCATACTTATCAATACCTGTTCAATTAGGGAAAATGCCGAAACCAGGGTTTTTGGCCGTATTGACCTGTTTGGACAGGTAAAGAAAAATAAACCATCGGTAATTATAGGCGTTTTAGGATGTATGGCCGAGCGGCTTAAGGATGAGCTACTGGAGAAGAAGAAAATTGTGGATTTGGTGGTTGGCCCAGACGCCTATAGGGAGCTGCCAACTCTGCTACGAGCGGCTGAAAGTGGACAAAAGGGGGTAAACATTATGCTCTCAGCCGATGAAACCTATGCAGACATAAGCCCGGTGAGGCTCGACAAGTATGGCGTATCAGCCTTTGTATCCATAATGCGGGGGTGCAACAACATGTGCTCCTACTGTGTGGTTCCCTACACCCGAGGAGCAGAACGCAGCCGAGATCCCCAAACCATTATCCATGAGGTAGAAGAGCTGGTTAGGAACGGGTACCGGGAGGTTACGCTGCTTGGTCAAAATGTCAACTCATATTCCTGGAGCGAATCGAAGGGGATGGTAAAGCACACCGTTAACTTTGCCGACCTTCTGGAGATGGTTGCCCTGGTGAGTCCTTTCCTAAGAGTGCGGTTTTCCACTTCCCATCCAAAAGACCTGACCAATGATGTGCTTTACACCATGGCAATGTACGAGAATATTTGTAACCACATCCATCTACCCGTGCAGTCAGGCTCAGACCGCATTCTCCAGCTGATGAATCGCAAGTACTCCCGCAACAGCTACCTAAACAGAATACAGGCCGTGCGGGAAATAATTCCCGACTGTGCTATATCAACCGATATTATTGCAGGTTTTTGCACTGAAACCGAGCTCGATCACGACCTCACCCTAAGCCTGATGAGGGAGGTTGGGTTTGACTTTGCCTACATGTTCAAGTACTCCCAACGCCCAAATACAAAAGCGGCCAGGCATTTAGTTGATGATGTACCCGATGAAATTAAATCAAGGCGCTTAACCGAAATCATCGAGCTACAAGGTAAGCTGTCGGAAGAAAGTAAGAAAAAGGATGTTGGGAAACGATTCGAGGTGCTGGTTGAAGGCACCTCAAAAAAATCGGACGATTTCTATGTGGGTCGCACAACACACAATAAAGTGGTGGTGTTTCCAAAAGAAGCAAGTAGTATTGGCGATTTCGTGCTGGTTGAGGTTACCAGCTGCACGCCAGCTACCCTAATTGGGAAGATTGTTGACGAGTAGTAGTAAAAAAGGCCGTATAAAACGGCCTTTTTTGGTTGAAATAAAACTCTAACACTACATCAGCTTGTTCTGAAATTCGCTCTTTAAATTTCCCCCCTCATCAAACCACTCGGTTAGCCCGTAAAAGTAATTTGTACTCCCCTCGGGTTTGAACTTCACAACCAACTTAAGATTTTTTGTTAAGCGGGTAAGATTTGTAGCCACAGCCATTCTTACTCTATCCCTATCCGACTCGTCGATACCTAAACGCTCCATTGCCTCAACGGTGAGAGAGTTTGCCAGCATCAAGTTTTGCTTGCTACGAAGAATATCCTGAATTAGATCAATCCATTTTACCTTGTCGGGACCAGCACCCGACTTAATCTTCTTTCGTACGACACTTTCCTTTCGGGGCGATTTCTTAGCGGCAACTTTTGATTTCAAATTTGCCTTTCTCCCCCTTTTTGTAGCAGCCAGCTTGGTTTCTTCGGAGGTAGCAGCATTAGCCTTACTTTTCCTTGTCTTTCTAATGGCTTTTACTTTAGGGGCAGCACTCTTAGCAACGGCTTTCGCATTCCGGCCTTTTCGAACTTTTCTACCATCAACCTTGGCCTCGGGTGTAACTGCTTCACCGGCTGCTGGGACTGATTCAACCAATTTTTTCCTCCCTCTTCTTGCTGGAGCAGCAACCCGGGTGGCGGGTTCCGAAACTTCTTCTTGTGCCCGATCAATCTTTTTTAGAATTGATTTTAAATTTTCAATTCTACGTTGAGTTCTGTCAATCTCGGTTTGGTAGAGATCAATCAAATCGTTAATCTCTCCTGGGGTTAAATTTATTTTACTCATCTTTTAGTGCTATTAAAAATTAACTGATTAGTTGAAAATTTCATTCTAAAACTGTTACCATTACTAAATAAAATAAAGGTGAAAACAAAAAAATATCTATAAAAAGAAAATAATAATTTTTATAATTTAACTTTTTATCAACAAATCAACTAGTTAATAAGTTTCAAAAATAGATAAAAAAATATTATATAAGTACAACTTGTGTGATTTTTTTTATTTTAATTATCAATGTTTAATTAAATCCCTAATGTTGATGAGCTCTCTCATCGTTTTCAAAATAACCATTTATGAAAAGCGTATGTAGTGAAATTGATTTACAAATATCAACGAAATTAATATATTTAGCTGATTATTAACTCATAGCAACATTTTAATACATGACTTCAGAGTAGCGATTTTATTTTTCTACATGCAAGCAACCATCCAAAGCAATCAGACGGTTTAATATTAGCCAGGTTTAATTGTGAAGTTGAACTTGAAGAAAAATCACATTAAAATTTTTCAGGATAACCCTCTAAAAAAGGGAAGGAAGGCAAAAGCCACTTTACATGAAAATTATTAAGTATAAAAAACGCTTAAACTTTGGTAGGCAAGATATACCTGTGGAGTAGGTGCCCGTTAAACCAAATGCACCAAGACTTATCAAAGAACCGAAATAAAACACGAGAACTGAATGTGTTATTCGAGCTAGCCTCACCATGTGTATGCATTTTCCCCTGGGACTACAAGGCTTACCTGTTCACTTTAAATAGTACAGCTAATACCGAATTAAAATATTTCAACCGCCATGCAAAGCGCACTCCAGTTTGTCAACATAACATAAATTTTTAAAAAAGTGGTAAATTGTAAACCATAGTAATAGCTCTATCAGCCTGAACCAAGAGCATTTGCCTAAGCAAAAGTCCGAGGAAATGTTGATTGAAGTAAATTTGGGTTACAAAGAATCTTCAAGAGATGGCTCGTTTGTGAGTTTTACCAGCAAAGTCATTATTTTAAAACGACAAAATGCTAATGATTGCAACAATAAGTAAACTGGTAGGTTGGCTTTATTTTTTCGGACTAGTTCTCTATTCATATTAATACTGGCTAATAAATATAAAGATGTAAAGAATCATGATTAAGCAGGTTGAAATCCAAAACTTCAAACCTAGGTGTTTCCCGGCCAAACTTCTTATCCAAGGCATACAGCAAGCATGGCCTGCTACCATGGTAAATCAGCATATATACCAGCGAAATAATAACCCAATAAAATTTCAGGTGGAACATTCATGCAGGGCAGCTTGCACAAACGCGCCGGAACAACCAGGCGATACTAGTAAGTTCGGCGAGGCCAAAAAATGGGAATTCCATCTGTTCAACTCCATACCTAAATGGTATGGGGCAAAGTACTTGTAATCAAAAACCTAAAAATTTTTCACGAATGAAAAGAAAATCTTTCAAAACAGCTATGCTCCTGGTCGCCCTAGGAAGTAGCTTATGGGCACAAAATAGTTCAAATCCTCTATGGATGCGGTATCCAGCTATTTCGCCCGATGGCAAACACATTGCCTTTTCATATATGGGCAACCTATTTAGGGTTTCGAGCGACGGCGGAATGGCAGAGCTTCTGACCTCCAATGCAGCGTATGATTTCAGCCCGGTTTGGTCGCCCGATGGTCAAACCATTGCCTTCGCATCAAACCGGTATGGCAATTTTGATGTATTCACCATCCCTGCCATGGGAGGAGAGGCAATGCGGTTAACCTTTCATTCAGCTGATGAAATTCCTTCTGCATTTTCACCCGATGGAAAAAGCATCCTATTCTCAGCGTGCATACAGGACAACGCTAACAACATTCAATTCCCTTCGGGAGCCCTATCGGAGCTTTACTCAGTTCCAACTCAGGGAGGTCGGATAGCACAAATTCTCACTACTCCAGCCGAGCAGGCCGTTTACAACCCAGAGGGGACTGAAATTGCCTACACCGATATAAAAGGTTATGAGGATAAATGGCGAAAACACCATAAATCGTCAGTTGCCCGTGATATATGGATTTATGATATTAGCACCGGAAAGCATCGTAAGGTAACCACTTTTGAGGGCGAAGACAGAAACCCGGCATTTGCTCCCGATGGCAAATCGCTTTTCTACCTCTCAGAAATGCAGGGCAACTCAAACGTTTTCTCGGTTAGCTTATCCAGTATAGGGCAACCAGAGTCCGTTTCAAGCTTCACCAACCACCCGGTACGATTCCTTTCGGTGGCCCGGAATGGAATGCTCTGCTACCAGTACAACGGAGAGCTATACACTCAAAAGCCAGGTAGCAGTCCGCAAAAGGTCAACATTCAAATAGCTACCGACCAAACCGAAACCCGGGTAAAGTATGAAAACTTATCCACCGGCATTACCGAAATGAACGTTTCGCCCGATGGTAAGGAGGTGGCTTTTATTATCAGAGGTGATATTTTTGTTACCGCTACCGACTACCCTACCACCAAAAGGATAACCAACACGCCCGATCAGGAACGTTCGGTCAGCTTCAGCGCCGATGGTCGGAAGCTACTATACTCCTCAGAACGCGACGGTAGCTGGAAGATATACGAATCGTCAATTTCATCAGCCGAGGAACCAAACTTCTCACTTTCCACCATCATCAAAGAACAGGTTATTGTTGACATACCCGAGGAAGCTTTTCAGCCCCTATACTCGCCAGATGGGAAAGAGGTTGCTTTTCTTAAGGAAAGAACGACGCTTTGCGTGGTAAACCTCGAAACAAAAAAGATTAGAACCGTCCTCGACGGAAAGTATAACTATTCCTATAGCGATGGGGATCAGTGGTTCCAATGGGCACCCGACGGGAATTGGCTAGCTGTAAACTTCATGGAAACGCCTTCGTGGCCCGATTCCGATATTGCCCTTGTAAAGGCAGATGGTTCAGGAGAATTTCACAACATCACCCAAAGCGGGTACGACGACCGAAACCCCAAGTGGACCATGGACGGAAAGGCTATCATCTGGTTAAACGACAAAATGGGGATGAGAAGTCACGGCTCATGGGGCTCACAATTCGACGTGTATTCCGCTTTTCTTACCCGGGAGGCTTACGATGAGTTTAAACTGAGCAAGCAGGAGTACGAATTGCTTAAAGAAAAACGAAGTAAGGATAAAAAAGACAATGGAGCAGGCGAGGATAAAGAAAGCTCATCCGATAAGAAAAAGGAGGTAAAAGCTAAAAAAGACAAGGAAGCACAACGCAAACCCCTAATCATAGACTATGAAAACCTCGATGACCGCAAAGTTCGGCTCACAATAAATTCATCCGACCTCTCCGATGCAATTCTCACCGATGATGGGGAAAAACTCTACTACCTCAGCAAGTTTGAGAAGGGATACGACCTTTGGGTTAACAACCTTAAGGATAATGAAACCAAGCTGCTGGTGAAAATTGATGGGTTTGCCGGCGATTTGCAAATTGATAAGGATAAAAAATTCCTGTTTGTAAACTCCAACGGCACACCCATGAAAATTGAGATTGCCACCAATAAGCTTTCGCCAATAAAATTTAATGCGGAGCTGGAAACAAACTACCCCCGTGAGCGGGACTACATGTTTGAGCACATGTGGCGGCAGGTGGAAAAGAAATTTTACGACCCCAACCTGCACGGGGTTGACTGGAAATTCTACAAGAGCGAGTATGCCCGGTTTCTCCCCCACATCAACAACAACTTTGATTTTGCCGAGATGATGAGCGAGCTGCTTGGCGAGCTCAACGCATCCCATACCGGTTGCAGGTACAGGCCTAAACCAGAGAATGCAGATCAAACAGCCGCACTAGGAGTTTTCTTAGATTATAATTTCGATGGAAAAGGGGTGAAAATCATAGAGATAACGGACAACTCCCCGCTGGTGAAAGCCAACAGTAAAGTAAAACCGGGTTGCATAGTTGAAAAGATTGATGGCATTGCCATTGATTGCAACTCCGATTACTACAAAATGCTCAACCACAAGGCCAATAAGCTAACCCTACTGAGCTTTTATAATCCCCAAAACGGAGAACGGTGGGAAGAATCGGTAAAACCTATCAGCAGGTCAATAGAATCGGAGCTGATATACAAGCGTTGGGTCAGGAAAAACAATGCCACCGTTGAAAAAATCTCGAACGGCCGAATAGGTTATGTGCATGTGAGGGGAATGGACTCGCAGAGCTTTAGGGAAGTTTACTCCGACATACTGGGAAAACATCGTAACAAGGAAGCAATCATTGTTGATACCCGATTTAACGGTGGCGGGTGGCTTCACGACGACCTGGCCACCCTCCTCTCAGGGAAACGGTATGTTGATTTTGTTCCCCGAGGCCAGCTAATTGGCTCGGAACCCATATCAAAATGGTATAAGCCATCTGTGGTCATCATAAGTGAGGGGAACTACTCCGATGCCCACGGTTTCCCTTACGTTTATAAAACTCTAGGCGTTGGGAAGCTGGTTGGTATGCCTATAGCCGGAACCATGACTGCAGTTTGGTGGGAATCGCAAGTTGACCCCACCCTGGTTTTTGGGATTCCACAAATGGGTGTTAAGGATTTAAACGGCAAGTATCTGGAAAATCAACAGCTGAATCCCGATATTAAAGTTGCCATTTCACCGGAGGAAGCCCAGTCGGGCGTAGATAGCCAGCTCATAAAAGCGGTTGAAGAGCTGCTTTTAGAGCTCAACCAAAAATAGGACTCAATAATGTCATGGAAATTTTTGTAGTAAATGATATTATTTATACCTTTGTAATTGTACAAACTAACTAAATCTATACTACTATGAAAAAGATTGCTTTATTTGTAATTGCCGCCGGAATGATTTCCATGGTTGCATGCAAGTCTGCTCCAAAACAGGAAGAGGCTACTGAACAACCTGCTACTGAACAAACTCAGCAAGAAACAGCACAGCCCGATACTGCAGCACAAGCTGCCGAAACTCCTGCTCAACCTGCTCCTGCACAGTAGTTGTTGCTATAAGGACAAATAAAGACACCCCATATTTTTAATGTGGGGTGTTTTATTTTTAAAAAAAGGGTAGTGCCAGTAAAAACTACTCCTTAATGATGATATTCAGCTCATCAAGCTGCTGTTGGCTAATGGATGAAGGCGAGTCAATCATCACATCCCGGCCCGCATTATTCTTCGGAAAGGCAATATAATCCCTGATGGAATCGGAGCCTCCAAAAAGGGAGCAGAGGCGATCGAACCCAAACGCTATTCCTCCGTGGGGCGGAGCGCCGTACCTGAAGGCATTTAAAAGAAACCCAAATTGTTTCTCCGCTTCATCATCGGAAAAACCCAACGTGTTAAACATGGTTTGCTGCAGCTCCCTGTTGGAAATTCTAATGGATCCACCACCTACCTCAACTCCGTTGATAACCATATCATAGGCGTTGGCCCGTATGGCCGCAGGATTTGATTGGAATAAGGGGATATCATCGGGATGGGGCGAAGTAAAGGGATGGTGCATGGCAAAAAACCGCTGTAACTCCTCGTCCCATTCGAGTAAAGGGAAGTCAACTACCCATAGGGGAGCAAACTGATTTTTAGGGCGTAACCCCAAGCGGTTTCCCATTTCGAGCCTTAACTCGCTAAGTGCAGGAAGGGTTTTGTTGCGCTTGCCTGCCAAAATCAGCATCAAGTCGCCAGGTTTGGCTTCAAACACTTTGGCAACCAGCATCAAATCGTCGGCAGAGTAAAACTTGTCAACCGACGATTTCAGTGTCCCATCATCGTTGTAGCGAATATAAACCAAACCGCTGGCTCCAACCTGTGGCCGTTTGACAAAGTCGGTCAGCTCATCGAGCTGTTTTCGGGTGTAGCTCGCACATCCCCGGGCGCAGATTCCTCCCACATACTCCGCATTATCCACAACCGAAAAGCCCTTGCCTTTAAGCTGTGCACCAATATCCTTGAAGGACATGCCAAATCTCAGATCGGGCTTGTCGGTTCCGTAGAGCGACATGGCCTCGTGGTAGGTCATTCGGCGAAAGGGAGCGTCGAATTCTACCCCCTTAACAGTATGGAAAAGATGCCTGGCCATTCCTTCAAAGACATCTAGTATATCGTCTCTTTCGACAAACGACATTTCACAATCAATCTGGGTAAACTCCGGCTGCCTATCAGCTCTCAAGTCCTCATCCCTAAAGCACCTTACAAGTTGGAAATACCTGTCGAAACCAGCAACCATGAGAAGCTGCTTGAAGGTTTGGGGGGATTGGGGAAGTGCATAAAACTGCCCGTGGTGCAAACGTGAGGGCACAACAAAATCGCGTGCCCCTTCGGGTGTTGATTTGATTAGAAAAGGGGTTTCCACCTCAAGAAATCCCTTATTGCAAAGGTATCTCCGAACCTCCTGGGCCATGGTATGCCGCAACATCAGGGCGTTCTTAACGGGATTTCTTCGTAAGTCGAGATACCGGTACCTCATCCGTAGCTCGTCGCCCCCATCGGTATCATCCTCGATGGTGAACGGTGGTAATTCCGACTGGTTCAAAATGGTAATATTGCTGGTGCGCAGCTCAACCTCACCGGTAGGATTTTTTGGATTTTTACTTGTTCGCTCAACCACCTCTCCCCTAACCTGAACCACAAACTCCCTTCCCAGCTGTTCAACAATTGAATGTAATTCGTTACTGCTTTTTTCGTCAATAACAACCTGGGTTACTCCATACCTGTCGCGAATATCAATAAAGGTCATTCCCCCAAGGTTACGGATCCGCTGCACCCAACCACAAATCGTAACAACCTTTTGGACATCGCTAATTCTGAGTTCTCCACACGTGTGTGTTCTTAACATACGGATATTTTTTAACCTGCGAATGTAAAAATAAAAAATGACCCATACGCATAGAATTGCTATTTTTGAAGTTGACAGGTATCCCTAAAATCCTTTGACAATGAACTTATACTCCCACGAGTATTTTATGAACGAAGCGCTTAAAGAGGCCAAAGTGGCACTTGAGCTGAAAGAGGTTCCCATTGGGGCGGTTGTTGTGTGCAACAACAGAATTATTTCCCGGGCCCACAACCTGACCGAAACCCTTAACGATCCAACCGCTCATGCCGAAATGCAGGCCATTACTGCCGCTACAACCTATTTAAATGGCAAATATTTAGACCAATGCTCCCTTTACGTTACCCTTGAACCCTGCCCCATGTGCGCCGGAGCCATGTTTTGGGCACAACTTGGCAAGCTGGTGTATGGTGCTTCCGACCCCAAAAGGGGCTATAGCCTCCACGGAAATTCAATTTTACATCCAAAAACTCTTGTAGTTGGTAGTATTCTTACCAACGAGTGCTCTGGCATCCTGGTCGATTTTTTTAGAGGTAGAAGGTAGCCACAGCCCCTGCTGTTGTTATTCCTACCTAATTTCACCGGTAACAATGCCTCTACCCTTCGCACCATCATTCAACACAATTCCACTGCACTTCCCATTTTGCATGAAGGTATTTAAAAGGAAACCTTCTCAATGCTTATGCCCGATTGATAACCCGAATAATTTTCATTAAAAGTTCCTGAGTATAAACAAGCACTAAGTTGCTCTAAATGTTTTACATTTGCATGATTTTTCCCTATAAATAGCAGCCCAACTTCACGGGTCTATGTACCAACCTGCTCAACCAAAAATAGTATTTTCAGATATTGATGGAACCCTGCTGAACGGTAGCAGGCAGCTTTCCGCAACTACCATTCAAACCATCAGGAAAATTACAGCTGCCTATGACGTTTACTTTATACTAGTCTCTGCCAGAATGCCCATGGCAATGCAGGCTATCTATGATGAGCTCTGCCTAAAAACACCCATTATTTGCTATAATGGCGCCCTTATAATGGAAAGCCTAGCTGGTGGTTTCGACAATCAAAGGGAAATATGCTCCCACTCCATTGACCCCCGTATTCCGCTATCCATATTTAACCACACGCTGGAGCATAACCTGCACTTCGGGTTATACAGCAATAACAGCTGGTTTGTCTCAAAAAATGATGTGTGGACAGAACGTGAGGAAAACAACACTTGTGTTAAAGCGGTTATAGCCAACAACATGCCAGGTATAATATCACAGCTGGCCAGTGCCGGTGAGCCCATACATAAGCTTATGGTCATGGGAAGCCCTGTTGAAATCGACTTGCTCATAAATAGTATTTCCCTGGAAAGCAGGAACAAAATTACCATTTACAGGTCGAAGGAAACCTTCCTGGAAATATCACCAGCACAATCGAGTAAGGCCAAGGCCTGCTCCTTACTTCTCGATTACCTAAACCTTAAACCCGAGCAGGCAGTAGCCTTTGGTGATAATTTTAATGATATGGAAATGCTCAGGATAGTCGGAACAGGGGTTGCTATGGGAAATGCAAGTGAGGAGGTAAAGCGACATGCCGACAAAATTGCACCGCCAAATACGGAGGATGGGGTTGCCTTTGTGCTGGCAGAATTCTTCGGAATATGACCTCATTGGAACTTCTATCACCGGCAAAAGACCTTAAAACAGGAATGGCAGCCATTACCCATGGTGCCGATGCTGTTTACATTGCAGCATACCGCTTTGGCGCTCGCGAAAAAGCCGGCAACTCAATTGAAGATATTGGTAAGCTAACAGAATTTGCCCACCAGTACTTTGCCAGAGTTTATGTAACAGTAAACACCATAATTTTCGACAACGAGCTGGACGAAGTCCAAAACCTAATTAATGAACTCTACCGGGTTGGGGTGGATGCCATTATTGTTCAGGACTTGGCCATTCTTTCCATGAACATTCCTCCCATTGCCCTTCACGCCAGCACCCAGATGCATACCAATACTCTGGCTAAACTAAAGTTTCTGGAGCAGTGTGGTTTCCAACGGGTAGTTTTACCACGTGAGCTAACTCTTTCCGAAATAGGCAGCTATTGCGGCTCAACCTCCCTGGAGATTGAGGCTTTTATTCACGGTGCGCTTTGTGTTTCCTATAGTGGACAATGCTACATGAGCCAGAGAATTACCGGCCGAAGCGCAAATCGTGGTGAGTGCGCTCAACCATGCAGGTCGTCATACGACCTGGTTGATGAGCATGGCAAAATTCTGGTCAGGAATAAACACCTGCTATCACTTAAGGATTTGAACCTGACAAGCCAAATCGAGCAGCTGGTTGATGCCGGGGTTACCTCCTTTAAAATTGAGGGCCGCCTGAAGGATATTACCTACGTTAAAAACATCACCACCCACTACAACAAAATACTTAACTCCATTATCAGCCGAAGATCAGAATTTAGGAGAGCTTCTTCGGGCGTGTGTGAGTGCAGCTTCGATGCCGATCCCGAGAAAACATTCAACAGGGGCTACACTCAGCATTTCATCAACGGTCGAACGGTTAATCAAACTTCATTCCACACTCAGAAATCGGTAGGTAAACCCATTGGGATAGTAGCACGGGTAAATGCTGATTATTTTGAAATTAACAGCTACGAAGCTGTTCATCCCGGGGATGGTTTATGCTACTTCACCACCATCGGCCAGCTTAGCGGTATGCTGGTAAACAGGGTAATGGGCAACCGTATTTATCCACGTAACAACCCCACAGGGCTAAGCGAGGGTGATACCATTTACCGAAATTCAGACATCGAATTTGAAAAGCAGCTTAACGGAAAAAGCGCCAGGCGATGGGTTGGAGTGCGCATAGCTGTAAGCGACAACAACGGCAACCTTAAGTTCAGCGCCACCGATTCCGATGGTATTGCTGTTGAATATACCCTCAACAACAACTTTGACGAGGCAAAAGACAAGGCAAGGTCAGTGGAAATGCTCATCCGTCAACTCTCCAAATCGGGCGATTCGATTTTTAGGGTTGATGGAGTTGCGGTGCAGGACTACACTACTCCAAAATTTATTCCTATCTCCACGGTAAATGAGGCCAGACGAATGCTACTAAACAACCTTATCTTAGAAAGATTAAAGCAGCACACCCGGCCCTTTCGGGGTAAATATTTTCCCGCTGTTTTATACCCCGAGCAAGCCATTACCTACAAGGGGAACATTTCAAATACAGCCAGCCAGGATTTTTTACTGAAACACGGTGTAACCTCAATAGTTGAAGCTGTTGAAATCTCTGCTCCCAAGGGAGTCTTCGAGTTGATGGTTACCCGATACTGCATCAAATTCGAGCTTGGGCTTTGCCCATCGAAGCAGAAAGCTTCACCCACAGGGCAGCTCTATCTCCAAAACAGCTCAACGCTCTACCCCCTGGTTTTCGATTGTAACGAGTGCCAGATGAAGGTGATGAGTCCAAAATAGCCATAGAACTTATTGTGGAAGAAATGAAACACCAATGAAGGGCGGCTTGTATAAATACGCTTGAACAACCGGGCGTTACTTACGGGTTTGGCGAAGCCAAAATATTGGCGTTCCATACGCTTTACCTCGATACCTATAAGGAATAACATAATGTATTTGTAATCAGAAACCTAAACATTTTATACTGATTAAAATTCTTAAAAAATCTGCATAAAACTGAAAAAACAGGTATTTTCGATAAAGTTTCTGATTCGGGAAGTGCTAAAGCATATACCCGCCACAGCTTAAAAAGATTGCAGATGATTCAACTTTTAACTCCCGAAAGCTGGCCAGAGTACGAGCTTATTGACAGTGGTGATGGTGAAAAGCTGGAGAGAATTGGGTCGCAAATGGTTGCCAGGCCCGAACCACAAGCGTTATGGAGGAAGCAATTATCAAATGAAGAATGGGTCAAGCTTGCCGATGCGTATTTTGTTAAAAGCAAAAAAACCAAACCGACCGAAAATGAGTGGGGTGAATGGCGCCTAAAGTCGGGGGCAAAAGAACAATGGGTGGTTTCATATAACCAGAGCGGCCTGGCATTTCGCCTACGGTTGGGATTAACCTCGTTTAAACACGTAGGCATTTTCCCTGAGCAGGCGGTTAGCTGGAATTATATCTACAACACTATTAAGCAGCTCGATTTGGTTGAAACCAAGGTGCTAAACCTATTTGCCTATACGGGGGCATCGTCGCTGGCTGCCAGAGCAGCAGAAGCAAAAGTAACCCACGTTGACTCGGTAAAGCAGGTTGTGTCATGGGCCAATGAGAATATGCTACTTTCAGGAATGGATAACATCCGTTGGATTGTGGATGATGCCTTGAAATTTGTAAGCCGTGAAGTCAGGCGGGGTAACCTCTACAACGGAATTATACTCGATCCTCCAGCCTACGGCAGGGGCCCCGATGGAGAGAAGTGGACAGTAGAGGAGAACCTCTACCACCTTCTCGAGCTGTGCAAGCAGGTAATGGAACCTAAAAACAACTTCCTTGTTCTCAACCTATACTCAATGGGCTTTTCACCCTTAATAGCCGAAAACCTGATACGGGACATTTTCGGCGTTCCCAGCTATGAGGTGGGCGAACTTTTTGTTTCCGACAGGGCAGGCCGCAAGCTGCCGCTTGGAATTTTTGTCAGATTTCGCTCTGGTAGTAATTTTTAACTTGCTGATTGGTTAATTGTTAGCCCATTTTAAAGGTGTTAAAAAAAATGATGGTGAATTTAGTAAGGTGTTTTTATTACCTTTGTCAAGATTTTGTATATATTTGATTATCAATTGTACTTCCAACAAGATTAGGTTTTAAAATTGGAGAGCTTATGGAAGCAATAAAAATACAGGGAACCAGCCAATATCCTACTATTGTGCTCGACAGTGAAGCAGGAAGGTTTGAATTCTCAGGGAACTCTTTGCCCGAGGATCCAAAAGCGTTTTACGAGCCAATTCTTAGCTGGCTCGACGCATACGCCCAGAACCCCAATCCCGAAACAGTTGTTCGCTTTAAGATGGTTTACTATAATACCCCCAGCTCAAAGCAGATTTTCCAGATTTTTAAGAAATTTGAAAAAATGGCTGCTTCGGGGCATAAGGTTTCGGTGGTTTGGGCCTACAACGAGGATGATATTGACATCAAGGATGCCGGAAAAGACCTCTCCGACCACATAAAACTCCCATTCCGGCTTGAGTCCTACAAGGAATAAAAAAAGGCCTTTCAGGCCTTTCTTTTTTTAGCCTTCAAGTCTTCTACCAATCAGTAGTGTAGCTATGGTTGTATATCCTGTAAGTTTTAGACTCACCGGTGTTGTTTGACCTGTAGTAGATGTAGCCCGAAATTAACGAAAGAGTTTTACCTGCCGAGGATGTCCCGGCAATCTTAATTGGCTGTTCAACATTCAACTTGAGGTTGTGGTTGCCCTTTCCCTGAAAACTCTGGCCAATGTTATCAATAACAACAGGAGGAATCCCTTTCCACTCAATCACGACCTTATCAATGGTAAAGGGAGAATCGTACTTCGAACGAACCGTCATGTCCAGCAGAGCGCTAACCACATTAGTGCTATCTTTTGATATGGCAGTAAAGTTGAAGGGATCGCTCACAAATATTGAAGCCTTGTTGGCAGCAACATCAAAGTAGAAGGGTTTTTGAACGTCGGCCACTCCAAATCTGTACTTTACCAGAATGTTGTTTTCCGGATCCTCGTAGCAGTTATCGTAGTCGTACTTGATGGTTACGTTATCAACATTGTTAACAATTGAGGTAACCCTTGCGCATTCCGATTTAACAACAGGTTTTTTTGTTGTTGAAATCGAACGCCCTCCGAGTCGGAGGTAGTACTTAAGCTCTCCCAGGCTGCTCTCCAGCTCAACCAACTCAATGGAGTTAAGCAGCGAGCGGTACCTGGTGATCCCTAGGTTGCACTGGTCAACCCTGGCATCCATGAAGTACTCCTTTAGACTTGCAAGTTCGGCCATGTTCTTTTCAATTTGCTCAACCGATTCAACCTGGTCAACCTGGGCTAGCAAATCTTCCAGCTGTCGGGTCAACTCGTTATCGCGCATTTTGAAATCGCTTACCAGCTTCATCAGCTCAAACTCAGGAAAAGGGTACTTAATGTGATAGGTATAAATTATGCTTTTGTCGGGACGCTGGAGCTTCTCCCAGTAGAAGTCTTCAACCTTTGATAGCGAAATGCCCTGCAGGAAAGGCACCTTACCCGACTGGGCCGTTGTGGTGGAGGCAAACTTTTCGAGGAATATATTCACATTATTGTTGTAGTTAGCCTCTTCCTTCTGCATGGTGGAGGTAGATTTAACATTTTGTGCAACCGACGTAACGATACTCTCCTTAATGGAGGTTAAAGCATTCTGCTGCGCAACCTGCAAATCGGGGCCACTGCCGGCAACAATTATGTAATCCTTCTCTATACCATTAACCCACTTGGGTTTCTTTCCGCTTTTATCCAACACCTTATCCTGCGAAAAGGTATATCCTGCCAGGCAAACCATCGCGGCGGTCAGCAAAAGAATTTTTCTCATAGCTAATTAAATTTTCCCATCGTAAAGAATGGGAGATTATAACAATTCAAGCACTTACCATAAGTAATCAGCAACCCCGATGGGGGTTGCTGAATTCTTGGGTTATCAAATTAAGGGCGTTCGCTTTCCAGCTTGTTCATCTCCTCGTTGAAGATCTGCTCGAATTTCATCTTGTCGTAGTCGAGCTGCAGCTTCTGATCCTTCGAAATCCGGTTGGAAATGTTGTTCAGCACCTCATCCTTGGAAACCTGGAGCGCGGTGAAAACCTGGAACTTTCCATCCTTGGTTTGCATGGTTTTATTGCAAGCTACCTCAACGTTGTTGAGCTGCTGGTTTACAACCTCACGCGACATTTGCTCGAACTTCTGCTCAAATTCTGAATTCTCGCCAATTTGGCGCTCGTTAACATACCTGTCAGATACCGACTTAATGGTCGTGTTTATACTGCGAGCCAGGTTAGTATTGGCATCGAGCCTTGCCTTACTCTTGGCAGTGCTTAGGTCCTGGCTGATGCCATTACCTGTTCCACGGAAAAACTTGGCATCGGAATGAAACTCGTCATCATTGCAGGGAACTGAAACTTCCTTCCCGAATGAAGAATCTGCAGCCTTTTTGGAACCACCGCAGCTAGATAAAACAGCTGCAAAGGTAAAAGCAGCAGCAACCATAATCATACTTTTCATTTTCATAGCTTTCAATTTAAAGTTAAACTTCGGATTAAGTTAAAATAATGGGTAGAAAAATTTTTTGCTAGTTGTGAATTACTTTTTAACGTAAAGCCAGCTCCAATCCCAGTTGAAGTAGGAGGCAGCGCCCCAGTAAGCCCAAGACTGGGCTACCTCCTTGCCTGCCTGTATCATCATCTTGTCCTTCTCAATGGAATCGTCGTACTGCTTCATCTTGAACTCCCAAACGTTGGCGCCATCGGCAAGCTGCTTCTGGGTTATCTCATCAGCCAGCTTTACCGCTTCGCTATAGCACTCCATGTCGGGGGTAATTTTCCCGAGATACTCGGCAGCCTTGTCAACATTCATGTTGGCCCATGCAGCTTTTGCTCCAGCCATGTACTCCGTGCACTTGTAGTTGGCGTACTGCTTGTATATCTCTACGGATAAATCCATACTCTTGTCGAAGCACTCCATGC
>DCDD01000208.1 GCA_002316235.1 Bacteroidales bacterium UBA1064
CTCTGCGTTCCAAGCTTATTAACTGGTATGAATACGCTGGAGAGGGGTTTAATGTGCATGAGCAGGTCGTTTACGGGAAACTTCACCTCGTCAAACCTTTTTGCCAGCAGGTGAATAAGCACCATGCCATCGAGCCCACCGAGCGGGTGGTTCGATGCAAAAAGGTAGCGTTGGTTATCCTGCAGGTTTTCCAACCCCTCAACCGAGTAGTTTACCCCCATTGTGCTGAGAACTGCCTCCACAAACTCAGCTCCCTGCTTATGCCCATGCTTGGCCAGAATCTCATTTATTTCGTCCTGATGAACTATACGCTTTAGGTAGTTGACAATGAAACGGGGGAGGCTTTTTTGAAGCGTTGGGCTTTTTGAGGCAATAACCTGATCAATGTCTATAAAATTTTTTTGTTCCACCGATAATGTTTCTTATGTTCTGCAAATATAGCAATGTATGAGGATTTTTTGTGGTGATTATTAGCTCGAAGTTACACGTGTCCAGCAACTGAAACCACAAACCCCCAAATTCCATTTAGCGTCATTTGAACCCCAATAGTGGCCACTATAAGTCCAAAAATTCTAACCAGTGGATTCATAAGGTTGAAACGGTTTAAGAATCTTGCTATATGCTTGGCGTAGAGCATGAAGAGGAGGTTAATGGCAAGGGCAGCAACAATGGAAACAATGGTGTTGAAGTGTCCATAGTGGGCTGGAAAGGTAACAGCAGCTGTAATGGTTGCTGGTCCGGCAATCATGGGTATGGCAATGGGAACGGCCGTTATATCGTGTATGCTGATGTTCTGGTCAACCTTTATAAAAATGCCCTTTTGCAATCCGGTAATACCATTGTAAAACAAAACCACGCCGCAGGTTATCTGGAAGGCGTACAGCTCGACATGGAAAACGTAGTTGAAAACAACCTCTCCTAGCAGGAGGAAGAACAACAGAATGAGCAATGCTGTTAGGCTCGACTTAAGAGCAACCATTTTGGTATCGGCTTCGCTGAACTGATCCTGAAGGCTTGTCATTACGAATACCTTTTGGATGGGGTTAACCAGCGCCAGCACGGCTACAAAACAGCTTAGCAGCAATTTTAGCTTTAGGGCAAACATGTTTCAACTTCTGTGTGAAAAACTACTACCGGTAGTCAACAGGTTGGCGTAAAAATGCCTTTTGGTTTCATTGCGGGAGATGAATAGGCAGTAAAAGGTTGACACAGCCAACATTATTGATTGGTACCGGGTATTGCTTTAAACAATAAAAAGAACGAGTATGTTCTTACACATGACCACACTCGTTCGTTTCATCAGATTGTATTATATTCCTACAATGGTAAACTCAACCCTTCTGTTCTGAGCCCTGCCGGTTGCTGTTGCGTTGCTGGCTTTAGGTTTGTTGAAGCTATAACCTTTTGAAGTTATCCGCGAGGCGGGGATGCCCATCGATACCACATAGTCAGCTACAGCCTTTGCCCTAAGGTTGGATATTTTTTCGTTTATAGCTGCCGAACCCGTGTTGTCCGTGTGCCCGCCAATTTCAACTATTACATTGGGGTACTCGTTGAGGAAATCCACCAGGGCATTAAGCGATCGGAACGACTGGGGTTTCAGGGTTGATTTGCCCGTTTCGAAGTAGATAAAGTCAATGTTAACCGCCTGTCCAACCTCAATAGGTGTAATGTAGAAGTTCTTGGGAACCTTGGTGCCTTTTTTAGTCTTGGTCAGGTCAACCTGCTCGTACTTGTTGTAAAAGTTTTTTACCGATGGAAGAATGTCGTATGAAACGCCTACAGGAAGTTTCAAGGTGTAGGCAGCAGTGGTAGAATCGTAAATAAAGGCCCTGGTTTCAACTCCATTCACCTTGAGTTTTACAGGAATACTCGATTCAACTGGTTGTCCGGTTTTTAGATTGATAACCTTACCGTAAAGCGTTGCCATGTTGGCATCCTTACGTTCAGCATATACGTCGTGATTTATACGGGTAAACTCAACGTAGCCGGTTAAATCAACCACGTTATCCAACGGGTTGTAATCCTTTGAGCTGATTGCCAGGTTGTGTTTTATCCCGTAGGGTAGTTTAATGGTAAACTCTCCGGTAAACGGATCAATAGCGATACTATCGGCAGGGTAACCGTTAACCAGTAGCTTGGGTGAAGAGGAGCCGGGAATGGGGGTAAAGGAAACGTTATCCATGGCAATACCGTAAACTTCGACCCATGGTGCTGAGGTTACATGAAAATCTACCTGTTTCTCGGTGTAGAAGGATATATTGCTTACATCAACCGTATCCGCTTCCGACCTGTAGTTTGGGAGGTTAAGCGAAACCACATACTTCTGGCCTAGTGGCAGCAGTGCCTGGTAGCCTGAAATATCCCTGATGTACTTCACCGAATCATTTTCTAGCCCGTTTATAAGCACCTTGAAGCCTATTTCGGGAGAAATGGGTAGGTTGGTTCTGGTATTGATTACCTTACCAAATATTTTAACGTAGGGAATTGGCTCAAAGTAAAGGTTTAGCTCAACATCAGTGAACTCCTTAATGCCCGTGGCATCGTATAATTCGGGTATTCCAATCCAGTTTTTCATTTCGGGTTGAAGCTGGTAGCTTTGGCCAAATGGGAGCAGAAGTTCGTAGGATGCCGCTGCCCTATCAACCTTTAGCTTTTCTGGTTCAGAGCCATTCACTTTTAAGGTGTAGCTTGTATCGGCCAGCATTAGTTTTTGATCAGCCTTGTTGAGAACCAACCCGTGAAGCCTTACGAACGGGTTTTCCTCAAATATTTTAACCCTGAAGATATCTGACTTCCCGAGGGAGTTTGTATTGGAGCAGAAGTATGCCCAGCTACCCTTACTGTTCAGGTGGTAGTAGCATTCCCAACCCGGAGTGTTAATTGTATCGTTTAGCGGTATGGGCTCCGACCAGCTGCGGTAGGTATCATCGGTGCGGTGGCTCATGTACAGGTTGTTATCACCATTAATCTTGCAGCTGTAGTACAGGGCGTTACCATCGGAGGTAAGGAAAGGTGCCTCCATGCTTTCGCACTTGTTATTTCCTAGAAAATTTATTTTTTTAGGTTTGGAGTAACGCCTGTCGCCTTTTCGCTCGGACAGGTAAATGCTGGCCTTTTTACCATTTACTTTTTTACTGAATGCCATGAAGAGTTTTTGCTCGTCGGGGCTTACGAATATAGTTGTGGTTTTTCCCCTATTCTTGTTGCTATAACCCTTTACCTCAACACTTTGAGGTTTCCCCCAATTTTCATTCTCAACTTGCTCAACAGTCGAAAGTCCCCTTTCAATCCAGTACTTTCCATTTGGAGAGTAATGGCCATTAATGAGAAAAGTTTTCCCGTTGTTCAGGATGGCAAACAGGGCGTTGTACCTACCAATATTAACAGCACGGGGTAGCCTTTGGGCCTGGCTCCATGTTCCGTCGTCTCCTAAAACGGAGTACCATATATCCTGGCTGTTAACGCCTCCCCATGTATTCTCTGGGTTGTTGGCCCTCGAAAAATACAGAGTTTTACCATCGGGATGCAGTATAGGGTTAATTTCAGGGTATTCAGAATTTACCCTATCTCCCAGGTTGATAGGGGTGAAAGAGGTCTGGGCCTGCAGGCCTAACGCTACCATGCTTCCAAGAAGCAGTGCTACTATTTTATTCTTAATTCCTGATACTCTCATGTGTGAAACGGATTAAGTCGGAAATTCATCAATTTGTGTTGCATTAACGGAAGGGCAATCCTTCGGGTTGGTTTATTCTACCGAATACAAGATTCACACCTACCCTAATGTTGAAGTTTGTAGTAGTCAGCGGGTTATGGGCGGCGTAAAGGTTGTCGGCAACCACAAAAATTTGCAGTGGGCCCGGCTTCAGCATTAGGCCAAGTCCCAGATTGGTAAAAGATCTCTGGTTGATGGATGCCGTGCCAACAATGCTGAAAAACCGGCCAATCCCCTGCGAAAGGCTTAGGGTTAATGCGGTGTAGAGTTTCTGGTTAACTACTCCGGAAAAGGAAAATCCAACAGTTGTTCTACGAGCCAGGTCGTAGCTAGCCGTAAGGTTAAACTTCGGGTTGAGCCATGTGGTGTACTTGTTGTATATGGTGTCACGGTGAAAATCCTCATCGAGGATATTTTCAAAAATGGAGTCCACCTCAACATCGTTGCCGTAAAGGAGGTCGCTCATGATATCCAGCCCGGTGAAGTTGGTGTTTCCGTTAAGGGTGTAGGTTTCAATGCTGTCCTTCCATGTGATAAACCCAACGTCGCGGAATGAAAGCGAAATTCGTGTCCGGTCGTCATACCTGTAGGTAGCACCCCCGCTAAGCGCAAATCCTTTGTTCTTGAAGTTGGTAAAGTAATCGGTTATCCACTCAGGTTCTTCAACATGATCGAAGCTGGGATCGCCATTGCCATCTTTGGGAATGCCCGATGTTCTCAGCTGGGCATCTGCGTTGGCCAGCTGGCCGTACATTTCATCTTCCACCTTAATGCTAAGCCTTGTGGGGTTAAAATTAATGTTGCTTAGGCCTTGTAGCAGGCTAAGCCTGCCACCAAAAATCCAGTGGGGGTACTCCTTCGTCATGCCAAAGGAGTACTCGTTGAATAGGGAGGTGAAAATCTTCAGGTTTGAGAAGTCGAGGGTTTGGCCGATGTAGGGTTCATTACCCTCAATAACCATGCGGAAAAGATCGTATGGGTAGAAAAACGACGATTCCATTTTTTGCCTAATGGCAAACCAGTAGTACCCATTAAGAATTTTTGTACGAATATGGAAGATGTCCGTATTCTCACCCATGTAGAATAGGTTTTTATCCCTGAGATCGTCGAGCAGCAGGTTGGGGTCAAAGTGCATGGTGTCATCCCTGAATATAAGCACGTTGTTAGGCACGAACCCATTTGTAACTACCTGGGTATAAATACTAAAGCCCATGCTGAATGTATGTTCAGGGATAACGGTAGGATTTACGAACGATGACTGAAAAACACCGGGCATGAATGGTAGCGTTAGCTCCGATTGGGCCTTGGCATAAATGCCGACGGTGAGTATTAGTGCTAGTAAAGACAGACGTTTCATCCGAAAAGTATGTTAATATTATTAGTTGACAATAAGTTGTGCTTTCACTTTTTAGTTTTCACCAGCATTTGGAGTTCATAAGGCTTGCCAAAGGCAAATATTCAAGTTTAACTTATTCACGGTTGCGTTAAATCAAATCGTGGGCGCTTCATTTGTAGCTGTATAGCTATTTATCGGCATACTCCTAACACTAGGAATCGAATCTAACCGTTCCTTTTGCCTTGATGCTCATCTGAATATCTATGGAGTTGGTGCTTTCAACAACTATGTTTTGATGAGTGCTCCCCCCCGTTTTAAACCGTACCTGAAGAACGAGCTTGGTGGCACCCTGCATTTGTTTATACCTATTTCTGTCAATCGAAATTTCAGAAATTTTTACGTTTGGAGTTGTGACTTTTCCGGTTGATGGGTTTACTGCAGCGCTTTCAATAAGCTGCTCTTCTGCCACATTTG
Organism: Bacteroidales bacterium UBA1064; assembly: GCA_002316235.1. Lineage (GTDB taxonomy): Bacteria > Bacteroidota > Bacteroidia > Bacteroidales > Tenuifilaceae > UBA1064. Next base: position 5,526 of record DCDD01000208.1, read on the forward strand.
TGTATAGCCTGGTAAGTTCATGGTCGTAATCGTCAATAAAGTAAGCCTGGAAGTAAACATTCAGGGGAATACCGTTGTTAAACCTGAACTTCAGAGTTAGGCTCAACTCGTCGTCATCTTCCATGTTCAAATCGTTCTCAATATCCGGAAGGTCTATCTCTACGGTATCGCGAATGCCGTTAGTCTCAACCCAGCCAACCAGCGGAACTTCTACATTACTGAAAAGGGTAAGGTTGGAGTTTTTTCTAACAAAGTAGTCGTGGCTGGTTGAGGCATCGCCAAGGGTAATTCCCGATTTAAGGGTAAAATTGTTAGGGGCAAAGTCGAAAACATCCTCAATGTTGGAGTTTTGATAGTCCAGCTTTAGGGAGTCCATTGCAAATTCCTGGGATGGGCTCCCAACATAGTTTAACGAATTGGGTGCACCAATGAGTAGTGACCCATCGGGAGGAACAGTTTCGTTAACCACGTTCATGGATCCAGTTTGGTCGTTGCTGGCTACCAGCTGGTTAACGTTAAGCGACAGGGGAATCCCGTAGCTGTTGGCGAGCTTAAACATAAGGTTGGGCTCGGCCAGGTGCTGGTAGGCAATGTAGGTGGAACGAAATATATCCAACGGAAAAGATTGGTCGGAAAGGTTGATGGTTTTATTAACCTTGCCGTAAATTTCGGTGAAGTCGAGATTGTTTGCCGAAATGTCGATATTGATGTTATCGCCAGGGTTTATAGAAATGCCCATAGATGTGAGGGTGATGGTAGCGGTAAATGTAAGGGTGTTGTAGCTGGTGCCGTCGAAAAGGTTAAAGCTGTAGCCCGCCAGGTTTGTTAGCGAAATGGCTTGACTTGAAGCGGGATTGATATTGGGAATGTTGATAGTGTAGGGTTGATTCTGGGGGGTTAGTAGAAAGTTTAACGTGATGCTGCCGCTAATGATGTTTCCGAAGTTGTTGGTTACGGTAACGTTCATACTTCCCTGAGATAGCTTGATGAGTTTTAGCTCAGAATCGGCGTCAGGTTGCCAGGTTTGGGTGAAGGTTTTGGGGCTGAAGGTAATACTTTCGCCAGCTGGAGGTGCAACCGGAGGAATTTCACCTGCATCGGGTTGATAGGTTTTGGAGTAGGCAAATGGTGGAATTGAAAACTCACCACTGGTATTGGCAATTTCCATGGTATCGCGGAAGGAGAGGTAAAACCTGGTATCGCCTGGTTTAACAATCACAATGGTATTGGCGTCTTCAGTTTCGGCCAGCTCCTTAAAAGTTATAGTGGAGTTAACCACCGGAGCAACTATGGAGGGGTTTACAGGTTCCACCTTGAAATTTTCAAAATTTGAAAAATCGTAGCATCCTGTAAGTAGTGCTGTAAGCAAAACCATGCTGCCTATTCTGCACCATTTACCTTTATTGTGGTTCATAACCAGCGTTTTTGTTTATGAAATTTTGGTGAAATTTAGCAATATTTAAATCACAATTCAAAATTTTAGTAAACACATTCTCATAGATTTTGTATTTATGCCTGATAATGTTCTATGAGTGGCTGTTGTCTAGTCAGCTTTTATGATTTGTTATGCTCTGATGAGTGGTGCGATAAGGCGCTGAAATTGAACACCTTGTTGCCCGATGATCAAAGATATTAGGCCTTAATGTGGAGAGCACATAGGCCCATAGCAAGACCACAGTAGAAGTTATCAGTGCTAGTGCAACTCCTGCATTAAGCCGGTTGTAATTGGTATGCCCTGAAACTGTCAAGAAATCCATTTCGAGCCAGATTCAGGCGCTGCTTAACCTCAAAATTGAAGTAGAAAGGACTTGTTAAAATACCTTTCGATTCATGTAGTGGCTGTAGTCAAACAGAATAGGGTTGTAATCCTCATCAATCAAGGGGGAGCTGATAAGAAAATCTGCTGTTGAGCGGTTGGTTGCTGTGGGAATATTGTAAACGGTTGCAATCCGGAGCAGGGCTTTAACATCCACATCGTGGGGCTGGGCTTCCATGGGGTCCCAGAAGAATATCAGAATGTCAATTTTGCCCTCGGCTATTAGAGCACCCAGCTGCTGATCCCCACCCAGCGGGCCTGATTTAAGGCGGGTTAGCTGGATGTGGTCTGCTACGTCACTCTTCTTTTTCTGTAACGATTCCTCAATAAGACGACCGGTTGTTCCCGTGCAGATGAGCTTGTGCTTAAGTAGTTCCTGCCAGTTCCATTCGACCCATTCAACCAGGTCGCGCTTACGGTGATCATGCGCAACCAGGGCAATTGTTTTTACTTTCTTCACAGAAATACGTTTTTTTTCACTTGCTGCAAATGTAGCTATTATCACATTACGGATGGTTGCGCTACAGCTAAATCAGAATTAACAAAAGATTAGGGGAGTAACATTTTTTAACTTTAATGACTAACATGCCTTACCCATTAAGTTTCCTACCCTTGGGAGGTCAATCAAGCGTGATGGGCAATACACGACGTCAGCATATATTTTGTATTTTTGCATAACCAAATACCTACCCATCTAAATAATAATGACTTTTCATCTTAATCCTGCATCCTACCTAAGCAAAATCAAGTTTGCTTTTCGAGCGTTAAAAAGTCCCAACTTTAGGATTTTCTTTTACGGTCAGGCAGTTTCTCTCATGGGAACCTTCATCCAGGGCTTAGCGTTGGGATGGTTGGTTTATAGGCTGACAAATTCTCCTTTTTTGCTGGGTGCTGTTAGTTTTGCCGGTCAAATACCGTCGCTGGTTCTCATGCCCTTTGCCGGCGTTTACGCTGATAGGTTGAACAGGCGCAAAGTACTTGTTATTACTCAGGGTATTTCCATGATTGTTGCATTAACCCTGGCTACACTCTACTTTACACATACCATACAGGTTTGGCAAATTTTTGTAACCTCCATTTTGAACGGAATCGCAATAGCTTTCGATGCTCCGTTCAGGCATTCGTTTATGCTTGAAATGGTAGGCGATAAGGATTTGCTTCAAAACGCCATAGCTTTAAACTCAACGTTGGTTAACTCGGCACGTTTCATAGGTCCTGCCATTGGGGGTGTTCTGGTTGCATGGATTGGAGAGGGTTTTTGCTTTCTGGTCAATGGAATCAGCTTTATGGCCGTAATTGCCTCCCTACTTCATATCCGGGTGGCCCAAGTTGAAAGAAAACCACATAATTCATCCATATTCAAGGAGTTGAAGGAGGGATTGTCCTACTCCTATAATTTCCTGCCTATCAGGTATGTGCTCTCTCTCCTGGTTGTGGTAGGGTTTCTAGGATTTCCCTTCCAAACTTTTATGCCGGTATTTGCACGTGATATCCTGCACGGTAACTCGCAAATGCTTGGACTGCTTACCGGGGCGGTAGGTGCCGGTGCGCTCACCGGGGCCATCCTGCTGGCGTCGCTTAAGAGCATAAAGGTCATTCCAAATATTATCCTCTACAGCTCGCTAACATTTGGAACATCGCTGGCAGCTTTTTCATTGTCATCCTATGCTACGCTTTCGGTTGGCCTACTCTTCTTTACTGGTTTTGGGATGATTGTGCAGCTTGCTGCAACCAACACGCTCCTGCAGTATATTGTTGACGACGATAAGCGGGGTCGTATCCTGTCGCTCTACAGTCTTTCGTTCAACGGATTTCCACCTTTGGGGAGCCTGTTGCTAGGCGCCATTAGCCCTTCGGTTGGAATTCAGCCAACCATGGCTGTTGCAGGGGGACTTTGTGCTATTTCCGCCTTGCTTTTCAGTAGAAGGGTACCGGTGGTAAAATCGGTGGTACCCGATTAGAAAATTGCATTTCCTTATAGCCGGTTAAGACTGGCGGTTAAGCTTTTGGTGGTAGCATTCATCAAACTTTTGTTTTAACTTTATATCAAACAAAACCTACAACCAGATGAAAAAATTTATTGTTCTACCGCTGTTTTGCTTGTTTTTATCGGCATACTCGCAGCAGGCCGATGAAATCAACCGTAGGCTCGAAGCCCTTCAGGAGGAGAATGTCAACCTAAACCATAGGCTCGATGAGATGCAGAAGCAAATGGATGATGTTCTTTGGTTTAATAGGGTGGGTGATGTAGCCTTTGTTGACAAGGTTTACATTTATGGGCCTCCTCCTGCAAACGTTAAAAATCCTACTGCCATGGGGGCAACCAATCCGGTTAAGTTCTGGGCCTACGTTTTTATTCCTAAATATATCGACCCTTCTAAAAAGTATCCCTTGCTGGTATTCCCTCATGGAGGTGTTCATGCTGACTTTACTACCTACCATACCCACATAATCCGCGAGATGATGGCTCAGGGTTACATTGTAGTGGCAGCAGAGTACAGGGGAAGCACCGGGTATGGACGCAGTTTTTGGGAGAATATCGACTATGGCGGCCTGGAGAATGAGGACGTGTATGCCAGCCGTAACTATATGGTTGAAAACTACGATTTTGTTGATGAGAAAAGGGTTGGCATCATTGGCTGGAGCCATGGTGGCATGATTACGCTGCACAACATTTTTGACCACCCCAACGATTATGCCTGCGCATTTGCCGGGGTTCCGGTTTCAGACCTCATCATGCGGTTTGGTTACTCCACCGATGACTACCGAGAGTTATACTCCGCTCCCTACCACATCGACAAGAGCCCCCGCGAGGACATTGCCGAGTACAAGCGTCGCTCGCCTGTTTGGCAGGTTGACCGATTCAAGAATACACCACTTTTGATACACACCAATACCAACGACGATGATGTTTATATGATTGAGGTGGAGCACCTCATTCAAGCGCTTAAAGCCGAAGGTAAGAAGTTTGAGTATGAAATTTTCAAGGATATGCCCGGTGGGCACTCTTTCGACAGGATTGACACCAAGGCTGCACGTGAAATTCGCGTTAAAATCTACAAGTTTTTGGCACGCTACCTCACCCCTCCAAATCCCATCCGATCGGTTGATGACATTAATCGGGCTGCATACCTTCTTCACAATCCATAATGTATGTGGTTGGCTGACTGCTGGTAAAAGAATAAAATTTAGCAGATGTCGAACTGCTCAATGTAACACCTGTCGAAGGGTGA
>DCDD01000210.1 GCA_002316235.1 Bacteroidales bacterium UBA1064
GGTGACAAATATTTACTTGTTACCGCTGATTTTACCTGTGCTGCTACCAAAATGTATTTTTTTCGTCATATTTGAGCCATGAAAAATTTATGGCGTGTAAAGTGGGTGAAGTTATCCCTTATACTGTTAGGTTGGGTTACTATTACCCTTTTAATTCCTGCAGCTTTACACTTTAGCCTTCCGGTTGTTCCCTTTGATGGTTTTCATTTCCATACCGATTACCTGGTGCATTTTTTGATTTTTGCGATGTTGACTGCCGCTGCTTCGCTGGCCAACCTACGCATTAAACCGGTAATTCTATTTCCTTTTTTTTTGGCAACAGCAGCCTTGGTGGAAGTTTGCCAGCTGAAAATCCCATCGCGTACCTACAACCCGTACGACTTAATTTGTAACCTTTCCGGCGTAGCCTTTTCATTAATCGTCTTTTATAAAAGGTTTAAAAATCATCATTCCGATTAACCTTGTAAGCTAAATTTTAGTAAATTTGTTTATATTGATAAAAACTCTCGGGTAACATGGACGGTAAGGAGAAAATTCTTTATGTTGACGATGAAACCATTAACCTTGAGCTGTTCAAGATTAACTTTCGCAACGAGTATGATGTGGTAGTGGCCAACTCGGCCATCAAGGGGTTGGAAATTTTAAAAGGTGAACCGATAAAGGTGGTTGTGTCGGACTTAAAGATGCCCGTGATGAACGGGCTGGAGTTCATTGAAAAGGTTAAGGGCGATAACCCCGCTCGGGTTTGCATACTGCTTACCGCCTTCATGGAATCGGATGTTATGCTTCAGGCTATTAATAAGGAGTTGATATTCAGGTATATAATGAAACCTTGGAAAAAAGCCGAGCTGGAGGAGGTGATTAGGCAGGCGCTAGTCCGCCACGCGAGCCTAGCTGGGTAGCTCCAACCCGTTTGGTACCATGCGTGGCAGCCGAAGGGTGAAGGTTGTTCCAACTCCTTCAGCAGAATCCACCTCGATGGAGCCATGATGTGCAATCACGATGTTATATGCCAGGTAAAGCCCTAACCCTGTTCCGCTGCCGGTTTCCTTGGTTGTGAAGAAGGGGTCGAATATCCTGTTGATATTTTCCTTCGATATTCCCATGCCGTTATCCCTAACCTGCACAGCTATGCAGTCGTCGTCAACTTCGTAGGTAGCTGTGATATTTATTTCGCCCTTTTCGGGAATAGCATCAATGGCATTAGTGAGCAGGTTCATGATAACCTGGTTAACCCCCTCTGCACTACAGTGGATGAGTGGCAGGTCTGGGGAGTACTCCTCGGTAATTCTGATCTTACCAAAGTAGGATGATTTTAAAATGGTGAGAATACTTCCAACCGCATTGGGAATGCTATATTCGGCCATTTCCTGGCTGCTTTCACCTAAAAACACCCTCAGGCTTTTAACGATGGAGTTGGCCCTGCTGATGCCCGTTTCAATATTGGAGAGCAGGAATTTCATGGAGAAGTAAAGGTCGTTGATATTCTGGTTGTGCTCCTTTTCGATGTTTATTAAAACGTCGCTGGTAAGCTTGGTTGCAATAATATCGCGGTAGCTGTTAAGCAGCTTCCACATTTCCTCCAGAAGTGTTCCTAGTGCCTGCTGGCTGCCGCTTATGTAGTTTAGGGGGTTGTTAATTTCATGGGCTATTCCCGTTGTGAGCATACCCAGCGAGGCCAATTTTTCTGAACGTACAAGTTGATTCTGCGCTTCGCCCAGCTTTTGAATGGTTTGTGTAAGCTCCTCGGTTTTCTGCTTCAGCTCGGCGTTGGTGGAAGTCAAATCCTCATTCAGCTTGATAATCTCCCTGGTCCGTTCCAGAACAATTTCCTCCAGATGATCTTTGTGCCGGGTAAGCTCCTTCTCATACTTTTTAAGGGCAGTAATATCGGTAATAGCCAAAAGAACCCTCTCGTAGGTATTTTCGTAGCCGGGAAGCACGAGCCATTCAAAAACAGCATGTATAGTTTCGCCTGAAGTGGTTTGCCTGGTAGTTTCAAACTTTGCAAGGGGCTGGTTATTAAAGTAGAGTTTGGCCAGCGACCGGTAATCAACCAGCGACTGGAAGGTTAGCGTTTTGGAGGGATTCTCCATGAAGTCCTTTTTATCGGCATAGCCAAAAAGTTTAATGGCGGCGTTGTTAGCATCAACCACCCTGGAGTAGGTAAGGGCACGGGACATAAGTGCTGAGAACTCCTCATTGCTCATGCTGTCGATATCCACCTTGCCATTATCGGATTGCCATGAGAAATCTTTCAGGGCCGAAAAGTTCAGCTCTATCATGGCTACGGGGGAGTTTTCAAATAAATTTTTAAAATGCTCCCGGCTGGCATTTAGCTCCCGGGTGCGCTCCTCAACAAGATTCTCAAGCCGCAGGTTCATTCTCCGCTTGGTGGTGTATGAAATAGAGGCAAAAATCAGGCTTGATAAAACACCCAAAAGCAAAATCAGGGTGATGTACCATTTCCGCTGCTGCTGGAGAATGGTGGACTCCTTTTCCGTGATTACCTGCCCCTGGTTGTTAATGAGGTTTTGCTGGGCCTGTAGTTCTTTTTGTTTTTCGGCTACCAGCTGGTTTAGCGAATCGAGGAGGGTTGAAGAATTTTTAATGGAATCGAGCTGGGTTTGAATTAACCCTTGCAGCAGGGTGCTCTCGTTAATTCTTAGCTGGAGCTCCCTGTTGCGAACGCCCAGCAAGCTGTCCCTATCGTGCAGCCTTAGGGTTAAGTTGCTGTAGTCCTGCTC